>JALEGQ010000038.1 GCA_022763385.1 bacterium
CAGTGAGGTCTAAAAACTCGATCAAAGTTTCAAGATGTGCTGCTATTGTGGGAGCAAAGCAGTCTACGGGCAAATTTTTATGCAACGTTGGGGTTAATATTTGTCCGCTGAGTCATAGTGGATGATGAGAATATTTCCCCCCGCGCAGCTCTTCGCCACCTCTCTCGCTGCTGCGTGCGAGAGGGCACTTGTTGTTCCGACCATCTCACCTTGCTTGAACAGCTCCTGTTGTACCTCTCCACAGGTATCCCGATCGACGAGAATAACGTCGTCCACGATCGAAATTGCTGCTTCGAGAAACGGGCAATCAATTCCGACACCACCCATTCCTGGAGCATAAAAATCTCGCCCTTCCATATCAGCAAGTGTTGGGGGAGCTTCGCCGTAGCGCTGCTTGAAAGCTCCCGGGTAGCGCATCTCAAAGAATACAGGGCGATCTCTCGGCTCAACGGCAATTATTTCTACACCCGGAGCAAGGTCTTTTATTGCCTGCCCGACCCCGTTAAGAACCGTGCCGTTTCCGGCTACCAATACGCAATAATGAATCCTTTCACCTTTGACTTGCTGAACTGCTTCAGCAGCAAGCGAGGAGATCGCTTCAAGAGACTCAGGCACTCTAGAGTGATTGAGCGTAAAGAGTCGTTTCCCCCCTTCTTGACGCCAGCGCTGACGGCTCTCTTCAAGAGCGTCCCTCATCGCCTTTGAAGCGCCGACAACTCCCCAACCGTCGCGTTTCGGATCGGCTACGACCACTTCATCGCACTGAGCCTCGGAAAACGATCGACGAGCAGGAGAGAGCTCTCCAGGGAGAAAAGCAACCGATCGGTAGCCAAGCTCTCTTGCCAGTACCCCGAATGCGGGAGCTGCACTGCCAGATGAGGTTTCAGCAAGCTCTACGTTATCTGGGGTTAGTCCAGCTTCCGCGATTATTCGAAATAGCGGAGGATACACCCGATCGTAGTGCGTTCCGGTTGGATCATTACAAGTTTCCTCTTTTGCAAAAAGACGTACGCCCGATTTCGGAAAAGAGCACTCCTTTAAGGGGGTGTCTCCTGGTCGCTGAGCTATTCGGGCAAGTTCAGTCTCTCGGGCAGCTGCAAGCTCCTGAGGATCAGTGAGAAGGAGCCGCCTAGCAAATCGACCTGCTACCACACGTAGATTTTCCATTCTCATTACGTTTCACCTCATTGGTTGTCTCTTCGAACCATACCGGAGGCGATGCACTACACAACTAAGCGTAGAACCTTGTATTCTGTTTAAATTTATAAAAAATATGTATTTTTAACTGGTTGGCTAGCTTAAAGGCAAAAATGTAGATATATTTCTACATATGTATGAGGTTCTTGAAGAGCTCGGGTTTAGCAAGCTCGAGCAAAAAGTCTATGCGGCAGCTCTTAAACTCGGGGTAGCCCCAGTGCTAGAGATCTCAAAGGAAGCGAAGCTCAACCGAGTAACAGTACACAGCATCCTTGAACGGTTTGAGCACCTCGGTTTAGTAAGAAGCATCTACGAAGGAAAAAGAAGACGCATCGCTATCGAATCTCCTGCTGAACTTTCACGAATGCTCGACGAAGAGCGAGCTCTGCTCGAGAGAAAACAAAATGTACTCGGCAAGGCGATGATCGATCTCATGGATGAGTTTCGCTCAACCCAACGAGGGCTACAGGTAAGAACGTTTCAAGGAGCTAAAGGGTTCGAACAGATGGCAACCGATGCCCTAAGTGCCCAGACAGAGCTGCTCGAATTCGCAAATATTGACAACCTTTACTCGGTCATCGGTGAGTTTATCGAGGAGGGGTACCTTCCAGTTAAGTACACCCGAAAAGTCGAAACCAAGTTTCTCTTTGTTGAGACACCATTCGCTCATGAATATATACAGAAACGCTATATGGATCCCCCCGAAGCTGCGCCCATGGAGGCTCGGTTTGTAGATCACTCTTCGTTTCCGATCGATAGCTTCTTCGCGATCTACGATGAGAAACTCAGCATTCTTTCCCCTTCCACTCAGGACGGAATCATCATCGAAGATTCACAAGTCGTGGCTGCTCTTAGGCCTTTTTTCTATTTTGTGTGGAATGCTACTCCAAGCACCTACAGAAATCGTCCCTCGTCTGCTGCGGAATAATTCGTCCTGGGGGCGAATTTATCTTCCGAAAAGGCTATAGTAACGGGATGGAATTTGATTCGAGTATGGCAACGGATCTTCGACCGTTCATCGGGGAGCACTTGGAGGCGTTTGACGAGACACGTGCTATCAGGTTACGGGAGGGGATTATTGAAGTCCCTATGGGTGACACGCTTCAGTACGGGGAGGTGGGTCTGTATTTTGCCGGTGAAAGTGGCTCGGGAAAGACGACTACTGCACACGCACTCGTTGAGGAGGGGCCTGCTGGGAGTCGGTTTCTGAGGGAGGATTCTCCCACCGTGCGTATCGGGTCTGATCGCTTTGAGATCTGTATATCTGGCGATTTGGAAGATTCTTCCGTCCTCCAGGGGTTTCAGGAGATATCGGACGGAACCGCAAGATTTCTCCCGGTGGCAGCGATTTTTTGGTTTGGAGGTACAGATGTTTCGGCGCAACCTGAAAATGTAGAGGTGCTCGAGACTCGCCAGTTTGCCGAGCACTATGCGAAACGGAGCTCGATAGATCCGACGGAGGAGCGGAGGCGCCTCGACTATGTTTCTCGCGCGACAGCTCAAATTCCTTGCTTCCTTGTTGGAGAGTTCCCGTCACCGCGCGAGAAAGTCTCAGCTGTTTTAGAGAAGATAAAACGGATCTGTGGATATCCCAGGGAAGAATGATTGGGCTCGGGGTGTTGTCCTTAACTTCTTGTCAATTCTAAGGGGGCAGCCGCACTTGAGAAGTTACTTGCCAAGCTTGGCTTGTATTTATATCATAATTATATGAGCAATATTCGCTTTGAGTGGGACCCGAGGAAGGCTGCTTCAAATGAAAAGAAGCACGGCATCTCATTCGAGGAAGCTCGGACGGTATTTTATGACGAGAATGGTCGCTTGATTGATGATCCTGATCATTCCGAGGGAGAGGATAGATTTATCTTGCTCGGAGCCAGTAGCCAATCTCGAGTACTCCTTGTTTGTCATTGCTACCGTGAAAGTGACGAGATCATTCGTATTATATCGGCGCGAAAGGCTACCAAAAAAGAAGAAAAACTTTATAGGAGCAGCCCATGAGAAAAGAGTACGACTTCTCTAAGAGCAGGAAGAATCCATACGCTGCTAAACTTAAGAAGCAGATCACGATTCGATTGGATTTGGATACTATTGATTACTTCAAGAAACTCGCAGAAACCTCCGGAATTACGTACCAAAATCTGATCAACTTATATTTGCGTGATTGTGCTGCCAAGCAATTGCAACCCAAGGTCAAGTGGGGTGTGCGTGTAGAGCAAACAGATTGACGGGACCCAGACGTCTGTCTGTATGGCCTCTGAAGGAAGTGGACATTCATGACGAGGAAGTAAGGTAATGCCCCCAACGAACCCATGCTTGACAGAGTGTTGATGTGAAGAAGTAGCGAGGTGTTCGCCCCTCAGGCGAAGGGCTTTTCTTCGACGTCCTCGACGAGCGCGCGGGTAATGATGACAGTGGAAAGTATCGGCTCGTCTGCGGAGTGTCTCTTAAAAGCCCTCCGCCTGATGTGCTCGATACTCGTCTTACGCTTTTTTCCAATCGAGCGGAGTAAGCCGATTGAGCGAGGTAGTCTTCTGACTTGCGAGCCGTGGGAGCACGTCGGTGAGATAGGCATGAGGCGATCATTACCGGAATTTGCAGAGAGCATCGAGTTCGATTCCCGTCAATTCATTAATTCTGCCAGAGAGGCGAATGAATGGAAGCGAGGAGCTCCAGGGAGCCCGAGAGTCTCTGGTACCGCTTTTCCTCTCCCGTGCGCAGAGTTTTTTTCGTACCTTGAAATGATGAATAAGCTATCTGTCGTTGAGCTCCGTGATCTCTGTGATGATGATCCTGAAGTGATATCTGCTGCCTTTGATTCCATCGGTTGGAATAAGCCGATAAGCCAGTATGAGAACTACCTGAAGGAGGTAGCGCTTGGGAAGCGGGATGTGGTGGTGGTTACGGTGGAGGATCGCTTTGCTGGCTACGGCACGATCGTGTGGTCACCGTCGTACCATCCGAGAGAGGGAGAAACGATCCCGGAGATATCAGACCTCAATGTCCTTCCCTCCTATCGTTGCCAAGGATTGGGGGCAAAGTTGCTCGATGAGCTTGAACGACGGGTTGCACTGCGATGTGATAAGGTGACTCTTGGAGTTGGACTGCTGCCAGACTACGGCCCGGCACAACGACTCTACGTGAAACGGGGCTATGTCCCAGATGGCCTTGGCCTCTCGTACCGTGGTAAGCCGGTAGCGTATGGAGAGGAGATCGCGATTGACGATGACGCTTGCCTTCATTTCGTAAAGTCCTTAGATCCTTGAGCGAGACAGATGCCAGAAATTGTTCAGCAACACGCTCTTCTTCATTCTCTTGCGAAGCTCTTTCCTGAGCAGCGAATAGGGGAGCTGGTCGAGATAAGAGATCGTGGCCTCTCTAATACAAAATTTCGGTGTACATTGGGTGATGGTTCGATGCACCTTGTTCGGGTCAACGAGCGTTTGTCGACGGAGGTCGGGCTTGCCCGCTTTCAGAAGGCCAGGTTTTGCGCGGCGAGAGCCGCATCCGGCGGTATTCCGGTGCCATATGTCTCGCAGGTCGGCACACTCGATAATGGAAGGCCCTACTCAGTAGAGGGCTGGGTCGGGAGTGGCATTCCGGCAGATACTGTTCAAGAAGGAGAGAAGAGGATCATACTCTGGAAGAAGGTTGTCGCAGAGGCCCGCAAGCTTCTCTCTGTAGACCTTGAGGGGAAAGACGCGATATATCGTTTTGGATTTGACGGTGATGGACCCACGAAAAGTTGGGCAGAACACTGCGATACGGTTCTCGAGGCACTTGAACGAGACGATTATCTTGGTCTCTCTTCCGGAGAGAAGAAACAGCTCACCGCTGCGCTGTACTCTCTTGATCTCACCCAGTATCCCCCGTGCCTCTGTCATGGAGACCTAAAGCTCGACAATGTTTTGGTTGATCCGGAAACCCTCGAGGTGGTCGCTGTTCTTGACTGGGAGCTCGCGCGACGAGTTCCGTCGATAGTCGGTGAGCTCGCTACCATGGTTGAGCCGGCCGTTTTGGATATCAAGAAGAATGCCGTTCCTCAATCAGAGGCAGAGCGAGAAGCGATTTTTGCAGCCTTTGGGGGAGATCAAGAGCAGTTGCGAACGGATTTCACCATCTTTTTTGCCGGCGATGTGATCATGAATCTGGACGACTATGCGACGGCGCTTGAGGACAAAAACCGTCCAGATCTCGCCCTCATCCAGCAGCGTCGAGACAACTATGTGCGCGGCCTGGAGGCATTCAGAGCCGCTCTCAAGAGCTCCCTGGCTTGAAATTTTTGTTCGGGCAGAACCCTAAAATGGCTCTAAATTCGTTCTGAGCGGTTTTCTGCTCTTGTTTTTTGCAATATCCGACTTTAGGTCGTATATTGCAAGAATGTTCAGGCGGCATATTCAAGATAAATTTCTCGAGCTTGTCGAAAGTTTTCCCGTTGTTACTCTTACTGGCCCTCGTCAATCGGGGAAAACCACGCTC
>JALEGQ010000039.1 GCA_022763385.1 bacterium
CTCTGAAAGGATGCTGTCAGGCCCGAAGGGGCTGTCTTTATTGAGAAAAAAGGAAAGCCTACGGCTTCCTCTATTCCTTCAGGTGAACGCTCTGTGTTGTCCCTCCGGGGGCTATATCGCTCCTCTAAAACAACGGCACTTCGTGCCATTATTTTTGAGGATCGCTATAGAAGAGGCTCTCGCTCTCAGTATTGCGGAACGTATTCAATTGGTCGGAGACCTTTGGGAGAGTATCTCTGAGATTCCAGAGGCTGTGGAGCTTTCCCAGCAACAAAGGCTGGAGCTTCGCCGTCGGATAAAAGATTACCGAGAAAATCCTCAGATCGGCATCTCCTGGGATGATTTAAAATCTGAAATAGATCTGTAGATGTCGCGTTCCCTAAACGTCGGTTTACCAAAAGTCGACAACGAAACGCGAAGAGCCACCCTTCGACGGTTTCCTTACGGGATCTTCTATGAAATCGAGGCAGATCACATCGTTGTCATGGCCATCTATCACTTAAAAAGAGATCCAAACAATCGACCCGATCAGTGATCTCCAATAATTCGTTAACACGAAAGATTGCTAATCTTTCGTGTTCAGGTTATCCTTAGGTATGGTAAAAGATAGAGAAAGCCGTGCAACCACCTTAAGCATCTCTCTGACAAAGGAGCTATCTACGGCCGTTTCGGAAAGAGTTGATAGTGGCCTCTACACCTCAGCAAGTGAGCTTATCCGTGAAGCACTCCGTATGTTGCTCAAATCGGAAGGTGCGGCTTTTAGACTTACATCCTCGGGTGAGTTGATGGAAACCGGAACGGCTCTGCAAGCTGAGAAGGTACGTCGTCAAGAACCAGGGCTTTCTGAGACTGAAATTCAGAGTCGTCTCAACGCCGTTGCTGAGCAGACTGAAGCAGGCCGTGGTCTTCGTATTTCACCTCAACGTTTAAAGAAACTTCGGTTACGTGAAGAAGCTCCAGAGAGCAATTGAAGTCATCCGTCTTATTCGACAGCTTGGCCATGAATCAGTTCTGGTTGGTGGACTTGCCGTATCCACTTGGACACGCGAAAGATTCACCAAGGATATGGATTTCGCGGTCGCCGTTACAACGGACGAAGAGTCAGAACAACTTGCTATCTCTATGCAACATCAAGGATACCGCCTTACAACTGTTATCGAGCAGGAAGCCCATAGGATTATAGCAACCCTGAGATTTCGCGATCTACAAGATCATAGCAGCGAACCGAGCATCGACCTCTTATGTGGCTCTTGTGGTATCGAAAACGAGATAGTGAGAGATGCCTCAGTTATACGTATTGCTCACAGCCTTGAACTTCCCGTAGCCCGACTTCCTCACCTGTTAGCGATGAAAATATTGTCTGAAGACGAGGTACGGATTCAGGACCAAGCCGATATCAAGGCGCTAATACAGGTAGCATCAGAAGGCGAACTTCGTGAAACAAGAAGGCTGCTGCAATTAATCTCAGACAGAGCTTTCCATCGCGGCAAGAAGTTGCAACAGGTCTTTGAAAAGTTCATCGCAATATCAAATTACTAGTGTTTGCTCAGGACGAGGCACCTCCTTGGTCGTTCCGTTCTATTAGGCGGGAGATCTGTTCAAAGAGGGCTTGTCGATTGATCGGCTTTCCAATGATTTCGTTCATTCCCGCTTCGAGAAAGGTGGCTCGATCCTCTTCAAGAACATGGGCGGTGAGGGCCAGTATCGGCATCTCCTGCCCCGGAGGATCACTCATCGCCCGAATTCTCCGAGTGGCTTCTATTCCCGTCATAACCGGCATCTGGATATCCATTAAAACGAGGGAGATCTCCTCACCGTGTGCCCTGAAAAGCTCGACGGCTTCCTGTCCGTTTTCGGCAAGGAGGTAACGACAGCCATACTTTTCCAGGAGTTTGGTCACGATCTTCTGGTTTACCGCATTGTCTTCAGCCACCAGAATCAGGACGTCATTCGGCGCGAAGGTGGGAAAAGACTCCTCAATTTCTTTCGGGTGCGATACGTCAGAGAGCTTCTGATCCAGCGCTGTCACCTGCGCAACTGGAAAATGAAGTTGGAAACGAAATCGACTCCCTATCCCTTCTACAGATGTGACCGTTAGGTCCCCATTCATCGCTCGTACCAGATCTCTCGAAATGGAGAGCCCCAGCCCTGTTCCTCCATAAGCCCTGCTCAGCGAGGGATCTACCTGAGAAAACGGCTGAAATATCGTAGAAAGCTTCTCTTTCGGAATACCGATACCAGAATCAGCTACCGAGAATTGAATGTGCTGAGCTCCCTCATCTTCGCCGATCTTCTCCACTCGCACATAAATGATGCCACAAGATGGGGTAAATTTTATCGCATTTCCCACGAGATTCACGAGCACCTGCTGCAGCCTCCCCGGATCTCCGACCAGAACATCAGCAATGTCATCTTCAATAGACATGAGATACTCAACGTCTTTCCCTTCCACTCTCTTCTCAAAGACCGCTTCCAACGTTGAGAGCAACTCCCTGATCGAGAAGGCCTCCTCGACGATCTTCAATTCAAAGTTCTCATTCTTCGAAAAATCGAGAACATCATTAATGATCCGGAGCAGTGACGCAGTGGATTCATGAGCCCCTTCGGCAAGCTCCCGCTGCTCTTGGGTGAGCTCTTCATCGAGAAGTAGCTCAATCATACCAAGGGTGCCGTTCATCGGTGTTCGGATCTCATGACTCATCGTCGCCAAGAACTGACTCTTCACCATTGCCGCTCGTTCTGCCCTCTCCTTGGCCTCTACCATCCGGTGTTGATCCCGCCTCTGTTGAGAGATATCGGAGAAAAGAACGACTATCCGGTGATCCAGCACCGAAAGTGAAAGCTTTTCCCAGTGTGAAGGATCATCGAGCGCATGTACGTCCAAGAGATGATTTTCTCTGGTTGTCCAACACCGGAGGCACAGATCTCTCAAGTCGATACCAAATTTCGTATTCCATCTCTCAAAGAGCTGCTCGGCACTCTGGAGGTGCTCCTCTCCGAGTCGAGAGCATGCTTCCCGATTCGCAAAGACGACCCTAAAGGTCGGGAGAGAGGAAGAAGCCATCGGTTCCTCGCGCTCGAGAACGACTACTCCATCAATGAGGTTATCGAGAACAGCATCAAGAAACGCTTCCCTCTCAGAACTCTGACTGCTCACTGGCTGCTGTGCCTCCGACTTCACTGGTTCGAGAATATTATTCATCCATCGAGACGAGCACAGAGGCTCTCTATGAGTGTTTGAAGGTGGGACTGTGCTCTTTTCTCTTCCTCCCCTCGGCTCTTCCCTCCAAACGAAAGCAGCCCATCGTAAGCCTGGAGAAGGTCGCTCTGCCGTTGCCATAGCATCGCAGATCGTTCCTCTCTGCTGAGCGTGCAGAGGCTTCCCCTCCCCTGAGAAAGATCACTTCCCCCTTTCCGGTCCTGATGTTCAACCTGCTTCTCATCAATCATGTCGTTCGCCGCCTGAAAAGCTGCTCCAAACGTGATACCAAACTGCCGTAGACCCTCTTGTAGCTGGCAACTCCCATGGTGAATAAACGAGAAGGGAACCAGAGCACACGCCTCAAAGAGTGCCCCTGTCTTTAGGGCATGTACCTCGGTGATAACCTCCTTCTGCGAGACATTTTTGACATCTCGCAACTGTCCGAGCTGTACTCGCACATTTGCGACGGAAAAGAGTTGTAACAGCGCCACCTGACACCCGGGATCTTTGATCTCTGAGAGCGCCCGGAAGGCCAGTGCTGAGAGGAGGTCGCCCAATAGAACAGCGTTTGCTTCGCCGAAGCGAATATGGGCCGCTGCCCTTCCACGCCGAAAAGAATCATTATCGAGTGCAGGAAGGTCATCGTGGACGAGACTCGCATTATGGAGGAACTCTATCGAGGCCGCCGCCAAGTAGAGGTCTCGCTTTCGAGAATCCTCTAAAGCACCAAAGAGAGCCGCGAGCAACACCAGCATCCGGGGCCGTATTCTCTTTCCCGCCGGGATAAGCAGATATCGAAGTTGATCTTGCTCCTCCAAGGAACAAAACTCCGTAATCACGTCTTGAAGAACCGTATCGAGGAAAGAGTGATCAAAAAGCTCTTCCGGCACCGAGAGAACGCCCCCACTGCCCTCTTCAGGTTTCACCAGCGCATCTCCCATGACGAGTTCCTACTCCATTCACTTTCTCGCTGCAGGCTCTGGATGCGAACCCGCCCCCTCTCTCTCACGGAGCTGATACTGTAACAGCTCTTCCCGTAATCGTGAAACGAGGTAAAGGGAACCAAAACATAAAATCTTTCTTCCTTCAAAACACGAATGGTCAAAGAATCGCGCTATGAGAAGGTCATATCCCGTATCGTGCATTGAGACAATTTTTGCTCGTGATTTGAGATAAGAAACAACCTCACCCCCTTCTTCCGCCATCAACGAGTCAGGCGATGCTACGATGATCTCCTCTGCGAAGGGCAAGATACACTCAACCATCTCTCGCCACCGCTTCGTCTTCAGGAAGCCAAGAACAACTATCCATGAGCCTTCACTCTCTTCCTCACGAAGAGCAGCAGCAAGCGCCTCTACTCCTTCCGGGTTGTGCGCCCCATCAAGGAGAAAGTGACGGCCTTGGAGAGAAAACGATTCGAGTCTCGCTGGCCATCGGGCTGCACGAACCCCCTTCTCTATCGAGTCTTGAGGTAAGCCAAGCGAGAACCCAACAAGAGCGGCAAGAGCAGCATTCCTCACCTGGTGGGATCCCGGGAGGGAGGGCTCCAACAGGAGGGTCTCCGAAGAGCTGCCTTGGGAGAGGTGGAGCTCGCCCTTCATTCGGCAGAGCAGAGAAGAGCTACCGACCACACCAGCGTTCCGTGTAACAGAAAGCTGGCCCTCTTTCCTCAAATCACGAAGGGGAGCTCCCCGGGCTGAAGCAACGTGCTCAACCACAGCATGAGCCTCATCCGGGAGCTCTCCGATGTAGAGGGGACACCCCGCCTTCACAATACCAGCCTTTTCTCGAGCAATCTCGGCAAGTGTGGACCCAAGAATGTGCTCGTGATCCCGACCAATCGAGGTGATAAGCGTTGCCAGCGGCTTTCTCAAGACATTCGTTGCATCAAGCCTCCCGCCCAAGCCGACCTCGAAGATAGCTATATCCACCCCCGACTCTCGAAAAAAGAGAAAACTCGCTAAGATCATGGCCTCAAAGAAGCTCAGAGGAGAAGATGACTTATCTCGGATCTCGAGAAGGAGTCGATCGAGGTCCGCATCACCGATCGGCGCTCCATCCAGCTGAATTCGTTCGTGGACACGGTGAAGATGAGGTGAAGTCGTGCTCCCAACTCGAAAACCAGCCGTACGCCACATAGAATCGAGATAGGTGGTGGTCGACCCCTTTCCGTTTGTCCCAGCCACGTGAATTGAAGGAAATGCGTCCTGTGGATTCCCAAACTGCCGACAAGCAGCGAGCATTCCTTCAAGCTGAAAAGAGCCGTCACCACTCCACCGCGGCAGAGAAAAGAGCCACTCAATCCCCTCCCCTTGAATCTCTTCGCTCACCATTTGTTCTCAGTCGCAGGAACACCTCCAGAGAGCCTGGCGAACGAAGCGTACCACCGTGGGACAGAAGGAAACAAAAACACAAAAAACTCACTTTTTCGCGAGAAAACAGACATATTTACTGCAAGCGAAAACCGGAATAAGAGCGTACCACCGTGGGACACTCACCTATCGACGAAAAGAGCTACTCGGCGATGAGCTTCCGAAAGAGCTCTTGAAGGTCTCCCTCCGAATAGAACTCAAGGACGAGCTTTCCCGCCTCGGAATCTGCAGAGCTTCTGACCATGCCGACCTTAAGGCCCAGCGCATTGCGCAGCTCCTCAACCAGCCGAGCATCCTCCCCGCTCAGCGTCTTGGGGCGAGAGGTCTTCTTCTCGCTCACCTCTTTCTCGAGCTCACCCTTAATCTGAGCCCGGGTCAAGGTGTCGAGGTCTTTCAGGTAACTACTCCGGATATCCTCGTCCTCTATCCGAGCAAGAAGAAGGACCTTCGACTCAGAAGCGCCCTGTCGTAGAGCGTTAATGAGATCGTCCGGGAGCTCGAGGATTTCAAGGCTCCTCTGTACCATGCTCTTGGAAACTCCTAACTTGTCCGCCACCTGGCGTATGCTGAGGCCATAGGTCTCCTTGAGAGCTCCAATGGCGTGCGCCTTCTCAAGAGGAGAGAGATCATCTCTCTGAAGATTCTCTACGAGCTGAACGGCGAGGGTGGTATCACCTGTTTCATCTTCTTCAGTGCTCACGATCACAGGAACGGTCTCCAGCCCTGCTAAGGCGCTCGCACGGAGACGACGCTCTCCAGCTACCAGCTGATACCTTCCGGGCTCCTGTCCTGGCTTCACCATCAAAGGATTGAGGATCCCGTAGAGTCGAATACTCTCTGCCAGCTCTTGGAGCTTTTCCTCGTCAAAAACGATACGAGGTTGATTCGGATCGCGCTCGATCAGGCTCGCTTTCACTTCGCGATACGGAATTCCAGTGCGACTGCGCTCGTCGAGGGCTGGGCCTGCAAGCAGCGGATTATGCGCAAATACGAGATTTTTCTTTGCCATCAACGATCTCCTCAACGAGTGCTAGATAATCTTCAGCTCCAGTAGAACGGGTCGAATACTCAAAGATGGTCTGACCTTGGGCAGGTGCCTCAGCGAGCGCTACGTTCTGCCGAATGACCGTTGAAAAAACGAGCTCCCCAAAGTAATTCCGAATCGTATCGGAAACAGCTCTTCCGAGCCTCTTCCGATTGTCGTGCATGCAGATAAGGACTCCGCCAACCGAAAGCTCCGCGTTGTAGACCTGCCGAACCTGATCAATGGTATCGAGAAGCTGTCGTACTCCGTGCAGAGCGAGGTACTCACTCTGCACCGGAACGATAACGCTTTCCGCAGCAGCAAGAGCATTCAAAGAGAGGAGTCCTAGCGCTGGAGGACAGTCAATAAGAATATAGTCATACTCAGCACGAACAGAGTCTATCGCTCGCTTCAGGATAAGCTCCCGTCCCACTACTCCTCCAAGCTCGAGATCTGCCGCACTGAGGTAGAGACTTGACTGGACGATATCTAACTTACTGGATCTACTAGATATTACCTCTCTCAAGGTCTTCTGTCCCTTCAGGACTTCGTAAATAGATGGGGGGATTTCCGTCTCTTCCATCTCTTGGGAGGGCTCTCCGAGCTCATCACTTCCCGTATTAAGGCCGAGGTGGGTAGAGAGGTTCCCTTGGGGATCGATATCGATCAAAAGCGTTCTCATCCCCTTCTCTGCGAGGGCGGCTCCGACATTGACCGTCGTTGTCGTCTTTCCGACTCCACCTTTCTGATTCACTACTGCTATACATCGTGTCACGAGATAAGCCCCCTTTGAAGTGAACGCCAATTTATAGTGTATACCCGGCCAATTTACCAGAACTTCCTCACGTGTATTGAGAGAAGTCCTACAGAACGCCCTGCCGAGGAGAGGGAATGCGGCTTCTCCTCCCATATGAGACCAAAATAACGTGCATTGAGATAACAAGATCGGACATTGAGATAAGAAAGATTCGTGGATTGACCGAAGAAGCTTCGTGCATCGAGAGAAGTACTATCGGGTTTCTCCAACAATTTGCTCGTGTATCGCCGAGAGTTATATCGTGATCCGGGGCAAGTTCTATCGGGTTTTCAAATAAATAAAGTAAGCCAATCTGTTGAAATGATTGCATTTAATTGCCGCTTACTTTAAAACATCTAAACTTACTAACTCTTGTTCACTACATAAAATGTTTGTACTTTTTCTTCATTCTTTTCTGTGTGTACCAAGCGATGGTTTTCTGAGGGAACAGGGATTTTAAGAATCAGAAAGAGCTGGCTAATTTGAGAGAGACCTACGGCAAATGAAAAATCAGATGGAACTCATGCCAGAAGAATTTCAGGAAAGCATGACAGAAGATGCTCTTCCCCCCCACGAATCAGCAGTCCTGTTTTCCCCACCCCTTCCTGAGGTGGGAAGGAGGGTGAGCAGGGGCGATGAGAATCGGAAGGCCCCAAAGAGATTTTCACGTGATGAAATGAACCTTGCTGAGTTTCCCCTGAGCGTTCTCTCTACGCGGGTTCGACCGGGAGTAAAGACTCTTGAGTTTGAAGACACTGTTTATGACAAGAACGGAAAACCTATTCAGCGCGAATGGATTATTACCGCGGCTGATAAGTTTGGACTTCCCACCGCTTCTGACGATGAGGTTCTTCTTGGGTTGTTGAAGATCTCGGTTGAGAAGGGACTTGATGAGAGAAAGGTCTTTTTCACGTGTTACTAGTTACTTCTATCGTTACGGTGGAGCACGGAGGGACGGAGCTACAAGCGGCTGACGAATGCTCTTGATCGACTCAGTGGTGTGCGAATCAAGGCCTCAAACAGTTTTTACGACAATGATTCAAAGGCCTTCAATACGAGAAACTTCGGTATCATTGACGAGTATGAGATCAACAGTGGAAAGATGCAGAATCCGAAGCCTTCCTTTTTCGTATGGAGTGAGGTGCTTCACAAGTCTTTTCGCTCTGGTTTTATTAAGAAACTTGATTTTGATTTCTTCCTCTCTCTGGAGAGTGCCGTAAGTAAGAGGCTCTACCGCTTTCTCGATAAGCATTTCTGGTATCGCGCGACCTTTTCAATGAATCTCTTCACTCTCGCTCATGAAAAGATTGGGGTATCTCGAACATACCGATATCCAAGCTCTCTTCGCCAGCAGATTGATCCCGCGGTCGAGGAGCTTATTCAGCGGGGATTTCTCTCGAATGTCGAGTACACTGGCCAAGGTAAGGGCACAGAAATTACCTTTTATGCCGCGGGAGAAAATGGAAGACGGAGTGAGCGAAGGGGAAGCTCTTCTCGTACGGCTGCGAGTGTCTCAACTTCTCGTGATGGGAGGGCGCGCGAAGAGGCTCGAAAAACACGAGATTTGGCCGCGAAATCTTCAGTTTCTTCAGAGAAAGGCTCCCCAGTAACGGGCTCTTCCGTAAGGGGGGATTACGATGTTTGTGAGGGACTTGAAGAAAAACTCCTTGCTCGAGGAATCAGCGAACCACAGGCCTCACGGTTAGCGACTCTGCTTTCGGGTGAGCGTGATAGTGCACGAGCAGAAGAGGTCGTTCGGTTTTTTGATGATTTGGTACAGAAGAAGAGCCACCTCATCTCGCGAAATGCACCAGGTTTTCTGTATCGTGCCCTTGAAGATCCGTGGAAGTTCGTGCTTCCGACAGATAGTGAGCAGCAGGTTGAACCTTCTCGGTCAGAGCTGAAGACGAAGGCAAGGCAACGATCTGTGCAGAAGAGTAATCCGAAGAGAAGAAGTGGGGGAGGGGATGCTGAAAGCAGATACCTGACCTTTCGGAAGCGAGAGATCGGACGGCTAACTGGGCAGCTTGAACCATCTCTACAACAGGGGCTCGAACAAGAGGTCCGCACCGCACTCGAGAATATCCGCAGCCTCGTTTCTGAAGCAGGCTTTGCAGAAGCCGTAAAGCACGGCGTAGAAGAGAAAGTCGCTAAGCTCTTTGCGGTCCCGACGTACGAAGAGTGGTTGAGGAGCGGCGGAGAGTAGGGGAGGTTCTCGCAAAGACCGCAAACGAATTTTAGTTGTATGGATCCGCTATAACTGACGATATACAGTCAGTGTAAGGTCTGTTGTGCAACTAACGCCCGAGCAATTTGGGGCAAAATCATGAAGTTTTTCCGGTTCCGCCACCGGGCTCTTCTATCCTTCGAGTCGGGAAATAGGGTCGTCGCTCTTCAAGACCACAAAAGAGCGTCCCGTGGATCCCGTTAATAGTTGCTCTATCTGGCATATGACTTTTCCAGAGTGATGCCCATCGTTCTTCCCCGATACGGCTTATGACCTCTTCTCCGAAAGCGAGATTTTCACCTTCGGGGAACATTTTTACGAACAGCTCTTCCTCAATCTCGTAAATAGGGAAGAACGCGTTCATCGCACCATCAATAACCTGCACATTCTTCTTTGCCATACCTCTTCTCTTCGCAATATATTTGCATTAAGGCTGTAACAACCGTTGGGGGATAAACTGCCGGATCTTTGATTCGTTTGGGAGGTCCGAGAGGTTGAGGAGTATGCCGATGGCGGCAGCGATAAGCACCCAGCTTGTTTCTTCGGTAAATAAGCAGATTACAAAAGCAGCGATCACTCCTGCTTCTCGGAGGACGAGGCCAAGAATGTGAGCTGCGGTGTAGGCCTCGATATATGGATCGATGGATTCTTCATCTTTTAAGCGATCTGCATGTGCTTTGAGGAGTATGCCTTTTGCAAATGCTCCCGCGAGGAGCAAGAGTCCCGAGGATCCAATCATGATGAGAGTAAGGGCAAGGTCCTCCTCAGAGGTCCCGTTTCCTTCGCTCATGATATGGGCCACAACCACCAACACACCAAGAAAGACCGTCATTGCACCGGTAATGATCTGCAGTATCGGAACCTGTTTCTGAATCTTTTCCAATGTGTTCTCCCTTTCACGACCTGTCTGCCCGCTTTTCGCCCTCAGAAGTGTCTCTCCGATAAATTTATGTTCCTTTGTCCCTGAAGAGTCTCATACCAAACCATAAGAATCGTTTATGAAGGAGAGTATCTCATGGGACCCGATCGTAATCCCTCCCCATCCCGAGAGGCAATCGCTGCACAGCCTTCCCTCGCGACTGAGGCTTTTTCGAGAGATAGCGATATTGTTGATGAGTATATGGCGATACGTCGTGAGGAGGCCATGCTTTTAAAGCCTCTCTACCGTAGTGGACTAGTGTCATTTCAAAAAAGTTCTTTCACCTAGTAGAAACACTGTATCTACCTACGAAGAAATGTGAAATACATTATATGTGTTTAAGCTTACATCA
>JALEGQ010000040.1 GCA_022763385.1 bacterium
GTGTACTGCACGTACAGTGAGGTCTAAAAACTCGATCAAAGTTTCAAGATGTGCTGCTATTGTGGGAGCAAAGCAGTCTACGGGCAAATTTTTATGTAACGTTGGGGTCGAGTCTGTCTCTCTAAGCGGAAAGAACGCGAGAGAGCGTTGAGGAAAGCTCCTTGATGCTGAAAGGCTTCCGGAGAGCTTCATTTGCTCCGAAGCGTTCCATGGCCTGGAGGACATCCCGCTCAGCAACGCCACTCATCGCCACAATTGGGACATCCGGACGGGACTTTCGCAACTGATGCATCGCCCCAAGTCCGACCATAGCGGAACCAACGGCTTCTGGAACCATCTCCTCATCCATCTCACCAGAAAAATCTGACGGCATCACCAGGTCGCAGAGGATTACCGCAACCTCGTTCGAATCGATCAGTGAAACCCCCTCCTCCAGACTCTCTGCCAGCAGGGGCTCGTACCCGGCCTCCTCAAGAAGATCGCCGACGGTTTCACGGAAAAGTTCGTTATCATCGATTACGAGTACTGATTTCTTCGACATTCCCTTCTTCTCCCCGAAAAGATTTACTCACCCCGACAGGAGGACCTGCGGAGAAAAGCGGCGTGATGGGGCCTTTCTGTGGCGACCCACTACCGATACCGTCGGCAGTTCAACCGAAGAAATGAAGAGATATGTCAATAAACTCTATTTTTGAAGACCGCTCTAGCCCTTCGCGTGGCCTGGATACCTCGGGAATGCGATAACATCCCGAATATTCTGCATACCGGTGAAGTACATCAGCAATCGCTCAAAACCGAGACCAAACCCGCTATGAGGGACAGAGCCATACCGCCGAAGGTCAAGATACCAAGAATACTCCTCGAGACTCAGCCCCATCTCTTCCATACGAGCGGTGAGGCGATCAAGACGCTCTTCCCGCTGTGAGCCCCCGATAAGCTCCCCAAGCCTCGGCACCAGCAGGTCCATCGCCGAGACCGTTTCCGGCTCATCATCCCGAGAACGCATATAAAAAGCCTTTATCGCAGCGGGATAATTGACCACGAACACCGGTTTTTTTACATGCTCTTCAGTCAGATAGCGCTCATGCTCCGCCTGGAGATCCATCCCCCACTGCACCGGAAACTCGAAAGAACGCGAAGCCCCTTCCAAGGCGGCTATCGCCTCGCCATAATCAAGCACTTCGTAGTCACTTTCACCCACATGTCGAATCAACTCTTCCAGGTCATACTTAACCCAGTCACGCTTTGACAGGAAGGCGATATCATCGTGGCACCGCTCGAGCACCGACTTCGCGAGGTATTGAACAAAGTCTTGAGCCACCGCGATATTCCCCTCGAGTGCACAGAACGCCATCTCAGGCTCAATCATCCAGAATTCAGCGAGATGACGAGTCGTGTTTGAATTCTCAGAACGGAAGGTCGGCCCAAAGGTGTAACAATTGGTATGTGACAGCGCGACTGCCTCCGCCTGAAGCTGCCCAGAAACAGTCAAACCTGCCTTCTCACCGAAGAAATCTTGCTGATAATCGATCCCTTTCCCAGAAAATGACGGATCCTCAATAGGCAGAGTCGTAACCCGAAAGACCTCACCGGCCCCCTCGCAGTCTGAAGTCGAGATAATCGGCGAATGGAGATACAAAAATCCGCGGTCCCTGAAAAATTCATGAACTGCGAACGAAAGTTCCGATCGCACCCGAAGGACAGCTCCGATCGTATTTGAACGAGACCGAAGGTGAAGATGCTCCCGGAGGAACTCCAGGGAGTGGCCCTTCTTCTGAAGCGGATACTGCTCCTGATCCGCTGACCCAATCAAGGAAAGGGAGCTCACCTCTATCTCAAACTTTTGCCCCTTACCGGGAGAAGCGCGAAGCTCCCCCTCACAGGTGATGGAAGCCCCCGTTGATATCTCGCCTGCCACCGAAGCATAAGAGGAGAGTTTTGGGTCAAGGACGAGCTGAACCCCCGCCACCGAAGAACCATCGGTGAGCTCGATAAAAGAGACGTTCTTTGATTGCCGATGGGTTTTAACCCAGCCAGAACACCTCACCAAGCCGGGAGAAACTTCTCCCGCATGAATAGCTGAAATCCGAACCATCTGCTCCCTCACTCCCATGTTTCTCGCCTTGGCCGTCATTGTGAAGCAAAAACAGTGGAAAATCACCTCCTCACGGAGACAACCCCCTTCTGGACGGCCTGAAAGGCAAAAATAAGAGGCAGAAGCTTGCCTCGCACCACCACCTTACGCTAACTAATAGGGTTTCTAGGCTTTGTCGGAAAAGTAGTCCTACTCCTTTTCCGACAAAGCCTAGGTAGCGGGGTGTAGCTCAGCCTGGTTAGAGCGCTAGTTTTGGGAACTAGAAGTCGGAGGTTCGAATCCTCTCACCCCGAGTCTTGAAATCCACTGTAGTTCTTACTATCCGTGTTTCTTAGTATCCGTGTTTCTTACTATCCGGGTCCCTTATATCCGCGGGCACCAAAAGCAGCACCAAGTTCATAAAACGAGGTTTTATTAGTTTTCGAGGGGGAGCGTTATCTCTCCCAATGGCGCACCGACTCCCTCCATTTCTGACTCAAACCTCAGGGGTGTCTGACACCCTTTTGGTCTGTCAGGCTGTTACGTCTCAGTAGAATGCCCCCAGTTTTGAGAAAAAATTCTCAATA
>JALEGQ010000041.1 GCA_022763385.1 bacterium
GTACAGTGAGGTCTAAAAACTCGATCAAAGTTTCAAGATGTGCTGCTATTGTGGTGGCAAAGCAGTCTACGGGCAAATTTTTATGCAACGTTAGGGTACACTCCCTGATATCAATGCTGACGGAGTACGTGATTTTGGATACTTCCTCTTTTCCGATGAGAGTACGGAGCTCTCGGTTCATTCGGGAAAAACGGGTATCCCCCTCACAGAAGTCTCCCTACCCGGGAGCTTATCTCGGTACGGACCGGAGATCCTTCCGTTTGGTGATGTAGACGGAGACAAAGTTGATGATTTTATTGTTCACAACTTAGAGAGGTATGTCGTCTTCTCTGGCCGTACTTTAAAGCCAGTCTACGAGGTTGAAATAGGTGGGGAGAGCTCTCAGACCGCTATCGAGAGGTTGTCGGTGATTGAGGATACCGATGGTGACGGTGTTCCGGAAGTTGCACTCAGCCTTAAGAGATCATTCAGCCCCGAATCTCCATCTTTCCTCACCGTTTTTTCCGGAGCGAATGGAGAGAGCGTTCTTTCTCGCGTCGTTGAAGCAACTATTCTCACTGAATTACGGTCAGCCGGCGACATCGATCACGACGGAGCGGCGGATATCATCACCGTAATATACAGAGATAGCGCAGTCATTTTGATCGGAATCTCCGGACGAACTGGGGAAGAACTCTTTGAGAGGAACCTCAGGACGTACCCTCGTCGCTTCGAACCGGTTGGAGACCTGAATGGAGACGGTATCCAAGAATTTTTGCTCAGTTTTTCACATCAATGGGGAGATGGTTCTGATTACCTGGTGTATTCTGCGGTCGGCGACAAGTTTGCAGAGAACTTTTCTCTAGACGGCCGCTTTTGGAACGAAACTTCCATAGACGTCAACGGCGATGGAGTAAGAGAACTCTTTCTATATGGGTCGTCCCTCTATAACACGCCGCTTGAGGTGCGAGATCTCACCGTTCAAGAGCCCCTAGAGATTCGAAGCCTTACGGCTGGAGGTTCCATCCGGAATGTTGAACTCCATACATTGTTCAATCAGGATGTCGGAGAACGTTGCCGTGTGCGGCTCATCGCGGCTTCTTCGAGGAGAAAAGCTGCGAGAGGACGTGGCAAGGTGCTCAAACGTGCAGTCGTGAAGAGTTCGCTCGTAAGCTTCAGTTCTCGACGGCCATCAGCACCTCTTCCCGGAGAAAATCTCTGGATCTCGGCTGTGGCAAGACCGAGAGGGTGTCCTGAGCTCACATCCACGACCGTCTCTAAACCGATAGACCTCAGTTCAACGTCTCTAGTAGATTCATCTCCAAGACGAGCGCGCTTGAACCGCTCAAAAGCGATCATGTTCTTACGAAAAAGATTACAGCGTCTCCGATAAAGTTGTTCATAAGGGGGGAAGATTTTACGCTATCAAAATTTTTGCAAAAACTCTCCTGTGTGTCAGACGATCTGATGGTAAGATCAGGTGATGAAGAAAAGAACGAGAAAAGCAAAGCCAACTCTTGTATACGTCGGTCCTGATACCGAGCACCACCGGCTCCATGAGCTCGACGGTACGTTGGAACAGACACCAGAAGAAAAGTTTGCAACGATCTGTCAGTTGAGTTTGCTTGATTACCAGTTGAAGAATAACACCGATGATATACCCCGACTTCTTAGATCTACTGCATGTATTCGAAGAACATAGTGTTCAGTACGCTCTTATCGGAGGGTACGCAGTAGGTGTCTACGCTGAGCCTCGATTCACCAAAGATCTCGACCTCATCATCGTTCCATCAAAAAAGAATGCGCAGGCCGTACTGGCAGCACTGACGGAGTTTGGAGCCCCTGTCAGCAATTTATCGGTGAAAGAACTCTCCACTCCAGGACTCCTCTACGTCTTCGGCATCAGCCCAGTTCGCGTAGATATTCTCAATCGGATTGAAGGAGCAAATATCCGAGAAATCGTACGCCGAGCCCGCACCATCTCACTCTCCGGGGTCGCGATCAGAGTCGTCACCATTGAAGATCTCATCGCTCTGAAAAAACTCGCTGGCCGACCACAGGATAAAGCAGACATAAAGAAGCTCAAAGAATACCAGAAGCAACAAGAAGCAGATTCACGCAAAGCAGTCCCAGCGAAGAAGAAGCGCACTACTTAACCCCAGCGTTGCATAAAAATTTGTTCGTAGAGCCACAAGAGTAGTGCAGATTGGGGCTTTGAGCGAGTTTCAAGATGTGCTGCTATTGTGGTAGCAAAGCAGTCTACGGGCAAATTTTTATGCAACGCTGGGGTTAACCAGGCAGTTTAAAGGTCTCCCCATTCTTACCACCGATACGTACCAGATCACCTCCAAATAAGGTCTGCCTGCCAGAAATAGGCTTCCAGACTGGCTTTCGTTTTCCAAAGACCTCCAAGTACTCAACCGTTCCCACGCTCTCCGTGAGGCGAAACTTATTACGCTCTCTCTTCGTCACTCTCACCGAACTACCAACCACATGCGAGGCCTGCTGCACAAGTTCAACCCCATGACTCGTTTCTGCGACCACAACCGAGTCACGCTGCTGTAAATCAGAGAGCTGGCTGGTAACAGCGGCAGAGTCTTCCCCCATCTCTCCCTCAGCCGGTCGTTCAGTGCCTCTCGCAGCTCGAGGTCGCCTCGAAAATTCCATCATCTCTCTTCCTCTCCAGAATCACTCGTTGCCACAGGATCGCAGAAAATACCATCCAAAGCTATTCTGAGAACCAGAGCGCCTCAGCGCCGATTTCTGTAGAATCTCAAGCTCCTGAATTCCGAGAGACAGCCTTCTTCTCTTTATTCTTTACCACTGAGAATGCCCCCTCAAGAAGACACAGCACCTGCGCGAGAACCATAAATGCGAGCACTCCGCACCACATCTCATCAACCCGGTAGAGACTGCTTGCCTTCATGATGAGGTGACCGAGGCCACAGGAGCTGCTGATATATTCAGCGAGAAACACCCCCAGGAGCGCCGCGCCCACGTTTGCTCGTAAGCTCTGGAGGATCCAGAGGAACGAGCCCGGGAGAAGTAAATGCCAGATCAGCCGCCACCACGGGGGAGCGGATTGGAGGATGAGAACTTCGTACTGCTTCTGTACGGAACGAGCTCCTTCCAGGGAGAGTTGTGCCGAGAGGAGGAAGGTTGGAATCGCCCCAATCACGACCTTCGCCGGCCAATCGATTCCAATGATGAGAATGACCAGTGGAGCAACGGCCAGGACCGGTATACTGCTCACCGCCAGCAGAGCCCGGCGAAGGGCGTGTTCGGCATCAGTATGAAGCACCGCCACTATCCCAACCGCACTACCAGCAGCCGTGCCAATCACGAGTGCGCCGAATGCACAGGCTCCTGTGGCGGCAAAGTCCTTCCAGAAAGTACCCGTACTGAGGAGCCTCCCCGCGGCGAACCAAATTTCAATCGGCGAACTCATCGAGAACCGAAGCGCAGGAACGCTTCGCGAAAGGAATTCCCAAACAAGGAGCAGGCAAACTCCGGCTACGGAAAGAGAGAACCTCCTCATGCCGGAATCCCAACGGGCATCCGGCGGAAGAGTCGGCTCCGCAGTTCATCGAACACCTCCCGTCGTCGGTGCGAGGCTCCCGCGTGATATTCCAGAAAGGCCATGGAAGCTCCCCTTCGCTCCAAGAGAAGAATCCGGTCCGCAAACTCTACGGCCTCCTCCACCTGGTGTGTCACCCAGAGGATCGTCGCTCCACGGTCTTCTGCCCACTGCTTCAGGAACCCTCCGATCCGAATACGAAGATACGGATCAAGCTTGCTGAGCGGCTCATCAAGAAGCAGCACCCGGGGAGAACGCCAGAGCACCTGAAGCAGCGCCACCCGTTGTCGCTGCCCGCCGGACAGCTCCTGCGGATGCCGAGCGCCGTATTCTTCTAACTCTACCGCATGAAGAAGAGATGCCACCGAGGGAATCGCATCCGTCTGTCGCCCAAGCAGGCGATCGAAAAAGGTGATGTTCTCGGAGACGGAAAGCCAGGGGAGGAGTGCTTGCTCTTGGTCGAGGAGTGCTACCTGAGCAAGCGGTACATGCCGAGTGACCGCCCCTGCCGTCGGCTTCATCGCTCCAGCAAGGATACGGAGCAGGGTAGATTTCCCGCATCCACTTTCACCAAGGAGACACACCACTTCACCGGTGGAAAGTGAAAGGTCAGGAAACGAAAGAGTGCACTCCTCTCCGAAGCGGTGGAATAACTCGTTGGTTTCAAGAATGCTCTTTCGTAACACCATCGCAGAGCTCACGGAGTGGAGAGCTTCGGAGAGGAAGAAGCCGGCTGCGCAAAACGGTTCTCGACCGCTCGCTCCAGGGGGAGCAACTCGCGAAGATCTCCTTGCCGTTGTCTCAGCCGGAGGGATCGATCCCAGAGTTCTTCTGACACCACGGTGGTTCTCGGGTAGCACTGTGCTTTCAGCAGCCGGTTCACCGACCGTTCTACTGCCCTTTTCCCAAGGGTTGGAAAGAGTGCGGCCGCCACAGTGTGCGCAAGGTGTGGCGCCGTGTGGATCGCATCCAATCCCCGTTGCAGCGCTCTTACCATCTTCCGTGCCAGGGCTGGTTGCCCCTTGAGCGTTGCATCAGATGCCATCAAGCCCGTAATCGCTTGCGGTTCGGTAAAGTCAGAGAGCGAGAATACCACTCTGTTTCCGGCAGCTTCTGCCACCGAGGGCGCTGGCTCAAGGTCGATGGCGATATCGACCCGTCCGCTATGGAGGAGGTGCAGCGCCGTTCCAGGTGCTGCCTCAACGATTGAAAAAGAGGTGTTATTCCGGAGCTGCGTCCGGAGGTCACTGAGCAAGGTGTAGGTCGTTGATGGGGCAGGAAACGAACTTAAACGAAGTCCTTCCAACTGTTCCAGCGAAGTGATAAGCGGCAGAGCGCGATTCGAAGTGTACCCCGAAAGCGCGAGCCGCTCAGCCATTAAGGCAATGGTTTTCGCTTGAAATCCTCGCTCTGCTGCGATCGCCGTAAAGATCGGATCTCCCATCGCAAAGTCAGCTGAACCCGAGACCAGGGTTGCAAACACCTGATCATCGTTCCCCACAAAGGAAAGCGCGATCTCAATTCCCTCCTCTTCAAAATACCCCTGCTCCATCGCGATGTAGAGGGGTAAGTAAAAGAGGAACTTCTCTTTTCCAAACTGCGCCAGGCGTACGGTCTCAGCAGTCGCCACGGAAGTACAAGAGATCAGAAACAATACAATGAGCAACCGTTTCATATGCACTCCCCAGCAACGTCTTTGAGAAACACCTGAAGTTGCTTGCCAAGGATCAAAGAGACCCGCTCCAAGGTCTGTAGCGTTACCGAGTCATTCGTCGGATCGAGTAACCGGTTAACAGCAGCTCGGCTGGTTCCCATGCGGTCTGCGAGAGCTGTTCGAGAGATATTCTGCGCGAACAGCTCTCGCTCAATCTGGTGCGCGATCATCCGCTTGGTGCTCCTCGGGAAGCCAACGGAGGGGTCTTCTCCCTCCCTATTCTTCACGTTTTCCATTCTTTTCTCCCATGAGGGGTGTATCTTTTCTGATACATATCGTATCATAGATAGTACGTTAGTCAAATATGATGAACCGAGAAGAACTGCACATGAGAGAAGTAAACGTCGCCAAATTCAGTGGAAGACACATCCTCTATGTTCCGTTCCACCTTGCCCTTCATGAAGGATTCTTTCGCGAGGCCGGACTGGAGGTCACGGTGTGTGACGCTGGGAATGATGACGAGGTTCATAAAGAGGTCGCCTCTCAAAGGGCTGAGTTTGGGATCGCCGACCCAAGCTTTGTCATCCACTCCCCTTCAGAGACCTGTGTGGTGGCAGCGCTGGTGAACCGAGTTGCAAACTGGGGCTTCACTCACAACCCAGAGATCGAGCCGATCACCGAAGCTCATCACTTAGTACAGCTCCGGGTGGGATGCTATCCCCGCCCCTCAACAAGCTTCGCCCTGCTCTCGGCCCTAAAACAGAAACACGCTCGAGTGTTGAGATCGATGGAGATCATTGAAGCTCCGATCGGAGAACAATTTCGCCTCCTCGAAGACGGACGTGCCGATCTCGTGATCGATGTCGAGCCGATGGTAAGCCTCGCCGAGGAACGGGGGTTACGAACGGTGCTCTCGATGGGGGACTTCTATCGAGAGCTTCTCTTCACCGGTGTTACCACCCAACGCACCCTCTGCGAAGAACAGCCCGAGGTCGTTCAGTCCTTCGTGAGCGCCCTACAACGTGGCCTGACCACCTGTCATCTCGACCCATCCCGCGCCATCCAGGTCGCAGCAACACTCTTTCCCGCACTCAGCACTTCTTGCCTAGAGAGAGCCGTACACCGGATGCTGAACTCCCGCGCATGGCCCGAACAAGCCATTATACCAGGCCCCAGCTGGGCAGCCGCCGCAGAACTGCGGCGAAAAGTCGATGACCTCAAGACTCTTCCATCCATCGATGAATGCCTTGACCAAGGATTCGCACACCACGCGATTCGCCGTAATTGAAGAGAGTCAAAAACAATAGATTGTCCTATTAAACATAATAGGCTAACCTATTAAAAATGGAAAATGAGATATACTTAAGTTTTATCAATACGTTGCGTAGCGCACTCACGGCACGTTCCGGACATATTCAGGTTATTTTGGGACCTCGCCAGGTGGGCAAGACGACGACCGTTCTGAAGTTTATTCGGGAGGAGCTTCCGGACGCAGCGCATTACGTCAGCGCAGATGATGTCTTTAATCCTGACCGCGATTGGCTCGTCGAGCAGTGGATGCAAGCCAACGGCGAAGGAAAAGTGCTTTTCATTGATGAGATTCAACGGTGCCACGACTGGGCATCTACCTTGAAGGGACTCTACGATCGGGCAAAGCGCGAAAAACGGCTGGCACAGTGCGTGGTCCTCGGCTCAAGCTCTCTCGATAGCCAGAAAGGTCTCTCTGAAAGCCTTACCGGCAGGCACCAACTTATTCGAGCTCATCACTGGAACGTCTCTGAGTCAAAGCGAGGCTACCAACTCTCCTTTAATGACTGCCTTCAGTACGGAGGGTACCCCGGTTCATATCAGTTCATCAACACTCCGTCCTGGCATCAGTTCCTCCAGAAGTCCATCGCCTCGACAGTTATCGACAAAGATATTTTGCTCTATAACACCGTGAAGAACCCTGCCCTTTTTCGTCAAGCCTTTGAGCTTCTCGTCTCTTACCCCGCTCAAGAGATCTCTTACACGAAGCTGTTGGGCCAGTTACAAGACGCGGGGAATGTGGAACTCGTGAAGTATTACATCTCTCTCTATGAAGGAGCCTTTTTACTAAGAGCCCTTGAGAAATTTTCGAATAAGGCTCACTTACAACGATCGTCTTCGCCAAAGATTCTTCCGCTCGCTCCGAGCCTCCCCTTTCTTGAGATCCGAGAGGACTGCACGCCGGAGGAGCGAGGACGACTCTTTGAAGTTCTTGTCGGCTCTCAGCTCGACCGCCTCGATGAGCCCCTGTACTACTGGAGAGAAGGTGATGCAGAAGTCGATTTTGTCGTTCGAAAGGGGAAAAAAATCTACGCCATCGAAGTAAAGAGCTCTCGCACCAAAAAGCTCAAAGGGATATCAAAGTTTCTGCAAAAGTTCCCCACCTCCAAAGCGGTACTGATCACGTCCGAGAACTACACGGAGTTTGAAGAGAATCCTCTCCTCTTCCTGGAAAGACATGGAGAATAGAGCGGGGCATTCGCCAGAGATGCTGGCATATTTCAGATCTCTGGAGTCTCGGTGAAGGTCGTCACCATTAGTGATCTGATCGCTCTGAAGAAGCTCGCCGGCCGATCAAATGAACACCCTCCCTCATCCGCAAATCTTCCTAATCAGGCCACACCGCTCTCAGGCATCGAAGGTAGTACTGCTCGCGGTCTAGCCTTTCTTGACCCGCAGCTTTCATCATGCCAAAGCCCGCTTTTTTCCCACCCTTGAGGAGCGCTCGAGACCCCGTCATCTTCTCGCGAATCTCAGCTTTTGCCTCCTCCGGCGAGCCGTATTTCTCTACTAGCTTCTCGGCAATAACACGTTGCACCTGGTAGTTGTTGGTTTGAAGCTCCTCGCAGGCCCTTTTGTAAAGCGCTTTAGCTGAATCAACCACTGCTTCTTCTGAGAGAATGGGACTTGAATCTTCCTCTCGGGATTCCACAATGGATAGGAGAGCGGAAAAGAGAGTCTCTTCGGTCGATTTCATATAGGCCCCTACTTTCTCGAGCCAGCTAGCGTCTTCACCTATCATATCAGGGAAATCCTTTACAAACTGCTCAACAGCCCCGCGTAGTGACTCCAACTCTAGATGCTCGCGTTTTGATAAGAGCTCTTGAAGGGAGTGCGCCCGTTCCTCCCCGGCGATGTTGATGAGGGGTTCAGAATAAAAAGGGGTATCACCATCCTCGTCCGGAAGTACCTGGGCAATAACCATCGTGCAGAGTGAAGCTTCTAAGTCCGTCTCTTCATTCAAAGCAGAAAGTGCCAATGTACAATAGAGCAAGGCTAACCGCTGAGTATCGAGGGTCAGCTCGCACTCGTGCGGCAAAATGCCGTGCTTTTTGAAAAAAGCTCGTTCTGCGCGGTCCTCCCTAAGCGCCAGTCCCTTCTCATCGAGCTCCAAGGGCTCCCATCCGACGAGTTCATTCTCGTTACTCTGCCGCAGCGCTGCTATCGCGGCAAAGGCATTGAACACCCCCCACAACGCAGTGATCCCCTCGCAGAGTTCCGCTCGTGAGACACGTTCTCGAAGCAACTCTGCTTCATCTTGGAGAGCTGGATCGCGCAACGCTCCACGGAAAAGCTCTTCAACCTCTGACCGAGCAGCAAACATCTCCCCGATCTGCACAACTCGCGCTCCCCTGGATCGCTGGAAACGGTAATCCTCCAACCGCAGCGCATCCTCCGAAAGAGCTTCCGGCCTGGCACAGAGCGCCTTCAGACTTCGACCGAGCTCTTCTGGGGTGGTATCGGTACGAGAGAGATCAAGGGTCAGATCGATTTCAAGTTTTCGAAGGGTGAGTTGATTCCCCTGGAGTTTGCAGGAGAAATCAGTGCTCTTCAGGTCTGTGGAAGGAGTGTCAGTTGCGGGCTTTAAAAGTCGCAGCGCGCCGGCGAGCTGCCGAGCCTGATCCTCATCGAGGCAAACCCTTGCCACGGATTCGCTGGGAAAACGACGGAGCGAAAGATTCGTTCCGTCAAGGTGAATCCGGAGATCATCAACGACGATAGGGTCTGGTTGCGGCTGAGCCGAATGAATGCAAGCCATCTTCCTCCGAGAGATAATTCACCACAGTGCTTAGTGGTGTTATGGTACAGGCCACCGAAAGGCCATCGTAAAAACTATTCTTAACCCCCACCTTTTGCCTACTCCATTAACCACCTGAATCTGTTAGCTTTTCAGGATGATAGTTCATATGCAGAGGAGTTTTGATTGGAAGATCCCTACCGACAGATAGGACACCTGAATGACGATATCGTCGGTGATCAGAGAGAGACGATCCGTTACCTAAAACGGCTCATCAGGAAACATGCACCCCGAGCAGAGAGTATACTTGAGATAGCATGTGGAACTGGAGCGATCCACTCTGCGCTCTCGGACTCTTTCGATATTGAGGACTCTATCCCCGAGTCGACCTATCCCTTAGAAACGGCCCAAGAGCTCCTCTCTCCATTCTTTACGGTTCGTTCCGTTCAAGACTCGGAAAGAGCCCAGCGAACGGTGAAATCAGGGCGGCTCTACTGCGTTTGTGAAGCGGCATGGATGAGTTCAAGGGCCACAACCCAGTGTGGCAAGGAGCGCTCCGCCTGCTGGTTCTTAATTCGAAGTCCATCGAATTAGGGCATTATCTTCTGACCTGTTAAGTGTGTGAAAATAGGGAGGAAAGAAATAATCTGGTCAATCTTGAGT
The DNA here is from genome assembly GCA_022763385.1 of bacterium. Taxonomy (GTDB): domain Bacteria; phylum Bdellovibrionota_C; class UBA2361; order UBA2361; family RFPC01; genus RFPC01. Next base: position 9,919 of record JALEGQ010000041.1, read on the forward strand.
AATCTGTATACGGTATGGCGTGA
>JALEGQ010000006.1 GCA_022763385.1 bacterium
GCGAGTTTTTAGACCTCACTGTACGTGCAGTACACTTTCGTCCTAAAAACTCGCCCAAAGCCCCAATCTGCACTACTCTTGTGGCTCTACGAACAATTTTTTATGCAACGCTGGGGACTAGGCTCTGTCGGAGCCTAGTCCGTTAACCGACTTCCATCTTTTTTCGCGATAAAGCTCTCTATCAGAGGAACCTCTCCTCCTCCAACGGTTTGCGCCACTGAGATCATCTCTGAGTTAAAAGAAAAGGCTGGTGGCCCCTGGGGTGGAATAACGATCATGCCACCGCCCCGTGAACCCGTTTTTCGCGAAAGCTCGCGAAATTCCTCTCGTACGAGATGCCGGAGCTTCTCCGGCGAACGGTGAAAGATCTCTGGGTCGTCACGAAGGGCACGGCGGAGCTCTCCAAGCACAAACCCAGAGACAAGACCGAGCAGAAGTGACTCTCCGTGCCCTGTCGTCGAGAGTCCACCGATCTCATTGTCAGCAAAAACTCCAGAACCGATCACCGGAGTGTCGCCGATCCGTCCGTTATCCTTTGAGTTCACCCCACCGGTAGAAGTCCCCGCACAGAGCTCTCCCGAGAGATCGCGCACCACACACCCTACGGTTCCCCCACTCTTTTCATGACCGGGGGTGGTCTCACCAGTGCTCGAAAATTCCGCCCCTCCATCTCGCAACCATTCAAGCACCACTGGGGAGAGCAGCTCTGCGTGATCACCGACGAGTCCGTAGCGCTCCTGGATGAAAGGAGCCGCATCTTCTACTTCACTCATCAACTCATGAGTCCACACGGTCATAATCGCTCGGTTCTCGCGCAGCATATCGAGCGCAATCGCTGAAGGATACTTCACCTTGCGACAGTTCAGCAGTGAGACAAAATCTCTATTCCCTCGCATCAGGCCGAGATCAAGGAGAACGATTCCGTGAACATTCGGATATCCCCCATACCCAGCGTTAAAGTAAGGAGAGCGCTCCATTTCGCGAAGCGCTGCCGCCACGCCGAACTCAGCCGGTTTCCCCTTCTGCACCTCTTCCCACGCCGCCATAACGGCCTCGCGCATCACCGGGACCTTCTTTCTCGCCCGCTCATCCGGCAGTTTTCCCGCTCCTCCGTGCACGATAACGCACGGCTCTCGCCCTTCTCTCATATCCTCGCATCCTCGAAGCTATTCCGTTACCATCATCTGGAAGAGTAACCATTCAGCGAATAGAGAGTAGGAGGCGATGATTACGTTATTTCGGGGTATTTTAACCGATAGAAGAACATAACCTTTCTTGTCATCCCCTGATCGGGGATGTTGTTTTTACTGAATGGTTACTTGTCTTCACTCCCAAAGAGCCCCCTGAGAGGGCTTTCCCTCATCACTCATCGACTTACCCACTGGAAACGGTTAAAAACACGTTGAATAGTTACCTGGAAGAAAAAGAGAAGCAAGACCGAAAGCATTATGAATATGAGAAGATCTCGTCTCCGAGAAAGTCTCTCGGCAAACTCCGAACAGTCCGTTCTTTTTGCCGCTGATATCCGCTCCCAACCAGCTGGGGATGCCCTCGGAGCAAGAGATCCTTTTCTGCACCATCAGTGTGAACGAGCGCTCCCCATCGCAGAACAGGAGGATATCGTCGTTCTCCAGGGTCCACTCGATGAGTACTACCACCAGTGGCTCCGCTCTCTCGACCTCAGTACCGATCACATCGTCGCGTATGGGGAGAGGCGTGCGAGCGGTCCCCTCGCATCACTCATTCGTCAGAACCCGGCGCCCGTTCGGAAGATGCTCAACGACTCGACCGCCCCGGTGTATCTCCCCTTCTATCCATCCGAGGAAGACCTCCTCTGTGCCAAGGAGCTCGGTATCCCGGTCCTCGGATGCGATGAAGCTACGACGACCAAGTATTTTGATAAACTCAGCTTCAAGCAGGAGTGCGAGCGAATCGGTGTCACCACCATTGAAGGGCATCATCACGACATTGATGTGACCAGTCCCCTCAACGAGGAGGAGATGGGAGAGCTTATCCACCGACTTCTCACGAACTATGAAAAGGTGATCGTTCGGGGCACCGATGGAGCCGGTGGCACCTCCGCCTATACGGTGGGAAGCTCCGACATCAAGACGCTGTACGAACAGCTCATCGCCAGTGAAGACCAGACGGTCCTCATCGAACCGTTTTTAAATGTGATCTCTTCTCCGAACGACCAGTGGGCCATTAACAACGGCGGTGAGATTCACCACCTCGGCCTCTCTGCACAACTCTTTCAGGGGCTCAAGCACGCCGGAAACTTCTTCGGACAGTACTACTCTCCACGGGTCACCAAGTACATCGAGGAAAACTCACTCAAGATCGTTCAGGCCATGGCTGAGGGAGGATACCGCGGGGTCCTCGGGATCGACTACATCGTCTGCGAAGAGGGAATATTCCCCATCGAAAACAACGCTCGGATGAACGGCTCAACCTTCGCCCTCGAACTCTTTAACATCGCACGCGAGAGAATCGACGGCCTCCACTGCTGGAAGTTCTACAAGGCGCGGTGTGAAAAATCAGACTTCCCTCAATTCCAGAAAAAAGTCCAAAAATTCCTCTACGACGGTGAAAAAAGAAACTCCCTCTTCCCCTTTATGACCA
>JALEGQ010000042.1 GCA_022763385.1 bacterium
AAACACCTCGATGTTCCACTCGAAGAGCTGCGCGTCGGAAGTGAGGTGATCGAACACCTTCCGATGATGATTGCACAACTTGATGAACCGGTTGCTGATCTTGCTCCGCTTAATGTGCTGCTTATCTCTCAGGCTGCTCACCGGGCAGGCATGAAGGTTCTTCTCTCTGGAGCCGGTGGAGACGATCTCTTTACCGGGTATCGACGTCACCGGGCGTTACTGCTCTCGAAGTATTGGGGATGGCTGCCTCAAGGTTTTCGAAGTCGGATGGCATCGTTTGCGGGGCACCTTCCCTCTTCGCCACATGCTTTTCGGCGTCTTCGAAAGCTCCTTGAGCTTGCTGGGGGAAGTGAGGCAGAGCAGTGCATTGGATATTTTCACTGGCTTTCGACACCACTTCTTCGAGGGCTTCTCTCCGAAGAATTCCTCGCTACGGCACAACGAGATCCCGTGGAGCAGTTTTATCATACGCTTTCACCGGCGCTCTCTCCCCTTGAAAAGATGCTCGCCCTTGAACAGCGATTTTTCCTCGCTGACCACAACCTGATGTATACCGACAAGATGAGTATGGCTGCGGGGATAGAGGTGCGGGTTCCGCTCCTTGATCAAGAAGTAGTGCGGTATGCGAGTCAATTGCCGGATACTTTCTTACAGCGAGGGAGTGAGGGGAAGTGGATCTTAAAAAAGGCTGCTGAGCAGTATCTCCCCCGGGATGTTATCTATAGACCGAAGACCGGATTCGGAACCCCGTTGCGAGCATGGATGGGTGGGCCTCTCCGGCCTCTTCGAGAGGAGCTCCTTTCAAAAGAGGTTGTTGAGTCACGTGGATGGCTTTCTTTTCCTGCCTTAGCCCGCTTGATGGCCGAGCATGATCAGGGGAAGCGTGATGCGACCTATCCCCTCTTTGCCCTCCTCTGCCTAGAGCTGTGGGCTCGTCGTACCATCGATGGCTCGATTAGCTCTTTCGGGCAGACACGAGGAGATAAAACCCAAAGCGATCTCCGAGCCAGCGGATAAGTGCCCGGGGATAACATCGCTGAGCGATCTTGTTCAACAGGTTGTCATTCTTCTTGCTCAACTTAATGGTGAGGAGATCTCCTGGGCTCAACCGGGGAGTAACAGTGATCTCACGAAAACCGATAGCAGAGAGCACCTCTCGTATCTCAGATGGTGTATAGGTAGAAGTCCCCGGACTCTCCATATTATTGAAGAGCACCTGCTTGACCGTTTGAAACGGAGCTCCTCGCATCAGCCCGTACCGTATCCAGGAGAGCCACCCCACCCAGGAGCGAGTGTGGTACACCATAAGCTTCAGCTCTCCTCCCTCCTCGAGTACCCGATGGCACTCTCGGTAGCACAGCTCAGGACGGGGAGAGTGGTGCAGGACTCCCCACGAGTATACGGTGTGAAAACTTTTGTCAGGGAAGGGGAGCTGTTCACCGTTGCTTCGAGAGAGGAGGACGGGATGATCCGAAAGTTTTTTCGCTGCCAGATGGTTCGCCGTGGTTTTTACGGCAGCATCGGTGAGATCAACTCCAACAGCGAGTGCACCGTTCTGTACCCACTGAGAAAAATCAGTGCCTGCTCCCACGCCGATCTCAAGAACCCGCTTTCCTCGAGCCGCCGGTGCATCCTGAAAGGGAAGAATAAAGGGCTCAAGGCGATACCGGGTCTCAGCTATCTGTCGGAAATACTCCTCGCTTTCCGTAGGCTCTTCCGCATACCGAGTGCCACACACCTCTTCTTCCCAGTGGTTTCGAACCTCTGCTAGCTCACCCGCCATAGCCCTTCCCTCGTACACCCCTTCATCGTCGAAAACTGTACCAGAAAGTCGTATAGAGAACGAACCTTTGTTAGGCTGAGGGACCTAAGTTGCTTGCGTCTTATAGGATCCAGATGCCGAACCCAGCCACACCAGATACCTCCAGGCCGTATTATGATGAAAGTACGAATACTGCTCGGATGCCTGATGGTGCTTTTATTACCCCCATAGAGCGGACGAGGGGAGAGATTGAGGCCACCTACACCGCCTTGGTGGCCCCTCGTGATTGGAAGCGGGGAGAGATTCGAAAATTTGAGGCTCCAGAGGGTATTACCGATCTCCTAGATCGGGAGGCAGCGGTTGCGCGCATGGCTGGGATCAATAGAGAGGCCTTCTCTCCTACCTTTGAAGCACACTCCCAGAAAGTAATCAGTGCGGGTTCTGGCTCTTACTATCGGGCTCGAGCTGATGCCCTCAAGAAGTATCTGGAACATGCTGGTCTCGAAGCGGGGAATACCGTGCTGATTGCTACGACTGGAGGGGGAGGTGATCCGAAAAGCGTTTTTGATTTTGCGGAATCGCTCATGAAGCGGGGAATCAATATCGTGTTCTCTGGTATATCACTCAAGCGCCGAGCAGAAACAACGCGGGTGGGGTGTATTCCGATCTCAGAGTACCGGGAAAGTGACTCACTGACACCGATTGAAGTAGTTCCTGGGAGTGACGGGCAGCTCGGTATTATTCACCCCTTTACGACTCGGGTCGGACCCGAAGAGGGAGCACCCGAGATCGAAGGGATCGTTCTTGAGCATCTCCAGCACCGAGCAGATGCCTATCGGGAAACATATCCGGAGTTACAGGTGACAGGCCTGGTCGCTGATTTTTCTCGGGGACCGGAAGCGATTACGAAGGGGTTCTTGGCAGCAAGAGATCACTTTCGCATCGACCGCATGATCTTTATGGATGTCGGTGGAGATGTGGTTGCCAACGGACATGAGACTGCGCTGGAAAGTGAAGTCCTTGATACCTACGCCTTGTGGGCGGCAAAAGAGATCGGAAGAGCGCACGGTGGAGCAGATCTGATTATCAGCGGTCTTGGTGGAGATGGCGAGATTTCACTTATGGAGATCGCTCGCCAGTTAGAGCGCATCGCGGCTGATGATGGTTTCATCTCGTATGTTGGATTTTCTTTTCGGAACCGCTTTCTTGACGCGCACCTTGTGCGAGCTGTTTCAGGAAAGACAGAAACGTCCCTGACCGCTCCTCATGTCTTTGCTGACCTTATTACGGGATATCTCCCGGGAACATATTCTGAAGACCCTCTTCGAACAAATTTAGCCCATACGCCGAACGGAGAGAATAGCCCGATACGTGAGTACTGGTTTCGAGAAGACAGAGTGAGGGATACCTTGACTCAACTTGCCGAGGCCCAGAGAACGCTCTTGGAGATCGCTGAAGGCAGGCATGAGGAACCGATGAAGGCTCTTTTGGGTTCTCTTGATGGTGTCTGGAGAAGAAGTCTTCGGAGGGGGAATCGAATAGGAGATCTCACGGCGATTACACCGGGATATGTGATTCTTGATGCTGAGAAAGTGGCCAAACAGAGCCAACTCGTTCAAGAGGTCCCTCCGAGACTGGATTTCGCCACCTTCAGTGAGCTTCGAGTCGCCCAGGGGCAAGTTGTTGAGATAGTTAATACGGTGTGACTGCCTTGTGAAACGTTTTGTTGCCAGCCGATCTGAGAGCAGGAACTGAGAAATTGCTTCAGACGGATTCACATTACGATTTGGGAGAGGTATCTCCCTGCGGGATTCGCTCGAATACCTCGAAAATGGTCGAGTCGTCATCCCAGGTCATGCGCTGCTCTCCTTGCTGGCGAAGGAGCCAAACGACTCCTGGAGTGTCTTTTGAACCAGAGAGCACCCCGAAGAGCTCCCCTTGAGAAAAAGAGCACTGTTCTTCTCCCATTTCAGGAGAGGGAAAATCGGCTCGTGCCCTGAGGTAGTCACCGGCTCTTAGGCCACATTCGTACTCCTCGACGTTGTACTCAGAGACGAACTTCCACTCTTCTGTTCTTACTGCTCGATGCTGGAGGAGCTTTCTCATGATGCCAAGAAGAAAAGTTTTCATGATTATCGGCTCTTCTTTTGCGTTCCTCGCAGAAAAACATTGAATTACTCGTTGATGAGTTCTACCCGAAGTTTCTTCGCAAGAAGGTTCATCTTTTTATCGGAAGAAAAGAGATGAGCGTTGTGACGTACCGCATCTGAGAGAATCAAGAGGTCTGGTATTCCCCCAAAGAGTCCAGTTCCCCGAGCTCGGCTCAATAGTGTTTCACACTCACTTGGTGAAGAGAATTCTTCAATTGGTCTGAGCGCATTACAGAGATCGAGCACGACATTCAACTCCTTCTTTCGAACTCCTGCCAACAGTTCAAGGCGTACGATCGGGGAAAGAAGCACTCGATTCTTGAGAATCAGTATGGATAAGGCGTCATCAGCTTCACCTCTGAAATAGTCGATGAATACTGAGGTATCTACGACAACGAGTTGATCCATTTCTGAATATCTATAGAAATCTTCCTACAAACGGACACGCTGTCGAATCGCATCAAGATCGATGTCAACTTTAATCTTCCCCTTGAGATCAATAATTGACTCTCGTTGATGTTGCGCTATCAGCTCCCGCAACCCCGCTATCAGGACCTCTGTCTGATTCAAGTTCGTCAATTCGCATGCCTCCTTCAGGAGCTGCTCAGGGATGTTGGTGGATATCTTCTTCAACCTTTTCATTCTATACTTTTTAAATAGTGCGTATATATAAATAATAACACTTTTCTATACCTGGGGGAAGAGCTAACGATTGGGGTCTTCGCTTCTGGACAGTTCTGTCCTAGTCTAGACAGGTAGATCTCTAAAATAGAACGGAGTTCAATGGAGCTGGTTGGTCTTGTAAAATATGTGCTCGCATTTCTTGGAGCCTATGCCATAGCAGACCTCTCTACTCGGTATATCTTGAGAAGATGTCTTGAGAGAGAGCTGGTTGACCACCCCAACGATCGGAAGCTTCACACTACGGCTGTTCCTCGGCTTGGTGGTGTTGCGGTGTTTATCGCGTTTCATACGATCTCGCTTTTGCTGGTCACCAGCATAGGAGAGCTCTTTGCTCCCGAGCGACTGAGTCCGCTCTGGTGGTTTCAGTTCGTCATTCCTTCTTCGGTGCTCCTCCTCGTTGGTGTTGTTGATGATCTCTTTGAGCTCTCTCCACTCGTAAAGTTGGCAGGACAGATCACTGCCGTTTCGTTGCTCTTTTCCTCTGGAACATCCATTGACCAGATTGCTATCTTCGAACTTGGACCGGTGGCTGATTATGTGATCACTCTTTTCTGGTTTCTTCTCGTTATTAACGCCTTCAACCTGATTGATGGTCTCGATGGCCTGGCGAGTGGTCTGGCGATTATTGCGGCATTTGGGTTATTCGGGATCTTTCTCATCTCAAATGAGATCTTCTCGGCGTTAATCTTGCTCACCTTTGCGGGTGCAACCCTCGGTTTTCTCCGACATAACTTTCATCCCGCAAAGATCTTTCTCGGTGATAGTGGGAGTATGTTCCTCGGTTTCTCCCTCGCGGCCTTTACCCTTCACAGTCCGAGCAAGAGCTCAACCGTGGCTACCCTTGGGGCGTGTGTCCTTGCGCTCGGAGTTCCGCTCCTTGATACCGGCCTTGCGGTGTGGAGACGGTCAGTAAGAAAGCTCTTTTCTACCGGAGACGGCGTAATGACGGCAGATATGGAACATCTGCATCACCGGCTCGTAAACCGTGGACTTCACCAGCGTCGAGTGGCCCTCCTCTTGTATGCGCTCAGTGCGTTCTTTATGGTGGCGGGTCTCTTGAGTCTGCTCTACTCCTCGTACGCTCACGGGATATATCTTCTCGCCTTTACCTTTGGTACCTACGTTATTCTCCGTCACCTCGCTCACGTTGAGCTCTGGGATAGTGGAACAGCGATCGCCCGAGGAATTTCACGACCTGGCTCAGCAGTCATTGCTTCGTTCCTCTATCCCTTCGCTGATGTTTTTGTCATGAGCCTCGCACTCGTTATCTCAGCACGGCTGGTGATTCCCTTTCAGAGCTGGGGAGAGTTTCGAAATCTCTTCCTCGTCCTCTCCCCGATCTGGGTTGGACTCTCTTTCGTTGCACTGGGGGTTGCAGGGTCTTACGAGCGGGTGTGGAGCCGGGCACGGAGCAGTGAGTTTGTGTATCTTATCGCTGCTTTCGCGTGTGGCGCTGCGGTAAGTGCGGGGGTAACGGAGTTTCTTGGAGAGACCTTTGTCAGCTTTGACCTTGCTGTATTTGGAACCCTCTACTTTGGGATCGGTGGTGGATTGCTCACTGCGGTACGAGCACTGCCGCGGATTTCGCTTGATCTTCTCGCCCTTCACTCGGGGAGTCGTGGAGGGAAGGAGATCACGAGAAAACGGCTTCTTGTTATCGGAGCTGACACGCTCTTCCTGCGTTACCTCAAGGAACGTGATCTGAATGAATCAGAACTTTTTCCGATTCAGGTTGTGGGGATTATCGATGAGGATACAAACTTAAGAAAGCGAATTGTACACGGCTACCGAGTAATCGGCACGACGCAGGAACTTTCAAACCTCCTGCCCGAGCTTCAGGTTGATGAGATCGTCGTAACGGCGGGAGCTTTCCGAAAGTCACCGAGAGGTGGAAGGGATGAATACCACCTTCTTCGTCAGTTGGCAGAGCAATACACTCTCTCGCTGAAGGAATGGAAGATTTCAGAAGATTCCCTACTTCCAGCACGCGAAACACTTCGAGATGAGATAGAGCAGGAACGACTTACTCCTCAAAGAAGCCAGGAGACTTCTGTGCCTTCCACGAAAGCAGGTGAGATATCCTCTTCACTCCTCTCGTAGGGTTCCGTTCTTGAGGAAGATCTCGATCAGATAGACAAGATAGGTGAGCTCCTCGATATCGAGAGAACGACCGAATGGAATAGAATTGCTCCCGCTCCGAGCGATAATTGTAGAGCTGAGGCAGCGAAAGGGATAAAAGAGATCTTTCTGTTTGCCGTAGCTTTCAGTCCGAGTCAGTGCCTTCAAAAACTGGAGTCGCTCATCCTCATCGTCTTTCCCGATAACGTAAAGAGATTCGAGCTCTTTCAGTGGAATGCGATGCTGCTGAGAGAAGAATGCAAATCGCCAAAAGATCGAAATATGTTCTCGGTCAAGGTCAATATATTCCTCTCGAAAGAGAAAACTTCCGGCAACGAGGATAAACACCGTTGGTACTGTAAGTGAATACGCGATGATCTCGAAAGGAAGGGTTCGAAGTACCGCAAAAGATATCCAGGCAAAGAACAGAAAGATGATGAGTGATGGAATGAGTAAGGTAAAGAGCGCATCAAGAATTCCAAAAGGGGGAATTCGTATCTGAATTTTCCCAAGATTCTCGTTTACCACAGCAGCAAGATCCTTCGGTTTTAGCGGCTCTTCACTGAAGCCAGCAACCTCTACTCGTTCTTGCAGTGTCTCGCGAAAATCTCCAGAGGGTCGAACAACAATCCGTCCTGAAGAATTATCGTGAAGAGGTCGCATGAGCGCTTTTGACAGGAGTTCGCTTACTCTCTTCGCATTTGGATATCGATAGAACGTCTCTAGAGGGATGCTCTTCCGGTCTCCCTGGATAAGGGAAACCGAAAAGAGCAAGCCGACGTTTGAGCCACTCCCAATAACCTTGCGAGAGATCTGTACGGCGTCGATCATACTATATGAGATCGCTTTTCCCCGTATGGTGAGGAGAGGAAGCTTCACGAGAGGAGTCAAGAGTTGAGCCTCGCGGTCAAAGAGATAGCTCTTTCGATAGAAGAGGATGATCGCTCCAATCACGAGAAAGAGGAGGGAATACAGAAGGAAGATAGTAGCTCCGAGGGAGCTTACTCGGTGAAGTGTTCCAATATCCAGCGCATAGAGTGCCCCCTCCAGCACAATACCGAGAGATCCAATGACGAAAAAGAAGATCCCACCGAGTGGATTTCCACCTCTGAGTGGTCTGTAGGTATAAGTATCGAGATTGTTCATTCTGAGCAGTAGCTTCTACGAAAATATTGGAGAGCGGATCTCCGCATTTGGATGACGCCCTTCCTCATATGGAACCATATGAGGGGCCTCTTGGCACCTTTTCTCTTGAACTTGGGGATAACTCTCAATCTCCCCCAAGGATATGCCGACCTCTCTTCGAGAGAGTGGAGTGGATGGAATTGATTGCGTAATGGCTGTACACGACAATAGAGATTGGATCGGGCATAAAGAGAGCGAAGAGCTCGCTCTGACAAACCTCCTGAAGCAAATAGGGCTTGTCCCCGAAGCAGATACTGCCTTCGAATACACCCCCACGGAAGAAGCTGCTCTACAGTTCTATGCCTCTCGAGGATTCTTCCTCGAGGATGAGGCTATCCGCGCTGTTGCAGAGAAACTTTCGCTCGAGATCTTTCAGCCGACTAAGATCTCCTCCCACGAACTCTCAGAGCTCCTGGATCAACCACCACTCGATACGTTCTCTGCACAAGAGTGGCGTTCCATGCGAGCCGCTCCATTGGAGATGGATAACGACAGGGTCCTCATCGCCATGGCGGACCCGCTCTATCGTCCTGCTCGTGCTCGAATGCAGTTCGCCTTTGGTCGTTCGGTAGAGGTGTGCATAGGCACAGAAGATGACATTCTTTCCATCCTTACCAGGGGACTTGCTCAAGAAGATGAGGAGGCCGTTGAGCTCATCGTTCGAGGAAACACGGGCAGTAAAGAAACCAGAATTGTGAGCTCAGCAGATACCTCGACGCAGTTTGAATCGACTCTGAAGGACGAGGATCCGAATGCTGCACCGATTGTGCGGCTCGTCAACAAGATCCTCTCGAGGGCGATCTCTTGTAATGCGAGTGATCTCCACCTTACCCCCCGAAAATCTGGACTTGAGGTCAAGGCTCGGATTGATGGAATCATGCAGCATCTGATCGATGTTCCTGAAGAGCTGAAATCGAATGTGATTTCTCGGATAAAGCTCCTCTGCGGGATGGATATCTCTGAGCGACGCAGACCTCAGGACGGAAGACTTCGAATTAACAGCCATAATGGAGTAAAAGATCTCCGGATCTCCTCAGTTCCCTCGGCCCACGGTGAGAATCTGGTAGCGAGGATCCTCAGTTCCGACGTGAAGGCTACGAGCTTTGACGACCTCGGTGCGCCGCCCGCTATTGAAGAGCAGATCAAGCGGAGTCTCCGCCGGGGATGCAAGGTAAATCTTGTGACTGGTCCAACAGGTTCCGGAAAGACATCAACGCTCTATACGAGTCTCCTCCATCTTCACGATAACAGCCGAAATATCATCACCCTTGAAGATCCCATTGAGTACCGGATAGACGGCATTACTCAGATACAGGTAAATCCGAAGGTTCAGTTCGGATTTGCGGAGGGTCTCCGATCGATTCTCCGACAAGATCCAGATGTCGTTCTCGTTGGAGAGATCCGAGATGAAGAAACCGCATCGATCTCGATGAAGACCGCGCAGACCGGTCATCTCGTGCTCTCAACCCTTCATACGAATTCCGCGGCAGCAGCGATTACCCGACTGCTCGACCTCGGAGTCCCGAGTTATCTCATTGCTTCTTCTCTTGGTTCGGTACTGGCACAACGACTGCTCCGGACCCTCTGCCCGGAGTGTTCTCTCCCCATGACAGAGGAGAAACGAGCAGAGCACAACCTTCCGGAAGGAGCGCGGAGTGCTGTCGGCTGCGATTCGTGTCGTGATACTGGATATCACGGAAGAGTTGCCGTCTTTAGCTTCATCGAGGTAACTGATCACGTTGCAGAGGCGATTCGGCTTGAACTTGGAGAAGAAGAGATTGAGAAGCGAGCAGGGGAAGTTGGTTTCACTTCGCTCTCTGACGCTGCACTCCAACTCGTGGCAGAGGGAAGAACTACCCTTGAGGAGGTGGAGCGGGTCGTCGGAATCCGAAGCGAGGAGAAAGAGATCTTCTCACCAGAACAACCTTCACCATCGGAGATAGCACCAACTTCTGACTCGCGAGGGCTCTTTCATCAGCCGAAAATTCTTCTTGTAGAAGATGATAATGATCAACGAGAGATCTACTCATCGATTCTTGAATCAGAGATGTTCGAGGTTGCCACTGCGACAGATGGAAGAGAAGCCTTAGAGTTCTTGATGAAGGAAGCAGTAGACCTTGTTATCTGCGATATGATGATGCCGCGGCTTGACGGCGATCAGTTTGTCCGAATCTTACGTTCTCAGAGCGAGACAGAATCGCTTCCGGTGTTGATGTTAACGGCAGCAGACTCAGAACAGCATGAACTAGAGAGCCTTGCGACCGGGGTAGATGACTTTCTCTCAAAGACATCGAGCGTCAGTATACTGCTGGCTCGAGTACGTAGACTGCTTGCCCGGGCGAAGACAACTGAACAGGGATCGCACCCCTAGGAGGAGATTTGAATCGTAAGAGGGGAAGGAGAGGGATCCGGGTTTGGTTCCCTTTTGCTTCAGAAAAAAATTTTGGCTGGAACATGGCTTGCAACGCTGTTCTGAAAGGGGAGGAGGGGCTATCTCTGCACGGTGTCGGGGAACGTATCTTTTCCAGAAAGAATGGTCATTCGGTTGTTTGGAGGGAAGAGAATGGTGAATAGAGTGAGGTATGCTCTTGGACTTGGTGTTCTTTTTCTCTGGGGAAATATCGCCAGTGCGCAGAGCTCGCCGATCTGGATTCCGGAGATCCTTCCTGGGGAGTATCCATCGAATAGCTCGTCCTATCAGGGAAGCTCTCGTGGCACACTTCAACCTCACCTCGGCTCGGGAGGATCGCAGTTGGGCGGAAACAGTACCCTTCTGACCCAGCTCTCTCACCTTGAACGACCTGTTTCTTTTGCCTCCGGACAGCTTGTCTCGCCTGAATTTGTGGTATCCGGAGAAGGTTCCGCACCGCTTTCGATTCAGAACTACTGCTTTGGCGCACCGTGTGGCAGCTCAAAACTCACGATTTCCGATGGTGCAGGAAGTGAGAACAACTTCCCCTTGGGGGCCCCTGCTTCTGGTCCACTCGCTGCGGTGCTTGCCGAAGGGAAGGTTCAGCTCGACCTCCGAAATGCCTCTACCAATGTGACCTATACCCCAACCGTTGAGTCTTCGCTGCATATCTGTTTTGCAAAGGGAACTCCGATCCTGACCACGGTGAGTGATTTTAAAACTTCAGCAGACTCTCTCGTCAATCAGCTCCCTTTCTTGAATCCGTCTTTCAATACCAAGCTCTTTGCTCCTTCATCAATTTTTCTTCCGATAATCACTGCGGCAGTTCAAGCGGTCGCTCCCTCGCCGAACGCCACCTCATGGCTCTACAACGGTCTTTTCGGTGACGTCCTCTGCTACCTGGGCCAAGAGCTTCCATCCGGAGAGCTCCTCGAAGTCATCACCGTGATGACCAAGGACCCCAGTATCGAAGTAAATGCCCTCATGAAGGGCTACCTCGGCCGAGAAACCGCAGCTTCATCGCCAGGAGGAATTCCCGCCTTAAAACGTAATGAACCGTGGGTAGCGTCAGGATTTTCCGTGGATCTCTCCTCAAACTTTGAGAGCGTCATTCGGAGTGGGAATATGCCGAGCCTTTCGGGGGCAAAGCCGTACCTGAGAACAAACTTTGTGGGAATTGACCTTGCCGATCCAAACCAGTCCTGTGTCACCTTCGAGAGGAATCTACTTCCGTTATTGACCTCTGAGATTGGATTTGCACCGAATGAGGTGGTTACAGGAGCAAATGTGATGAGGTTCTCAGATGCCGATATCACTTATCTTGGAGAAAGTCCTTTCTTCTCTGGTGGGGGAAGAGTGTGTGAGAAGTCGGGCATCTTTCTTCGGCTTACAGAGTCGAATGGCATTCTCGGCATTCCGACCCTATCCAATGCACTTCACGTTATTCCCGCAATGGATTCCAGCCAACTTCCTGCTGATCGCACACTTCGGAACGCAGTGAATATCCAATCAGGAAGTGGAGTGAAGATCATGGTGGGAAGTACCTCAGGCCCGAACTCAGTTGATGTTCTCGAGATCTCTCCTGTTGATGCTTGGGTGGACGATTTTGCGCTCTATTTTGCTACGGATGAAATTTTGTAGATATGTCGATTGGTCTGGAGAATGAGTTTTGTTGTGATGAGCAAGCAGGGGCTGTGCTTGTTGAGAACATTATCATCATCTCACTCCTGCTCCTTGCTAGCCTCAGTGCCGTATGGATCTGTGGTGACGAGATAGCGAGAATGTTTTGTGAAGAAGCCGCTCATGAGATAGCTTTTGCCGGAGAGGCGAGAAATGATGCCGACAGTCTTGTTTATCAGAGGAACAAGGGGTGTCAACCCACAGCAGGACCACCCGATGGATCCGGAGCCGGTGGGAGTGGTTGGGTTTTTTAAGAACGCTATACCCAAACTTCCCATACCTCTCTACCATCATGTCCCATGACCACCCTCCGAACCACTGTCCGTCACGTCACCAGTCCGTATCCTTTTCTGCCGGAAGGATACTGGTATAAGGGAGGAGCTCCGCGGGAGCTCTTACGGCGCATATTTCATCCACTCTCTTCGAAGCTAGAGATTCGAGATTTTGATATTTTTCGGACGGAAGAGACAGAGGATACCTACGATCACCAACTCGCGATGAAGTATCTGGTGGATGACTATGAGTTTGGTCGGGGAGTAGAGGTTGTTGAAGATATGGAAACCTACTTTGCAACCCGCGATCTTACGGTCAATGAGGTGGCACTCCACAATGCCCGCCTTCGGTTTACCGATCAGGCACAACAAGCCCTTCGAGAGCATACACTCACCCCTACCTCGTTTGTGTGTAATGCCCTTGGGGAGCCGCTCAGCCAAACCTTTGTGAAGGCGCTTCGGTTGAAGGCAGAGGGTGAGCTCTCAGGAGTGTCTTGGAGCCTCTCTTTTTCTCTTCTTCCGAAGAGTGTTCGTCTCTTTGACGCAGCACTTCATCTGGATCGTACCCTTGCTCGGGGGCTTTCGGTGGGATACCGCTTCGTTGAACTCCTCCATGAGTACGGGTATTTCACGGAGTCTCCTTCTGGTCTACACGGGGTAATCTGGTTTATCAGACAGGCAGAGCAGCGGCTTCCAATGGGAGCAGCGATTTTTCGTCATCTTCCGCGAGAAGTTTCCGATGAGCTCGTTGCCTCCAGGTGAAGCGCAATTACCACTTCGCTCCCAGGGATATCCCCCTCAATGGCATCTCTCATCTGGATGAGTTGGTGTGCTACTTCTCGGTAGGGGAGATGGTCCTTGAGTGAGAGAAAGATCTGAATCATTTTCTTCTCTCCCACCCGCCTTGTCTTAATGCCGTGAAAGCCGGCAAAGGAATCTTCATAGTGAACAATAGCCTTGAGTGCGATCACCTGAAATGCTTCATCGATACTCCTGTCAACGAGATCTCCAACGGAATCACTTGCGATGGTGAAGGCAGCATGTGCAAGAAAGAGTGCGATCAGGATAGAGCCGAGTGAATCGGTATAGAGCAGAAGGGGAAAAGCGTCTGCCAGAAAACTCATCACGAGAGAGAGCGTCACTACGAAACTGGCGAGCATCTTCGAGAAAAAGAGGGCTTGCTGTGATGCAGTTACTGGTGAGCGCATCGGGCCCCGAAGCGTTCGGAACCGCAGCCACATTACTCCATTCCCAACCACGGAGAGTGCTGCCAAGACCAGTCCGAAGCTTCCATTTTGGAGTAGCTCCGGATGAATGGCGCGTTCAATACCTGCTGCAAGACAGAGCAGCGCAGAACAGAGCATGGCAAAGGCAACGGCAGTGCTTGAGAGCTGCTCCAGTTTTCCAAAACCGTAGTTGTATTCTGAGATATCTGAACGGCGTGTTTTTTCTACGACGATAAAAGCGAGCAGGATCGAGAGAAACTCAACGAGACACTTTAAAAAATCAGCGAGGAGCGTTACGGAGTTTGAGAGATAGCTCGCATACCCAGTCAGGGTAAGGGTGACCCCAGTCGTGATCAGTGAGACGAGAACAAGAAGATATTTCTCAGAAGAGGTTACCGGTGTTGTCGGGAGGGTATCCGCCATGCCGATGAGTATAGGGGTTGCACCCAGTATTCAGCTAGTGTCTGTTCAAGTTAATTTTTACCGTTTTGTCGAACATCTCCGGCTCACCTTGCTCGTCTCCTCCCTCACGAAATCCTCAAAATACTTCAGTATTCCTGCGGTTTCGCTC
>JALEGQ010000043.1 GCA_022763385.1 bacterium
AGTGGTCGATGAGTCCGGAGGAGCTGGAGTTCGCTATCTCTGATGCCGGCTTCCTCCCGCAACAGCGGAACACCGCGTATGAACACCTCCGTCGAGCAGCCTGATGGCGTGGGGCGCCATGATATCTCTCCACACTTTGAGTTCTCTCCAATGGAGTATCTTGACGGGTGCTCAACGCCCGAGGAGAATGGTGAGGGTCTAGTCAGAGGAACAGAGGTTGGAAAAAGACAGCAGGATATTTATCGCTGGTCATCGAGGGCTTGTCGGCTCACGGGTGCTCTTGAATCTTCAGTCAAAAGGGTACGAGCACCTCATTACTCGTGGCCGGGAAGAGCTTGACCTGCTGGATCAACGAGCAGTTTTTGATTTCTTCGAAACAGAACAGATCGACTACTGCATCGTTGCGGCAGCGAAAGTCGGTGGCATTATCTACAACCAGAATCATCAGGCGGATTTTCTTTATGAAAACCTCGTGACCGCAGCGAATACCCTGCATGCCTCTGCGATGAACGGAGTTAAGAAGCTGCTCTTTCTGGGGAGTTCGTGTATCTATCCAAAGATGTCGCCTCAACCGATTAAGGAAGAGTATCTCCTAACTGGCCCGCTTGAGCCCACCAATGAGGGGTATGCCATTGCGAAGATCGCAGGGCTCAAGATGTGTGAGAAGTATCACGAGCAGTATGGTAAGTGCTTTATCTCAGTCATGCCCACGAATCTCTATGGCCCGGGAGATAACTTTCATCCAGAGCATTCACACGTTATACCGGGGATGATGCGTCGGTTTCATGAGGCAAAGTGTGCGGGGCAAGATGAGGTCGTGATTTGGGGAACGGGGACACCGCGAAGGGAGTTTCTTTTTATTGAAGACCTGGCAGAGGCGATTCATACCCTCATGTTACAGTACAACGAGCCGAGCACTATCAACGTAGGCACTGGATCTGATTGTAGCATCATGGAGCTCGCAGAGCTGATGAAGAAGGTTGTTGGTTTCGAGGGCAAGATATCTCGAGATCTTTCGAAACCTGACGGAACCCCTCGAAAAGTTCTCGATGTCAGTAAAGTTCGATCGCTTGGATGGGAGCCAACACACTCCCTTGAAGAAGGTCTCATAAAAACGTATGCGTGGGCGCTTGAGAATAAAGCACTCCCAAAAATTTGAACTAGATGAAGGTACTCCTTTCTCGTCCAGATAAGATTGGAGATGTTATTCTTGCGCTTCACGGAGCAAAGCAGTTAAAGGAGTATTGCCCCGATTTTCAAATATACCTGCACGTCGCAGAGTACACCCGTTCTCTCGTAGAGAATATAAATTTCATCGATGGCGTTGTCGGTTGGGAAGAAGACCTCTCCCCGTATAATTTTGATGCTGTGGTTGACCTCATGGCAAAGTTCACGACTGCCCGGCGGTATGCTCGGCAAGGAATACCCCTTCGCATAGGAAATGCTGCGAGGTGGTTTCGTCTCCTGCATACCAATACCGCATACATCCGACGCTCGCGAGCGCTTCAGAATGAGGCCGAGTACAATTGGCAGCTCATGACACTTCTGGACCCTCGTTTGCGAAATACGAGACTTCGAGAACGACTTCTCTTTGAGGATCTCCGTGAAGTTCAGTATCTCGAACGGGAACGACCCTTCTTCTGTCTCTTTCCAGGGGTATCCGTTTCCGCTGAGTCATGGACTCTTGAGACGTGGTGTAAACTCATTAAAATGCTTCTCAAAGAAAGTGAGCATGACATTGTGGTGATGCTCGGACCTGCGGAAGAAGGGCTACAGCAGGGGATTAAGGAGCGCATTGGCGAAGAGGAGCGAGTGACGATAGAGCTTGTTGTCGACCTCCGATTGGCGGCGGGTATACTCCGTCAATGTCACCAGTATGTTGGTCCCTCGACCGGTATTACTCACCTCGCCGGAGTTGTCGAGGCGTCTGGAGTAGCCCTGTATCCAGAAATCCTCTCCATGCATCCCGATAGATGGGCACCGTTTCACTCCCAGTTGCGAGTGCTTTCTCCCGCTGGAGCCGTTACTCCAGAGGAAGTGGTTGGAAATCTTCTTCATCCGCTGGAGAGGAAAACGAGGAAGCGCGCGTCACTGTCTGCTTTTGTCATCTGTAAAAATGAGGAGCTAAATATCGGGCGGTGTCTTAGCTCGATCTCTTTTGCTGATGAGATCATTCTCGTAGACAGCGGATCAACAGACCGGACCCTTGAAATTGCTCGGCAGTATCCAAAAGTCAAAGTGATAACCCGTGATTGGCCGGGACATCGCGAGCAAAAGCAGTATGCGCTGGAGCAGTGTCAGCACCGGTGGGTGTTGAACCTCGATGCGGATGAAGAGCTCTCTTCCGAGCTGAAGGGCCAGATACTGCGAGTGCTTGAAGATGATTTTGTTGGCAAGAAAACGGCCGAAGGATTCTTCGTCTGCCGGGTGGTGTATTACCTCAATCGTTGGTGGGATAAGGGCGGGTGGCATCCTGAGCACCGTCTGCGATTTTTTCAACGAGAGTGCGCAGAATGGGGCGGGCTCAACCCCCATGAAAAGGCTCAAGTTTCGGGACAGGTGAAAAAACTTTCCGGTTATCTCTATCACTATACCTTTGGAAGTATCACCGAGTTTATAGAAACGCAGAATAGTTTCTCACTGCAATCTGCGAAAGCGATGCACCGTCAAGGAATTAGATCCACAGTTGGAAAGATGATCGTTCGACCGATCTTCCGTTTTTTTAAATTCTACTTTCTGAAGTCGGGCTACCGAGAAGGCCGCCACGGCTTTATACAGGCCGTGCTGGAGTCGATCTACACCTTTCTGAAGTATGCAAAACTCTGGGAGCTCCAACGCCCATCCCAAATCAACATCGAGCAACAAACCCGCCTTCCACAGGATCATGACGATGGCTATACTGGAGGATCGCTATAAATAGCGTTGAGTGCTTGGAAGAGATTAAGGAGGGCTCTGGTTCTTGCGGCTGGGGTATCAAAGGTGACGGAGTAAATGATGAGAGGTTGGCTGTTTGGTTGGGCCGTTTGGTAAGAGAGAGCTACATTTCTCGACCGAGCGCTCTCTTCTCTGCTTTGTTCGTCGTATTCAGAGATCCAGAAGTGATCCGGAACGACTATCCAGGCTCTTCCGGTGGTGTGATGTCCTCCGGTGAGGGGACTCTCATTGTACATATTTATCGTTTTCCCCTCTTGGTCTCTGAGATTCGAGATATACGGAAGATGCTCTCGGAGTATCCTTGGGCAGTATTCGATCCAGAGGGGAAAATGGGGGAGAAGAGGGCTGCGTGTAGGAATGATTCCGAGTGTAATGCCATCTACGGTCTTATCCCAGAGGGTATCTGGGGCAAATGTGCCCTGGGCGATGGAATTGGCAAATGATACCAGTTTTTCGATCTCCCGATCTCGGGTTTTTTCAGTAAAGTGGGCTGATACAGTGAGGATTGAACCGATCTCATGGATCCTCGGATGCTGAAGAGAACGCAGATCTGATCGGGTATCTGACTCGATGGAGAGGGTAAGCCCCTGTTCCGCAGCAATATTGCATAGGATATCGGCTCGGTCATGAGGTGTGGTGCTTGGTGGAATCCGGACGGGGAATCGTACCGTCGCCGAAGTTGGTGCCTGTTGGCAACTGCTATCGCCGAGAATCAGGTCGCTGTATTCAACGAGGTCGCGACGGAGACCACGTTTCCAGTCGTATATCGTTCGGTAGGGTGGTGATATCTCTTGGCTTGACCAGAGACCTGCCGGCTGGGAGAGAAGTTCGTCCCCTGAGATCTCCTTCTGGCAGAGAATAAGCATCGCCATCTGTTCTAGAAGGTCAACCTGTGGAGACGAGACGGTGTCTTCCTGTCCCCGATGCACGGACAGCTCTATGTAGCCTCTCTCTATGGAATACTCGACCCGAGAGTCAGCGAGAAGCGTTTCCCACTTGTGGCGCTCTGATTCACCTTGAGGAATCTCCTCGAAAGGAATTCTCAATCCAACTTTCTCAAGGTGATATGGCTCTCGAGGTCGGTGAATCTCAAAGGCTCGCAGGAGAATATGTGCTGCGTCGTCAGAGACGCTTCCGGTACGATACCGTTCCTCAAGCATGTGAAAGAGCGCTGTCTGGACTTCGTGAGGTCTTTGATAGTGTGGGCTGTTCACTTCTTATACTTGATTCCTGACAGAGCGCTAGGCTTTGTCGGAAAAGTAGTCCTACTGCGGTTTCCCCTCTGTCCGAATCTGCCGCGTCCTCCTCGTCCCGAGTACTCAGTGGCCTAATAGGCCGCTTCCGTGCTCGCTCCAACGGACTCCTCGCATCTTCGAAAACCTGAAAAACCTCGCGACGGACTCCTTTTCCGACAAAGCCTAGCAGAAAAATAAGGTGGTATTCTTTGCCAAAAACGTTTTCAATCTCAAGAGGCGATGATACGTCGATGGTGATTTTGTGGAGTGTTTGTGTCGGGAGAGATGGTCGAAAGAATTCGTGAGCGAAAAGGAGAGGTCGAAGAGGTACTCCGAAAAGCCTCCTACGAGTTGTCTCGGTACTGGAGGAGTGCAGAGGATAGTA
>JALEGQ010000044.1 GCA_022763385.1 bacterium
AGCTCTCTGCGTAGCTTTTCCTCTGGAAAAGCGTCAGCAGAGAGTTGGCCGCGCTGCCTTGGCAGCAAAGGACAAACAGCGGCAAAAAGCTGAGCGCTTACGCTTACTATCGGTGCTGATTCTTCATGGCTCGCTGCGCCTCTCGTTTGGCGTCGCGCTCCTTGATGGTCTCTCGCTTGTCTCCGGTATCTTTCCCCTTTGCAAGAGCGATCTGAAGCTTTGCCCTGCCCTTCTTGAGATAGACCTTTACCGGGACGAGGGTGAATCCCTTCGCCTCTACTCGACCGATCAGTTTATCGATCTCGCGTCGGTGGAGGAGCAGCTTTCGTCGACGAGTAGGATCGCCCTGAGTATTGGTATCAAAGGCGTAGGGGGTGATATGGGCGTTCACGAGGTAGAGCTCTCTTCGATGAGGAATCACATAGCTCTCACCGAGGCTTATGGCTCCTGCCCGTATGGACTTAATCTCCCCTCCGGTCAGAACGAGCCCGGCTTCAAAAAACTCCTCGAGGTGATAGCGAAAACGAGCCTTCCGATTCTCGGCGACCACCTTCACCGATGATGAGGCATCCCCCTTCGTCACTGAACGGCGCTCCCTTCGTCTCCAACCCGCGCTGGACCTGGAATCTCATCGCGAAGCTCCTTTATCTCATTCTTTTCATCAACAAACACGAGATAGGGCCGGTGATCACTCAACTCGCTTCCGCTCAGATAGTTAAATGCGGCAATGATGACGAGATCTCCGGGTGAAACGAGATGGGCCGCTGCCCCATTCACACAGATGTCACTCGACCCCTCAAGGCCGGTAATAGCATAGGTCTCAAAACGGGTCCCAGAGGTCACATTCCACACAGAGACTGCTTCATACTCGAGGAGATGAGCAGCCTCCAGAAGGTGAGGAGGAAGCGTGATACTCCCCTCATAATGAAGGTCAGCGTGGGTTACGGTCGCCCGATGAATCTTTGCATGGAGGATCTTTCGCATCCTATCGTCCTTCTGCTGCTTGGCGCATTTCGCCACCATCTTGTTCATAGAAAGAGTGCTCTTGAGTGGGGAAAGCCCCCTCTCGCACCTCCTCGGCATACTCTCGAACGGCGTCCTGAATCTCAACACCAAGCTGACGATATTTCTTCAGGAAACGGGGACAAAACTCCGATTGAAAACCGAGCATATCGTGGGTCACGAGAACCTGTCCATCACAGTGCGGTCCAGCACCGATACCGATCGTAGGGATATCAATCGTACCCTGAATCTCGGCGGCGAGCTCTGCCGGGATTCCTTCGAGAACGAGTGCGAAGGCTCCGGCTTCGGCAACCGCCTGGGCATCACGGAGCACCTGCTCCGCTGAATCGCGGAGTGCTCCCTGCCGAGCTCTTCCCTGAATCTTATGTCCGCCCATGCGGTGATACGATTGCGGGGTGAGTCCGATATGTCCCACCACCGGGATATCGACCGAGACAAGACGAGAGATCGTCTCCCGCATCGTTTCTCCTCCTTCAAGCTTGACCGCATGCGCACCGCCCTCTTTCACCAAACGACCCGCATTCTCAATGGCCTGCTCAACAGAGACCTGGTAGCTCATAAACGGAAGATCAGCGACGAGCACCGCATGCTGTACGCCCCGTGCAGCACACTTCGTATGATAGATGATCTCTTCAAGTGTTACCGGAAGGGTCGTCTGGTGCCCCTGAACAACGGTGGCGAGAGAGTCCCCGACCAGAAGGAGGTCAACCTCGCCGTGTTGGTCCAGGAGAGCGGCAAAGAGCGCGTCGTAGCAGGTGAGGGCCACGATCTTTCTGCCATCTTCCTTCCATCCCAGAAGCATCGGAATGCTCCGCTTTTTAGGGCGCCCCTGCTGTGACTCCTCTTGCGGTGTTGATTTCAGGGTCATACTCCTCCTCTGAGCAAACGGTGCTGTTCACCCAACTTCTCGACCCGAAAGAGTACCCCTCTGCGGGATGCCGGGACAACACACCGCTGGGAATTTCTCACCATCTCACAATAACTGGTGTATATTCAAACAGTTGCTCATTTTTTGAGGGAGTCATATTTTCCTCAGATCATTTCATAAAAGTGCCGACTACAGCGGTATGGCAAAGAAAACTCCTCAATTCGACTATGACCTCCTCGTGATCGGCAGCGGCCCTGGTGGGCAGAAGGCTGCTATCCAAGCTGCAAAACTCGGGAAGAAAACGGCGGTGATCGACTACAATCCGTTCGTCGGCGGGGTCTGTCTTCATGACGGAACGATTCCGAGTAAGTCCTTCCGAGAAGCGATCCTCCACCTCAGCGGCTACCGAGAGCGAACACACTACGGGAGCGCATACCGGGTGAAGAACCGGGTCGAGATGGCAGATCTCACCCACCGGTGCGCCGCGATTACGGCTGATATTGAGCAGACCGTGCGATCTCAGCTCCTTCGGAACAGCGTTGATATCATCGAGGGAATCGGCTCTTTTATTGGAAAGAACGAAGTCCGCGTAAAGAGAGGCCCAAAAGAAGAGATTCTCTCTGCAAAGTATATTGTGATTGCTACCGGTACTCGACCACGAAGACCGCAAGGCTTTGAGTATGATGGCAAAGTCATTCTCGATAGTGACGGGATTCTCCATATGGAGAAGCTTCCGAAAAGCCTCTGCATCGTCGGTGGAGGTGTCATCGGGTGTGAGTACGGCTCGATGTTCTCAGCGCTTGGCATCAAGGTCACCATCGTCGAGGCGAGAGATCAAGTCCTCGGATTTGTCGATCGTGAACTGATCGACAATCTCGTTTATACCTTGCGCTCGCAGAAAGCGACGATCATTACCAATGATAAGGTGGTCCGAACGGCGGTTTCTCCAGATGGAAGAGCCGTTACCTTTCTTGAGAGCGGCAAACGGATCGTGAGTGAAAAGCTCCTCATCTCTGCCGGAAGGATTCCAAATACAGAAAAGCTAAACCTCGACCTGCTTCATATCAAAAGGAGCGACCGAGGAAATATCATCGTCAATGAGAACTACCAGACCTCGGTAAAGCATGTTTACGCCGTCGGAGACGTCATCGGTTTTCCTGCGCTTGCTTCCACCTCTCTGGAACAGGGTCGCCGAGCCGCCTGCCACGCCTTTAAACTTCAAGATGCTCCCTTTAACCCCGTCCTCCCCTTTGGAATCTTTACGGTCCCAGAGATCGGCATGGTCGGAAAGACCGAGGCGGAGCTCAGCAACGATCGTATTCCGTACGAGACTGGAATCGCCCGATATAGTGAAGTCGAGAAGGGAAAGATCGTTGGAGATACGACCGGAGTTCTGAAGATCCTCTTCCACCGAACAACTCGGAAAGTACTCGGCGTTCACGTGCTCGGTCACGATGCGACGGAACATGTCCACGTCGGTCAGCTTATCATGTCCTTCGATGGAACCATTGATCACATCGTACAAAATGTATTTAACTATCCGAGTATCTGCCAAGCATATAAAACGGCGGCCCTTGATGGTTTGAACAAGGTCGTGGCGACCCAGAACCTTCCGCAACGGTTTGCCGATTCTGAAAAGCTTGCCAAACTTGAGAAAGAGGAGAATACCTCAATAAACTGAGACGTTCGTAGTGACGGTTGATTTTTCCTATCTCCGACTTTTCTTTGTCATGGCACTCCTGGTGGGATGTCAGAGATCGCCGGCTCCAGTTGATACTCCCGACCCTTGCCGTGATATCGACAAGCTTTCGGCACTCATCGCACAGGAGATCGGTACGACCTCCAGAGGAGCTCCGCGGTGTGTTTTTTATGATCGGGAAGGCTTTGAAGATCTCCTGCTAACCCTTCTGGAACGAGATGCTACGGAGAAGGAGCTGGAAGTCGACGAAATCGTGTTTGCGGCTCTTGGGCTTTTTTCGAAGGAGTATGATTACTCTCGCTGTATCAAGAGCGCTTACCTGAGGGAGGCTGCTGCCTTTTACAGTCCGTACAAAAAGGAGATCATTCTTCCCGCCTGGTCACCGGTTTCGAGAGCGACCCTCCTCCACGAACTCGTTCACTTCTATCAAGATCAACAGATCTCTCTCACTGGCCAGCCAGCACTGAGGGGATTTTTTCATGATACGGCGCTTGCCATGGGAGCCGCTCTTGAGGGAGATGCGCGCGAGGTTGCTCGTCGGACCCTTCGCAGACACCCTGACCTCACAAGAGACGAAGCACCAGCACCGTTCACTCCGCTTCGCCTTCCGGATGAAGAGTGCTCACTTCCAGCCTCACTCCGTTCTCTCTTTGCGTTTCAGTACTCTGCTGGGCACCACTTCTGGCAAGAGCTTCTCTCACACCGTGAGGGAGAAGCTCGTCATGAGATCAGAAGAAGTACTTTTGACGAGATACCAATGAAGACGGCACAGATTATCCATCCTCAACAATACCGGCCTGAAAGCAAAGAAGAACGACTCTGCGCCTCTGCTCCGTCTTCAACTCGCTATGCACGAGCAGTTGGTGAGGCGGTACTGCGAGAAGCACTTCAACGGGCAGCAGGAGAAAGTCAGGTGCTCGACGCAGAGTTCGGAGCTCGCGCGGCAGAAGGGCTGGATGATGATTGCCTCACGATTCACTCTCAACTGCTGAAGTGGGAGACCCACTGGAGCTCGCAAGCGCAACGAGATGAGTTTCTGGAGTCCCTCTCCCGTCTTCAGGAGAGCTCATTTCCACTCCTCAGCGGAGAGATAACGCGCTCTTCTCCGCGAGCAGCGACTTTCCGTCTTCTACTCGCGCCAGAGTAATCTCGAGCAGGTCTCCTGCTCGCTCGAATTTCGGAGTGAGGAGTTCGAGTCCGTGAAGAAGCCGCGCAAGCGTCCCTTCGATCCACTCTCCGTACTTTTTTCGCCCATCACGGTGAGCGAGCTTCGTAAATCGACCACTCACCCGGAGATCCCAGAGGACACTGTACTCTCGATAGAGCTGGGCGAACGTCTCTCTTCCATGAGATCGCTCAGCAAAACTACTGAGAGCCTCTTCGGCGAGCGCTTTTCCCAGGATGCGGTCCATCCCTCGACAACAGAGCAACGAGTGGATATCTCGTGCCGGTGACTCAAGGCAGGCATCTTGAAAATCAATGAGACCAAGAGTGCCATCAGACAACAGGTGAATATTACTCGCCATATAATCGTAGTGCGAAACGGTCTTTGGATGAGAGAGAATCTCTTCAGCGAGTTGTTCGAAAAATTCCTCCATCAAGACAGATTCTTGCTTCTTTATCCCCCGTGGCACGAGGACATACTCAAGAAACTCGTGTGCTCCACGCTGAAGCTGCGATAGCGTTGGCGAACGTTCAAAGATGATCGCTCCCTGAGCCCGTTCTTCATGACAAGTAGAGAGCTGCTGAAGCTCTTCGAGCACTCCCACCGCCTGCTTGAGGAGCTCCTTCTTCGGGGGGAGTTGAGAGAGCAGAAATGGGTCTGACTCATTTTGGGTAGCCTCAATGAGTACCGTTCGAAGCGAGCGATCTCCAAAGTCCTCAAGCAGGAGGTACCCCTGCTCACGCCCGTCACGAAAGATCTCTGGAACTCTGATCCCGTGACGTGAAAGGAAGTGATGTACTTCGACGAAGGCTTCGTCACTATCGAGGCCACGAGGTCCTCCACCAGCAGGGCTCGGCTGAGCTGCCAACTCAACAAAGAGCAGTGAAGGGCGTGCTCCATCTCGAAACCGTATCCGACTATACCGTCGGGGCGAGAGATCTGCGGGAAGCGGCTCGACCTCAGCAACCGATCCACCCGCGATCTCAGCAATTTGCTCAAGAGAAAATTTTGTCATTCGCCTTCCAGTCATACCACGACAAAGGAGATTTTGATACGTTGCCTCATATGAAAGGGCGTTCAAAATTTTGGCCAGAACAGCGCAAGGAAGAGCTTGTCGACCTCCTCGCGGAGCTCTACCCAGATCCACACTCTGAACTCAATTTCAAAAATGACTACCAGCTCCTGATCTCCGTCATCCTCTCGGCTCAGTGTACCGATAAGAAGGTGAATGAGGTGACCCCCGAACTCTTCGCCCGCTTCCCAGACTTTCAGTCACTGGCGCAGGGTACGGAAGATGAGATTTCAACTCTTATCCGTCAGGTCAATTACTATCGCTCGAAGGCAAGACACCTCGTCCAGACTGGCATGATGGTCTCTGAGCAGTTCGGGGGAGAGGTTCCCGTACAACGCAAGGAGCTCGAATCACTCCCCGGAGTCGGTCGAAAAACAGCCAACGTGATTCTCTCGGAGAAGGGCATTGAACCAGCGCTCGCCGTTGATACCCATGTGTATCGGGTCTCACGACGACTAAAACTTGCGACGAGAAAAGATCGTGACCGAGTAGAGCAACAGCTCCGGGAGAAATTCCCTCCTCACACGTGGCGAGATCTCCACCACCGCCTCATCTTCCACGGAAGGCGGGTGTGTAAGGCACAGAACCCCCTCTGTTCATCATGCGCGCTTTCACACCTCTGTCCCTCTTTCTGCCGAACCTAAAGATTCAGCTTTCTCCGAAGGAGCGGAGCGTTAAATCCTCTCACTACGGAGCTTCCGATCTTGATAATCGGTACCCCTCCCCCTCCAAGCTCCTGATAGCGGCGTTTTCCGGTGGGGTTTTTCTCGATATCGTATTTCTGATACCGCACCCCATTTTTGCGCATAAAATTTTCGGCTTTCGCGCAGTATCCACACCACGAGGTAACGTAGAGTTCAACTTCTGGAGCCGCGGGAGCTTTTGTCGCCGGAGCGCTCTTTTCTGGAGAGTATCCGGGATAATCACTCTTCGTAATCGCTGGCAAGTCATGGGGATCCGTAACCTGACTCCGATACTCTGCCGGCACCTCCTCAAGCGAGCTGACGTACACCGAGACCCCTGATGAATCAACGTACTTAAAGACCTCAGCCGAGAGTTGTACCGGAACGAGGCAGAGAAAGGCGAAGCAGAGCATCACGAGGAAACGGAACATAAGGATCTCCTTTGCTCTCTATGGTACCCCGATGAAGCGAGTGAGGAAACCGCACCGCTCACTCCTCCTTTTCAGAACAGATCTGAGAGGGTCGGGTCCAAATATAGCTGAGAACAAGAGAGACGACGAGGAGAATTCCTCCCTTGAGAAGAACCGAAAAGTCTTTAAAAAGAAGGGGATAGCTCAGAGAAAGCACAACCATCGCGGTAGCAAAGATCTTTGCTCGGAGACGGATCACCCCATGCGTCTCCCACTGCTCCAACGATGGCCCGACCGTCGGCTGTTTCAGCAACCACTCATGCAGCCGAGGACTCGAGCGAGAAAAACAGGCCGCCGCAAGAACCAGAAAAGGGGTCGTTGGGAGAATTGGAAGCAGCGCCCCGATCAGCCCGAGGCCAACAGAGAGGTATCCGGCGAGAAGGAACAAAAGCCGCATGACAGAGCTCCGGCACACCAGGTGCTTATCGCTTGAGAAGCACTTCTCCCTCACCGATCACCACGGAAGGTCGTGCCGCGAGATGGAGCGGGTCTCGGTCCCACACGAGGAGGCTTGCCACGAGTCCCTTCTCGATACTCCCAAGCGAATCATTCAGACCGATAACCTCGGCGTTTCTTTTGGTAATAAGTGAGAGCGCTCCCTCTTCATCCATTCCTGCATGCAGAAAAAACTTCGTCGAATCCCGGAGGGCGGTGGCGTGAATAACGGGATGATCGGTCATCAGCCCGAACTGCGCTCCACTTTTCATGAGAAGAGCTGCATTTTCCGGATAGCCGTGACGAACCTCCACTTTGGAAACCTGTGCACCGAGCGGACCAAACACGATAGGGATCTCTGCCTGCCTGACGAGCCGAAAGATCTCTTCGTGGTGCACATCACCGAGGTGTTCTGCAGACACCTTAAGATCATACTTCTCTTTCAGGGAGATGAGGTAGAGGACATCATCTTCCTTATGAACATGCACCTTAATGGTCTTGTTTCCGGAAAGCGCATCGAGAAGAAACATCTCATGTGAGGAAAATTTCAGAGAAAACTCTCGTTCCAAGTGTTCAACTTTCTCTGCGAAGAGTTCAGGGGAAAGCTCCTGCTCTTTGAGTTCGCTGTACTTCCGATCCTGTTCGAGCTCAGCCTGCTCAAGTTTCCTGAGCACTTCGTCAAACTCTCGTTCGAGCATGGCATACACGCCCATTCTTGTGTTCGGTCGCTCTCCTTTCCAACCCGTGCTGGAACGAGGATTGTACCCGAGTGCCATCTTGTATCCGAAATCGAGAAGCTCTGCCTCACCTCGGTGAGCAGCAAAGTTCCGGATGACCTTTGCTCTCCCACCAAACACATTGCCACTACCCGGAATAACACAGCTATACAACACACCAGCGGCGACTGCCTCCGAAAAGGTCCGATCGTCGAAATAGATCCCATCAAGGGGATCATGTGAGGGGCGAATCTGATGAATATGATCATTCCCTTCTTGCTCAGCCCCCGGTTCGCCGGCTCGAAACATCCCGATGTGAGAGTGTGGATCAATAAAGGCTGGGGTGACGATTCCCTCGTAGTCTGCTTTTAGCGCCTTCGAGAGGATATCAACGATGATATTGTCCTCAACAACCACCGTTTTCTTTCCAACAAACCTCTCACCATTAAAGAGATTCGTTGCTCGAATAATCTGCTGATTTTTCTTCTTCGCCATGCACCTTCTCTCCTACTTTCTGCGGATCTCCGACAGGAGAAGTATGACAATGAGGAACACGAGAGGAAAGTCCCTCGAATTGCGCCCCTTCGAATTGCGCCAAGGGGGGACTTTCCGTCTCTGACGGAAACACATACCGTGAGTGGAGCATCCAGGAAGAGATTCTTTGAGAAACGCCAGTAATACGATGGAGAGTCAAACGACCTTACCGAGGAGGGACGAGCGTGAAGAGCTACGGCTTCTCGCTGTTCGCAGCAAGCAGGGCGACAAGGGAGCGTATGAAGAGTTACTCGGCAGGGTCTATGAGCGGATTGAACAATTTGTCTCGAACCGGATACGACTTGAGGAGCTTCGAGAAGATATTACCCAGGATATTATACTCTCGGTACACCTGTCGCTCCCGAGTTACAGCGGAGTCGATTCTTTCACGGCGTGGCTCTTTACCATCGCACGCAGAAGGTTGATCGACTTCATGCGAAAAAAGAAGCGGCATACGGTAGAGGAGATTACCGATGGGCCGTGGTTTGAGTTGCAACCGGCAGAGGAGGAGATCGCAGGTCTGGACTGCTTTCTTCATGAACTTCGAAAACTTCCTGAAGGGAAACAAAGGGTTGTCGAGATGATACACCTCGAGGGAAAGAGCACCGAAGTAGCATCCGGAGAACTCGGTATTACCGAGAATAACCTCAGAGTCACCCTTCACCGTGCCGTCCAGGAGCTCAAAAAGAAACTTCGGGAGAACCAGTGATGGAACGCGCAGAACTGATCTCTCGCCTCAAGGACGATCTGCACCCCTCAAGGCCTCATTCCCTGAAACGGCGGGTAGTGAGCTGGCTTGCTTCGTGCCTTCTTTTTCTGCTGCTGGCGTTCCTATCAACGGGAACCCGAGCAGATCTCAATACGATCCTCTCCTCACCCCGCTTCGCTATTGAGACCCTGGCGCTTGTTATAGCAGGGGTAACTTCAGGGGTGCTCGCCCTCTTTCTTTCGGTTCCAACAGCACGAACTCGACGGTCTACCGTGGTCGTTCTTGGCGCTGCTATGGTGTGGATAATATCAATCATCACGACCTTTATCCTTCAGATGGAAGCTGCATCGATTGGCGAAGGCGTTCGCCTCGCTGGGATGGCGTGTTCGACGGAGCTTCTTCTCTTCTCGGCGATCCCTGCCGGAGTCTTGCTCCTCCTGATGCGCTTTGGGGCTAACCTCTCAGCGCACCTCTCTGGTCTCCTGATCCTCCTCTCCGCCGGCTTTCTGAGTATGGTCGCACTCCAGTTTAGCTGTGCTCAGGATCACACGGCTCATCTTCTGCTCTATCACCTCTTTCCTGTTGCCCTCCTCGGAACGGTTGGGTGGGTCGCAGGAGGCCGCCTCTTCTCATTCGAGAGAAGGCTTGAGCAGAAAAAGGAAGAACTCTTCTCAGACAGAAACTCCCGTCCTGAAGGGTAGCCTCCTCTTGAAGTCTGCCCGTAAAGAAACTACGGTGGAGGGGTGAATACTCCTCAATGATAAGGAATACCCCCCATGGTTGGATTTACCCTCACCGCTGTTTTCACTGGGATTATCTGCTACCTCCTCGGCATGGGGATCGGGTGGTTCATCAACCGCTCTCAAAACGCTAGTGCGGTGAAAGAGGCGTACAACAGAGGGGAAGAGAATGCCATCCGGGTGCACGAGGCGGAGAAACGCGAGCTCAGTGAGGAGCTCCTCGAGCGGCTCGAGCAGATGAAGGAGTCGCTCGTCTCCACCTACGAGGCCTACGAGGATGCAGTGCAGTCGGTTGACGAGCGACTCTCTCCGGGGGTGAAGGAGAAGTTGACCCTCTCTCACAACGGCAGCGCGGCCCTCACTGGTGGGCAACCTACAGAGCTCCTCTCTTCAGGGACTGCTCAAGCATCGAAAACAGATAGCCGTACTGAGGAGAGTCATCTTGAGCAAGAGTTCTCAACAACGGCCTCTCCGGCTCCTCTCGATATCAACACCGAAGATCCAGGGGAAGTCACCTCTGCTGAAACGACAAACGGCTATACGAATGTCGGAGAAGAGCAAAAGAACAGCGAGAACAATCCAGTCGCCATGAATGGGTAATGGATCGGGTGTGGTATCGGTTTTAGGGGGTATCGGTTTACTGAGCACCCCAGCCATCACCTCGATAGCATCACCTCGATAGCCCATCGCTCAAGGTCTGACGGCTCTTCATCGGACTCGAACTCAAACTCGGTGCCATCCCTCCACCGACCTCTTCCCCGGTAGAGATCTCGTTCAAGAACCACATCGATAATAGTGGCCTCCTCGCCAAAGCCGAGCCCTCCGAGAAGAATGTCTTCAGCCCGTACTCGTTCAGCAAGAAAATCGTCCTTTTTTTTCCCCATAGAGAAGAACGGTCTCGCCCACCAACTCTCTTAATAGCGCCGTAAGGCGACGGTGGCGTTCGTTCCGCCGAATCCGAACGAGTTTGACAGTGCGATATCAACGGAAGCTTCACGCTTCGTATGTGGAACGTAATCCAAGGTACATCCCTCACCTGGCTCGTCGAGGTTGATGGTCGGCGGAACAACCTGATCCTGGAGCGCTCTTGCGGTGAAGAGGGCCTCAATTCCACCGGCAGCCCCAAGGAGGTGACCGGTCATCGACTTCGTTGAACTCACGAGGAGCTTCGAAGAGTGCTCGTCACCAAAGACCTGTTGGATCGCTCGAGTCTCGGTAATGTCGTTTGCCTCGGTCGAGGTGCCGTGAGCATTCACGTACTGCACCTCTTCTCGTGCAATTCCGGCGCTCTCTATCGCCATCTTCATACACGACACGGCACCCTCCCCATCCGGGGATGGCGCGGTAATGTGGTAGGCATCACAGGAGAATCCGTACCCGATCACCTCCGCGATCGGTGTTGCTCCCCGTTTGAGCGCATGCTCAAGTTCTTCGAGAATCAGCACCGCCGAACCCTCTCCGAGGACGAAGCCGTCTCTATCTTTATCGAATGGACGAGATGCCCGCTCGGGATCATCGTTCCGGAGCGAGAGCGCCTTCAGAGAACAGAATCCACCAATTCCAAGCTTCACCACGGCGGCCTCAGAGCCACCGGTAACCATCACATCTTGCAGACCATCCCGAATCATTCGGAAAGACTCTCCAATGGCGTGCGTCGCTGAAGTACAGGCACTCGTCACCGTGTAGTTCACCCCCTTCAAACCGAGGTGTATTCCAATATTTCCGGGGCCGAGATTCGTAATCATCCCCGGGATAAAAAACGGTGAGATCTTTCGCGGTCCAGATTTCAGGAGGAGCTCGTGGTACTTCTCAATCTGATAGAGCCCTCCGATGCCGACGCCAAAGATACATCCGGTGCGCTCAGCAGGGACACCGGCAGAGTCCAAGCTCGCGTGCTTCCATGCCTCATCGCTCGCGACGATAGCGTACTGCGAAAAGAGATCGAGCTTCTTAAGCTCCTTTCGCTCGATGATCCCTTCAGGATCAAAGCCCTTCACCTCAGCAGCGATGTGACACGCAAAGGGCTCGCTGTCGAAGCGGGTAATTGGTCCAACTCCAGAGGTCCCCGCAAGGACCGCCTGCCAACTCTCTTCTGCGCTCAGTCCAACCGGCGACACCGCGCCAAGGCCGGTGATAACGACTCTTCTCGGGTCATTCACGAAACTTTCTCCCCTCGTAACAACCCGAAAACGCTAGCAACGTCTCCCCTCGAAATCAATATTTTCAAAAAATCTCCGAGAACCGGAAACTTTTTTCCGTTTTGAACGATTAAGGAGGTGAAAAAAATGTCTCGGAGGGAATTTCGTCCCTCCAGAGGCTGTTTTATGTATAGATGGAGGTACAACAGATGAAAATTCAACCAGATCCGAGCAAGACGAGAACACAACAGCTCGCTCAAGCCTTTCGGATGCTTGAGCGAAGAGAAAAGAAGGCTTTCTCTGATCTCACCACAGCGATGCAGAATGACTCCCAAGCGGGCGTCGCAATTGCCCAAGCAAAGCTTGAGAAAACAACCCGCATGATGGCAGCGCTCTCAAATATGAGCCAATCAATGCACAACCTTCTGATGACTTTGGTGAACAAACTCACGGTTCGTTCATAAACAAGAAATACTTCCCACATCAGGGGGGAGGCAGCAGATCTGCTATCTCCCCCCGTTTTCGCAGGAAAAAGACCCGCTCAATCCCCTGCAGGTCAGAAAACACCGTGGTGGAAGCGTAACTTTCTCCGGCGTGCTCAAGGGTGCCATCGTGCTGAAGCTGCTTCCACTGGCCAATCCCTCCCTCAAGCAGGAGTACTCCTCCAGGAACCAGAAACGGCGGGGCATGGGTGATAATCGTCTTCAGATCAGCAAGCCCCTCCTCTGCCGAGAAGAGAGCAGAGCTTGGTTCAAAGGAGAGGTCCGGGGCAAGCGCTGCTCCTTCGGGGACATACGGAGGATTTGAGAGGATCAGGGCACACGGGTCAGGTGGGACGCTTTCAAACCAATCGGAGTGGAGCCATTCGAGAGAGATATTCTCCGGAAGAGCACCGAGGAGGCGATGAGCGTTCTCCTCTGCAACCCTCAGAGCTGCCGGTGAAATATCTGTAGCGCGACACCTCAGCACGACCCCCGAAGGGAGCTCGCTCATGAGCTCTGCAAGAACGGTAATGGTGATGCACCCACTTCCCGTCCCCAGCTCAAGGAGGCGGAGAATCTTCTCTCCCCTCCCAAGCGCACGCCGCAGCACTGCAACCCCCTCCTCCACTAAGAGCTCGGTCTCAGGTCGAGGAATAAGCACATCGGGGGTCACGAGAAAATCTCGTCCGTAGAACTCACGCGCTCCTCGAATGTAGGCCACCGGCTCTCTGCCTCGCCGTCGACGCAGAAGGGCCGAGAAGCCCTCCTGCACTTCCCTCGCTACGGGTTCATTGCCGTGCGCGATAAGCCAGATCCGGTCTCGCTTGATCAGGAATGAGAGGAGCGTTTCTGACTCGAGCTGAGGGGTCGCGGACACCTCCAGCAGTTCATCTCGCCCGTGCTGAACGAGGTTGGCGTAGGTTATTTCCCCCTCACCCTTCATCCCTCTATCATGCCCCGTTGACCCCCTTCAGGGCCTCAGCCTGGTAGTGGGAGATGAGCGGATCAACGATCTGATCGATATCGCCATTTACCACCGCATCAAGGCTGTGCAAGGTGAGGCCGATCCGGTGATCGGTTACCCGGGATTGCGGATAGTTGTAGGTGCGAACCTTCTCCGAGCGGTCTCCCATGCCGACCTGATTTCGGCGGTCAGCTTGGCGCTCGGCATCGGCCTCTGCCTGCATCCGCTCGTAGAGCCGCGCTTGGAGGACCTTCATCGCCTTCTCACGGTTTTTATGTTGCGATTTCTCATCCTGCATGGCGACCACGATTCCAGTTGGGATGTGAGTGATCCGCACGGCGGAGTCCGTGGTATTCACGCTCTGCCCTCCTGGACCACTCGAACGGTAGACATCAATCCGCAGCTCCGACTCATTGATATCGATCTCGACGTCTTCTGCCTCCGGAAGCACCGCAACCGTCACCGTAGAGGTGTGAATCCGTCCCTGGGTTTCAGTTGCTGGCACCCTCTGCACCCGGTGAACCCCACGCTCATACTTCAGCCGGCTAAAAGCCCCCGCGCCCTTCACCATCGCGATAACCTCTTTGTAGCCCCCCGAAGAGGCCTCACTCGCACCGAGAAGATCGACCTTCCAATTGCGATCTTCCGCATACCGGGTATACATGCGAAAGAGATCCCCACAAAAGATACCAGCCTCATCTCCGCCGGCTCCTGCGCGAATCTCAAGGATGACGTTCTTGTCATCATTCGGATCCTTTGGAAGGAGTAAGAGTTGTAGGTCGCGAGTTAATCCTTCGAGCTCCTTCTCCAGAAGGGCAAACTCCTCTTTTGCTAACTCAAGAAGCTCCGGATCTTTGCCCGTAGCCAGGATCTCTTTTGACCCTTCAAATTCTTCCTTTGCCTTCTGATACGCACGATAGGTTGCTACCACATCCGAAAGATCCTTATGCTCCTTCGTCAGTTGGGTCACCCGTTCGCGATCACCGTGCACCTCTGGAGACGAAAGCTCACGCGCGATCTCTTCATACCGTCGTTCAACCTCAGTTAACTTATCCCACATCGTCTCATACCTTCTATTTTTGTAACTGCTCAGCGCATCTGAACCGGTTTCTGTTGCTTAACCGGAGAGGAGTGAGGACCAGATGGTCGAGAAAAACTTCGACCAAAAAGAGGTGATTTTTCGATTCGAACGAGATGGCATGGTTCGGTTCGAAAGCAAAACGACGCTCAGGGAGTGCTCGGGATCACACCAAAAGGCACAACCAGTCGGAGAAACCGCGCCGAGAGAGTGTTGGAACAATGGCGGAGGAGTTACTCCAAAGGTGGAGGCACAGGTACCCCATCCCAATCCCCACTCTCTTCCATCTGCCGGATACTCGAGAAAGTGGCGCACGATCGCTGGAGAGAGAAGCGGACGCCCCTCAACGCCTTCATCCGAAGGGGTGGTACTCCGAATCTTCTTTCCGTGAAATGCGCCGAGTAATCCGTGAAGAAGGGTCGTGATATCAGCACTATTTGCGAACAACCCTGCCTCACCAGAGATCCCACCCATAGCCCAGGTATTCTCGTCGCGCACCTCTCCCTGTAACACCCGCCTTCTCCAGGGGCACTCCTCCGAAGGGGCGACCGCTCCGGGGTCAAGCGCCACCTTTCCCTGTCGAACAAGTCCGTGATCGATAAACCCACTTCCCCGGATACCGAGTGGCTGGAAGAGAAACTGTTGCGCCAGCTTATCAATTCGCTTCGCCCACAGCAGCTCAAGGAGATGCCCGAGGAGGATCATCTCGACCTCACTATACTGTCGGGTACTCCCAACGGTTGTTTTCGCGGCGAGCCGGTTGATCAACATCGAAACCTGCTGTGCCACACCACGACCAACTGGTGTTCCGAATCGAAGCTCCCGCTGGAGGGACCCTACCTCTTGATAAAACGGCTCCGATGCTGACAACCCACTCTCATGGCGAAGCAGATCGATAATGCGAATTGGAGACTTTCCGGAGACTCCAAAACCGTGGACATGACGGGAAACCCGATCGGTAAGCTGTATGCGGTGCTGCTCAATCGCCTTCATCACGAGCGGAATCGTCACCAGGAAACTTGTGAGAGAGTCCACATCATACACCGTATGATTCGTGACGGGCGTCAGATCTCCTTCCTCAACGAGCGGTGAAAACGAGAAATGTCCGAACGCTTCTCGAAAAAGGATCGTAGGAGAAGCCAAGAACGGGGAGGCCGAGGAGTTTTCTCGTGGTGTATGACTCTGCGCGATCACACAGGTACAACCGGGAAAAACCCGCTCTTGGAGCGCTGTGTGTATCACCTCCGAGACGGGCTGAAGGTCAATCGCTGGTTGAAGCCGAGATCTCACTCCGTGAGCAGCGGCCTTGCCTGCATGAACACCGGGTTTAACAGAGGCATTCGCCATAAGAGTCCTTTAGGAAAAGATGAGCGGTTGCGAAAGAAAGAGACCATCTCCAGAGAGCACCATGTTTCTCCCAAGCGGAAGAGAACAGTTACGGTCTCCGTGCCCAAACGCCTCCGTAGAGTAGACCGGAACTCGACGGTTTTCAAAAAACCGATCAGAAAAAATTGCCTCAAAAACATCTTCCTTCGTCGCTCCAAGCCCTGCCGGGTGGTCACAGCCAGAGAACTCTCCGAGAATCACTCCCACCACATCATCGAAGAATCCGGCACACCGGAGATGACAGAGGTTACGATGTACCCGATGTGGACGCTCTCCAACCTCCTCAAGAAAAACGATCTTTCCAGCCGTGTCAGGGAAAAACGGCGTCCCAGCTAACCCACAGAGAATACTGAGGTTTCCCCCAACGAGCGCCCCTTCAACACCCTCATCTCCGGCCTCTTGAAAAGGAAGGCGAGAGAGCTCTCTCCCGCTAATAACGGTCTGACCTCCTGTCAGAACCGCCACGAGGGAAGCGAGATTCTCCTCACGAACCGCGTCCGAAACCTCATCTCGAAATCCGATCAGGGTCGGACCATGGATCGGCAAAATGGCGGGGTCTGGCAGCACCGCCTGAAGCACCACCGTGAAATCTGAGAATCCGCATACCACCTTCGATGGCAGTTCAGCAGCAGGTTCTCCGGGGAAAATTCGCTCCGAACCGCGAAGTTCTCGGGAAAAAAGTCGGTCGACCCTCCTCTCACCTGTATTTTCCAGCAAAGTGTCAGCCTGGTGAGTGAGAAGCTCGTGAGCGCCCCCTCCCCCTCGGGCTGCGAGGAGGAAATCTGACTCATCATCATCGAGGAATGACTCAAGAGCAGAGAGCCGATCTGCTGCCGAGTGGGCCGAGAACAGATGTCCCCCGCTCAGGAAAGCCTCAAAAGGATCAAGGAGATAGCGGATCTCTGCTCCTCGCGCAGAGAAAAACGCCTCGACCTCTTCTCGGATTTCGGGGTTGAGCGGTGAACTCGTCGCGAGCACAGAGAGCTGTTGTAAAATCGCAGGAACCATAACCCGCTACGGTATCCCATCAGAGAGGAAGAACAAGAGGATCTCACCCGGTTCCGAGAGAAAATATCGCTCTATCCCGGTTTTTTTAGGGAAAGCCCCTTGAAAAGAGGGCTCACCGTGTCCAGATGACGGGGGCGGGTAAATCCCTCGCGAAAAACGGGCATGTTCCTTCTTGTGTGACGTGCTCGTTTCGAGATCGCGTTCTGTGAGAATGCAAAAAACAAGATATTCCAAGGAAACGCTTTTCCCTCGGCCGAGAATGAAGTGCTGGCGGGAAAAGAGTCTGAAAGAGGAGATGAAAAGATGAGTGAGAACAATAAAATTCGTCCACTACAGGACCGCTTGATTGTGAAGCGCCTTGAAGAGGACGAGAAAACAGTATCAGGTCTCTACATTCCTGATACGGCAAAGGAGAAGCCACAGCAAGGGAAAGTCCTCGCTGTTGGAAAGGGAAAAGTTCGAGAAGATGGAACAATCCAGCCAGTCGACCTCGCCGTTGGTGATGTTGTCCTTTTCGGAAAGTACTCCGGCCAGGAGATCAAGGTTGATGGGGATGACGTTCTCATCATGCGTGAAGACGATGTATACGGAGTTGTTCAGCAATAGTGTGGTGCCTCTGTAGGAGGCGATGAGCAACCTGAAAAATACTTCTCTGTGCACCGCGCTCCTCTGAGGAGCTTCTGGTTTAGCAGAGGAGTGATGTAAGGAAGGAAAAAGAAAATGGCTAAAATCTTAGAATTTGGACTTGATGCAAGAGAGCAGATCCTCCGTGGTGTGCGAACACTTGCTGATGCCGTAAAGGTCACCATGGGACCCCGCGGACGAAACGTTGTTATCGAGAAGAGCTTCGGTGCTCCTACTGTTACCAAAGATGGAGTAACAGTGGCGAAGGAAGTAGAACTTGAGAACAAGTTCGAAAACATGGGCGCACAGATGGTGAAGGAAGTTGCTTCCAAAACCTCTGACGTTGCTGGTGATGGAACGACTACTGCGACAGTTCTTGCTGATGCGATCTACCGAGAAGGGCACAAGCTTGTCTCAGCCGGTCATGATCCGATGAACATCAAGCGCGGAATCGATGCAGCGGTAGTAGCTGTTGTTGACTTTCTCCACGGGCTTAGCCAAGCAACCAGTGGGAAAGAAGATATCGCTAAGGTTGGAACTATCTCTGCGAACTCTGACTCTGAGATCGGCAACATCATCGCGGCAGCGATGGAGAAGGTCGGAAAAGAGGGAGTGATCACCGTAGAAGAAGCGAAGGGACTCGACACAGAGCTTCACGTCGTTGAAGGAATGCAATTCGACCGTGGATACCTCTCTCCGTACTTCGTTACCGATCCAGATCGCATGGAGTGTGAGATCAG
Source organism: bacterium (assembly GCA_022763385.1). Lineage (GTDB taxonomy): Bacteria > Bdellovibrionota_C > UBA2361 > UBA2361 > RFPC01 > RFPC01. Next base: position 18,535 of record JALEGQ010000044.1, read on the forward strand.
CGACTGCTACATCCTCATCCACGAGAAGAAGATCTCAAACATGAAAGAGCTTCTTCCTGTTCTTGAGCAGGTAGCGAAGGCAGGAAAGCCGCTCCTTATCCTCGCGGAAGATGTTGATGGTGAAGCGCTTGCAACCCTCGTGGTGAACAAGATCCGAGGAACCCTCAACGTTGCTGCGGTGAAGGCTCCAGGATTCGGCGATCGTCGCAAGGCGATGCTCGAAGATATCGCTATCCTCACCGGTGGAAAGTCCATCAGTGAAGATCTCGGGATGTCTCTCGATAACCTCACCCTTGATCAACTCGGTCAGGCGAAGCGTATCGTGATCAACAAAGAGAACACCACTATCATCGATGGTGCTGGCTCAAACACTGAGATCGAAGCTCGAGTAAAGCAGATTCGCGCTCAGATTGAGGAAACAAGCTCTGACTACGACCGTGAAAAGCTCCAAGAGCGACTCGCGAAGCTCGTCGGTGGTGTTGCCGTTATTAACGTTGGCGCTGCGACAGAGGTAGAGATGAAAGAGAAGAAAGCTCGTGTTGAAGATGCACTTCATGCAACACGTGCCGCAGTAGAAGAGGGAATCGTCCCAGGTGGGGGTGTTGCTCTTCTCCGTGCAGCGAAGAAGCTTGATGAGTTGAAGCTCGACAACGAAGAGCAGATGTTCGGAGTAAAGATCGTCCGAACTGCCATCACGGCTCCTCTCCGGACCATCTCATACAACGCTGGTGTTGAGCCTGCTGTTGTTATTGAGCGAGTTCAAGACGGCGAAGGAGCTTTTGGCTTCAACGCAGCTACTCAGGAGTACGAAGACCTCGTGAAAGCTGGCGTTATCGACCCAACAAAGGTTGTTCGAAGCGCGTTGCAGAACGCTGCATCAGTAGCGGGCCTTATGCTCACCACTGAAGCGGTTATTGCTGATAAGCCAGCAGAAGAAGGAGCTGACCACGGTGCCCCAGCAGGAATGGGCGGCATGGGTGGAATGGGCGGAATGGGAGGCATGGGCGGAATGATGTAATTCCCCCATACTGACCAATCGCTCATAAAGAGCCTTTGAAGGAAGGGAGCCAATATTTATTGGCTCCCTTTTTTTGTGGAGTCGCCGTACACTGCTCACATGGACTCCCACTACCACCTTCACCACGTCGCCATTCTCGTAGAGGACCTCCCAGCTGCCATTGAGCGGTACCGAACTGGATTCGAACTCCGCGAGCATCTTCGGGAAGAGCTCCCCGAGTTTGGGGCTACCGTCGCCTTCCTCACCCCCAGAGGAGCTCACGAAGAGAACTCAACAATCCCGACACCAACCGCCATCGAGCTTCTCTCCCCCCTTGGTCCAGAGAGTCCCCTCGCCACCACCCTCAAAAAAAGAGGCGAAGGACTCCACCACATCTGCTACGAAGTGTCTGATATCGCCGCCGAGCTCACCCGACTCGCCGCCCTTGGCCACCACCTCATCGACCAGACCCCCCGAAAAGGAGCGCACGGAAATCTCGTCGCCTTCCTCCATCCCAAGAGCGCCCACGGCGTCCTCACCGAACTCTGCCAAAACCTTAAGGGTGTCTGACACCCGTTTGTTTTTGTGAAATGAATAAAATCAGATAGTTAGGCGAGTCGTCCGAGTACTTTGGTTAAGAAATGGGGGTGTGCTACTCTTCGTCAGCACACAGAAGGATACTCACTATGAAGACACTCTTGTTCCGTCTCGTACTCCGGAGCTGTTTCGTAATGGGGATCTTCATTACGACCTGCTTTATCAGACCGGTGATGGCGGAAACCGTCGGAGAGCCCCTGGCACAGTGTACCTCACTCGTTTCAAAGTGCTTTGAAGAACGTCGAGAAGATGAGAAGGCGAACTGCCTCTTTTCGTCCTCACAACACCCATTTTGTAAGGGGACAGCACTCGGCCACCTCACTCATAAGCGGTGGATCATGTCTCCGGTGGCGATCGGGGGGATTGATCCAGAGGCTCCCAGCTTTATGGGCTCAAAGCTGGTGGACAGTGAGTGCCTCAGTGACTTTGATGCCTACTTTATGAGCTCACTCGTAAAAACCTCGGAACTCGCAGCGCTGCTCCCCGGACTTGAAAGCCGCCTCCTCAGATGTACGAAGGCGCTCTCACCAGAGCTCAATCAATCCTAGCCCCTCACTCATGCCGATTCCTCGGCACTGCTCACCGAGAAAGTTGTGGAGAAGAAGAAACGTACGAACTCGATACTAGAGGGAGCCCGATTACTGAGAGCGGGACACCTCGTCGCCTTCCCAACAGAGACTGTCTACGGACTGGGCGCTGATGCAACCCAATCTCAGGCGGTGAAACAGATCTATGTGACGAAGGGACGACCTTCCTCCAATCCACTGATTGTTCACCTTGCCGACACCGCAGATGTTCCTGAAGTCGTGGAGATTCAAAACGGAAGCCGTGTCTCCGCCCTATTTCGTCGTCTCTCCCCCCTCTGGCCAGGGCCCCTCACCATCGTCTTTCCGCAGAAAAAGGCTCTCATCTCAGATCAGGTCACC
>JALEGQ010000045.1 GCA_022763385.1 bacterium
CCGAAACAATTTAATGTTTCTGCTGATTTAGCTGCATATCCGCGAGATGAAGAGAGAGACTGTGAACTGCTTCGAGAGCGCGGAGTCGAGGCGGTTTTTATCCCCCCAGTGGAAGAGGTCTATCCGGGGGGCCATAGCAGTACGGTTCAGGTGTCTGGGCTCACCGAACACTACGAAGGGGCCGGACGCCCGGGGCACTTTGAAGGGGTGGCCACCGTACTCACCATCCTCTTCCTCCTGGTGCGTCCCAACTCGGCAATCTTCGGGGAAAAGGACTTTCAGCAGTTAAGAACGGTCGAGAAGCTGGTAAAAGACCTCCGTTTGGATCTCGAAATCATCCGTGGTCCGCTCATTCGCGAAGCCGATGGTCTCGCCCTCAGCTCTCGGAATGAGCGGCTCTCCACTGAGGGGCGCACTCGTGCACTCGCCCTCTCCCAAGCCCTCCGGCTGGTGCGTGGCAACTACGAAAGCGGGTCTACTGGCCGTGAAGAGCTCCTCGCCGCAGGAAGAGCGATACTTGAAGCGCAGGAGGGGGTTCGCATTGAGTATCTGGACGTTGTTTCAGAAAAGACCCTCCTTCCGCTGGATGATGCCTCCTCAGAGCCGTCGAGAGTGCTGTTAGCCGCGACGGTGGAGGGAGTGCGATTACTGGATAACATCGCACTTTTTGGTTGAGGGCTGGCTCCTCGGAGCAACTTGAGAAAAGGCGGTCATCGGTTCATAGTTTTACGATAGTTAAGGACGAAAACACGAGAAGCAGAACATGGCGAAACAGCAGAAGACGGCGATCACTCCTACGAGAGCTGAGGATTATCCTGAGTGGTATCAGCAGGTTATTAAAGGTGCTGAGCTCGCTGAAAACTCGCCAGTGCGCGGGTGTATGGTGATCAAGCCGTGGGGGTACGGTATTTGGGAGCGGTTACAACGTCAGTTGGATGATCGGATTAAGGCAACCGGGCATGAGAACGCCTATTTCCCACTTCTCATCCCGCTCAGCTTTATGGAGCGTGAAGCGGAGCACGTCGAAGGGTTTGCGAAGGAGTGTGCGGTCGTGACCCATCACCGTCTCGAGGAGCGTGATGGGAAGCTTCACCCGGCGGGTGAACTCGAGGAGCCGATGATTATCAGGCCGACCTCTGAGACCATCATAGGAGACACCTTTGCGAAGTGGGTGCAGTCCTATAGAGACCTCCCGCTGCTCATCAACCAGTGGGCGAACGTCATGCGGTGGGAGATGCGGACGCGGCTCTTCCTTCGCACCTCGGAGTTTCTCTGGCAAGAGGGCCATACCGTACATGCGACCGAAGAAGAAGCAGTAGAAGAGACTCTGAAGATGCTTGAGGTCTACCGAGAGTTGGCAGAAGAGGTGGTCGCAATGCCGGTTATCGTGGGGGAAAAGAGCATCGGAGAGCGTTTCCCCGGTGCCGACATGACCTATTCGATTGAGGGGATGATGCAAGACGGCAAGGCACTTCAGGCCGCGACATCGCACTATCTCGGCCAGAATTTTTCCAAGGCTGCGGGTATCCGATTTCTCGATGAGGGAGGGGAGTTGCAGTACGGCTATACGACTTCCTGGGGAATGTCGACCCGAATGATCGGGGGGCTTGTTATGAGCCACGGTGATGACGATGGACTCCGTGTTCCACCGAAGCTTGCACCGAAACAGGTCATCATCCTCCCAGTTATTCCGAAAGATGAACACCGAAATGAGGTACTTGAGTACTGTCGTGAACTTGAGAAAGATATAGCTGCCCTCTCGTATGACGACGAGAAGGTGCGGGTGAGTATTGATGCTCGAGATATCCGTGGCGGAGAGAAGAGTTGGCAGTGGGTAAAGCGTGGGGCGCCGCTTCGCATCGAAGTTGGGCCTCGAGATATCGCCGAGCAGAAAGCGGTGCTCTATCGTCGAGACCAAGGGCCGAAGGACAAAGAGTTCTGTGAGAAGAGAGCTCTCATCAATCGAATCCCAGCCCTTTTGCAGGAGGTGCACGAGAACCTCTTCCAGCAGGCAGCACAGTTCCGAGATCAGCATATCCGAACTGATATCACCTCGGCAGCTCAGCTCCGGGAATACTTTACTGATGGCGATGAGGACTCCCTCAAGGGGTTTATCCGTGCCCCGTGGTGTGAAGAGCAAGAGACCGAGGCAACTCTGGCGGAGATGAAGCTCTCAGTGCGGTGCATTCCGCTCCAGCAAGAGCAGGGAGGAACGTGTATACTCACCGGCAAGAAAGCGGAACGGGAAGCAATCATCTCCCGGGCCTATTAAGAGGACGAAGACGGAAACAAGTACGGAACGGAAGCCATGGAACAGGTCGAAGAATCAGCATCAGTGCCGGCAAAGGGAGAAGAACACTTCCCCATTCGAGTGACAACCTTTTACAATTTTGCACCCCTTACGGAGGAACAACTCGATCGGTGGGAAGCCCGATTTCACGAGTTCTCGGCAGCGACTGGGCTTCGAGGTCTCATCATCTCATCTGTAGAAGGGCTGAATTCCACCGTCGCTGGAACAGATACTGCCATTACCGAGTTGCAGGCGCTCATACGTTCGATCCCTGGTTTCGAGAATACCGTTTTTAAGGATAGTCGAGCGCTCACGAACCCCTTTAAGCGCTTCAAGGTAAAACGTCGCCCAGAGATCGTAACCCTCAAGCGACCCGATATCGCGCCGAAAAAAACACATCACAATCACCTCTCACCGGCCGAGTGGGAGAGGGTGTTGCGGGAGGAAGATGACTTCATCCTGATCGACACCCGCAACGGCTACGAAGTGGAGGTCGGAAAATTCAAAGGTGCCCTCGATCCAGAGACCCACTCTTTCAGCGAATTCCAAGAGTTCGTGGAAGAGTCTGGCATTCCAAAGGAGAAGAAGGTGCTCATGTATTGCACCGGAGGAATCCGGTGTGAGAAAGCCATCTTCCAGATGCAAGAATCAGGATATGAAAAAGTCTACCAACTCGAAGGCGGAATTCTGAACTACCTCAAGCACTACCCGAACTCCATGTTTGAAGGCGAGTGCTTCGTCTTCGACCACCGAGTCGCCGTCGACCAAGACCTCCTCCCCTCACAAACCTACCGCCTCTGCCCCCACTGTGGTGACCCCGGCTCCACCCCCGTCACCTGCCCCCAATGCGGCAAAGAAGCGATCGTCTGCTCCCCATGCAAAGAGCTCAGACACGGAACCACCTGCTCAAAAAACTGCGCCCACCACCACCTCCGCTAACCCCCATCCCCCTGGTACGTCCCACCAGGGGAAGTTTTCGAAAAATTTATCGTCTCTCTCCGGGGTTTGATCGGGTTTGTTCTCGATCTTGGTGGGAATTTTCGGGGTTCGGATGGAAAGGGGGAGTTCTTTCGGGATGTTTTTGAGCTATTTCGGGTCGGAAGATACACCCCTCCGTCGGAAGAGGGAACTTCCTGGTAAAAGTATGGGCGAGTAGCCGTCGGTGAAGCAGGTTTGTCCTGCTAAACGCGGCTTATCTCGGGGGTAAAGTCATTTTGCGTATGAGGCGCTGGTGGGTACAGTGCTCCTGGA
>JALEGQ010000046.1 GCA_022763385.1 bacterium
CTGCGGTGAAGGCTGAGCCATCGAAGTACACCGAGTCGTATTTATAGAGCGCAATTCGGTCAATACAGTGGCCGTTAGAGCGTCCCGAGACCTCCATGGTGTGGGTTCCGGCGCTAAAGTACTGCCGGACCGGTCGTCCAACATTATCCACCGTTTTCGCGTCCCATGACCAGGTATTCGGTTGATTTTGATACACCTTCGTCCAGCCATTTAATCCCTGCTCACCAGAGATATTCTGGCCGGTTGGAAACTGAACCCACGAATCGTTGTGCTCTGTCCGATCACTTCCGCGACAGATCCTTGAGCGCCATCGGAGCTCGTAGTTCCCCGGAGTAGAGATCTCAAAGGGAAACTGAACCACTCCATCACCCGGACGGCTGTAGTTGTTGTTCCCCGTCCACTCGTAGTACGACGTTCCCGTAAACGGGGTGAAGGCGGTCCGCTGAGTCCATCCCCCCTGAGGGTTACTGCTCTCAAACTCCATGATGAGCCGTCCCCCCTGCTCCTGGAATGCACCATCACCACCGACATATCCGGTTCGGCGGATAAGCGCGATCCAGTCACTCGAAACCGAATGTGGTGGAACTCCGAGGGAAGCTTCTCCCGGGCCTTCGATGGTGCGCACGGTCCCGTTCTGCAAAAACGGAGTCGTTCCAAGGTAGCGAGGATTAAACCACTTTACCGAATACTCAGCCCGCTCCGAGAGGTCGATACGGGCTCCAGCAGTTCCAGAAGGAAACTGTATCACCGTAACTCCGTGCTCCGAGAGATGAGCTGCCTCGGTGGTCAGAGCTCGACATCCGCTATCTCCACGGCACACCGTATTATCGACCTCCAGCTCCGAAAATGGCACATGGCTCTGTAAGAACCAGACGGCGTTTCGAGAGATATCCCAAAGGTCATCACGGGTGCGAAAGTCTTCGAGGTCAAGATCATTGTGTGGGAGCCCGTAGCCGAAATAGCACTCCATACCGGCACCACCAGCGAGGAATGTTCCCCACAGCGCATGTTTTCTCGTCTGTCCCCGCCGCGCACTATCGCCTCCGGAGAGACCGGGATCCGGTCGACACCCTTCTTGAGCCCCTCCCTGTTCATCCCAGGCGACCACCCACTGCTGTCCCTGATCTCCAGAGCGTCGGATCCAATCACGAATCACGTCGTATCCACTATTTCCCGTTGCGTGTTGGATCGAAGCTCCCCCAAAGACCGTTGTTCCGAGCAGAGGAGCAAAGACCCGCTCCTTATCTTGAGGAAAGGTGTGAATGGTAATCAGTCGACGGTACGGATCGTGCGTCTTGAAGAACTGTGCATAGGCGAGCTGTTGTTCTTCCGTGTTGGTGTTCTCCTCCCCCATGTTCCAGGTAAGAGCGAGCAGGTGTCCGAACCGAGCGATGTATTCTCGGTAAAACAGACGACGCTTGTGCCACAACTCACCGCCGTGGAGAAGTTGGTCATTCTCCTGTTCCTGGAGGAATAAATTGAGATGAATTCCGCGCTCCATCATGTGATCAAACACGATCGCCCACTGGTCAAGCTTGCTCACGTCAAAGCGGAGACACTCTCCACCGGAGCACGTATTGTTTGCGGGGTAATCAACCCAGGGCCACACCTCTTGCCCGTCACCGTAGGCGTTCATCCCAATAACATATTGGGTGTTGACCCCCTTTTCTGCGAGATAGTTCAATGCTCCAATGATCTCTTTCCCACGTCCGCCCCGCCAGGTCGGATCACCGTTCCGCCAATCATCCCGGTGTGGCGCAAAGTGATGTACTCCATCCTGAAGGTCGTTTTGAACCCCTCCGTTATCAAAGGTGTTATCAAACCCGGCGTATCCGAGAAAATTTTCAGGACTTCCGGCACCGACCTTGAGGAAGTATTCACCGCTTCCCCGAAAACGGAGATACCGTTCACCGACATACTCCAGCATCCCTTTGCTTCGAAAGTCTGCTCCCTCTTTGTTTGAGTCGACTACTGAAAATGTCCCCCGCAGACCGTCGAACCCGGTTGCCGTTCCAGAGGCGGGATTGACCTTGGTCGCGACCTTATCACCTGTTCGAAAACTCACCGCAAAGTTCCACACTCCGGTAGAAGGGGGAGTAAAGTTCACCCGCCACTTATCTCCGCTGGTGGCTCCTGAATTCGCGGCATCTCCATCGGCTGCGAAATATCCAGGAACAACATACACCTCACTCCCGTGAGTAAAGGTCACATCGAGTCGGTAGTCGGCAAATGGATTGATCGCGCGACGCTCACCGGCACTCGGGCCGTCAAAGGTGAGGGTAATCTTGTGCCACTGTCTCTGCTCGCCACTGATGGTATATCCCGATCCCCCACCCTGAGCAGCTCGAACGGTGAGCTGTACCCGATCACTTGCACTCTCGCCTTCATCATCACGGACGGTGAGCTGAAAGAGGTACTGACCTTCTCGGAGTTGCGAGGCGGTGAGGGTGCTTGAATCTTCACCCTGTAGCCCGGCGGTCGAGGGTCCAGAGATCTGCTCCCAGCGGTACGAGACGATCTCGCCTCCATCAGGGTCCGTCGCCTCACCACTGAACTGCGCTGAGTCGGTAGGGAGCTGAATGGTCTGATCTTCACCCGCATCTACAGTGGGCCCCTGTGATGGAGTTGGCGTGGGAGTCGGTGAAGGAGTCGGAGTCGGAGTCGGAGTCGGAGAAGGGGTCGGTGTTCCGAAATCTCCATCTGACGCAACACGCAAACGGAGACGAAGCGCTTGCCCCTCTCCCGCTCGTCCAGTACCACGGGCGCCGCTGAAGGGAGTCGCGCGAAGAGAGAGCGTCATCGGACCGTCGACCACCCGTTCTCGGAGAACACCTGAGATCTCGCCGTCAAGAGTGTATGGAACCCGACTATCGGTACGAAGTCGCGCTCCGGTATCAAGGTCTGAAAACACGACACTGGCAACTTCATTCGCATCTGCAAGAGCAGCGAGGGCGATCGCTCGGACGTTGCCGAGATCTTCGATAGCGATCTCTTGCTCACCGCCTATTCGTTCGTACCCAAGAATGGGTTGAGCGGTGTCGGCGTCCAAGAGCGCAAAGCCGAGCACCTGTGGAGTAACTCTCTCGTCTCTATCCAACGCCCCCTTCTTCTTCCGTTGCAGAGGTTTACGACAGCTCTCGACAAACTCCTCTTCATCACCGCTCTGCCGAACGAGGCGTTTGAGAGTTCGCTTCGCGCGACGCCGTCTCCTCGCTGTTGTTGATGAGAGGCGAGCAAAGAAAGCACGCTTTGAACGGAGGCGAGAGGGAACACTCTCAAGGGTAGAGAGCTCTCCAAGTTGATTCAATCGGCGGAGTATCCGGGCACATAATCTCGCTTTTCCGGAACACTGAAACGACTCCCCCTCTCCACTCTGCCAGAGATAGCTTCCCTGGACCGTGCTCACCGGGCGCCGGGCACCGTCTCGAATCTGAAGCACACACATCCCCCGCTCTATCCCTCCAGAGACGAAGGGAACGACTTCCATTGCCGGTCGGGCAAAGAGCGTCAGGGGTGTGAATGCCACCGAGAGGAAAAAAAAGAAGAACGGGAACCGAATGACCACACGTGGATACTGCATACCTAAGAAATTCCATCAGAGAAAACTACTGCGCTCACTGAGTTTTCAGTGAGTTTCTGACCTGTAGCCTCAGGGCTGCAAAAAATACTCCAAGACCTTTTCTCGTTGCGGCGGTAACGTACAATACCCATTACTGGAAGCAAGTTTTTTCTATGAATCACCCCTTTTCCCCACATTTCGAGCCACCAAGGTTCTTTCGAAATCCTGACCTTCAGACCGTGCTCGGAAGCTCTTTAAGGCCGATTCGTCCTCGTCCCGCTACTCGAGAACGGATTCAGACCTCAGATGGAGATTTTTTGGATCTCGATCTCATGGGTCCAGAAAGCTCACACGTTGTTATCATCTGCCACGGACTGGAGGGGTCAGCTCAGCGGGCCTATGTCCAGGGGATGGCTCGTACCCTCCTTGAGTACAGAGACGAAACTGTCCCAACCATAGCGGCGCTGAACTTTCGGGGATGCAGCGGGGAACCGAACAGAAAGCCCTACAGCTACCACAGCGGCTCTTCTGACGACCTCCGTGAGGTGATCGCCCATCTCAGTACGCGTTTCCCTGAGATCTCTCTCGTTGGCTTTTCCCTCGGAGGGAACGTCGTCTTAAAATACCTCGGCGAGATGGGGGCGCGTGGCGAGTCTCCCATTGCCCGAGCCGTAGCGATCTCGGTGCCCGTGGACCTGGCCGGGTGTGCGGAGAGGCTCGCCCTTCCCCGCAATCGATTCTACATGCGCCGCTTCCTCCGAATGCTCCACGAAAAGCTCAGCGCAAAGGAAGCGATGTTTCCAAATGAGATCTCGGTGAGCAACTTCCACGAGCTTGAAACTTTTGCGGATTTCGATGGGAGGTATATCGCCCCTCTCCACGGCTTCCGAGATGCAAAAGACTACTGGGAGCAGTGCAGCTCTCTTCCGCTCCTCTCACAGATCCGCGTTCCCACTCTCCTGATCAATGCCCAAGACGATCCTTTTCTCCATCCCCGGTGTTTTCCGCACGAGGTGGCAACCGTGAATCCGCACTTCTCACTGCTCACTCCGCAGTACGGTGGACACGTTGGGTTCTTCCATACTCCGTGGGACCGCGTCTACTGGAGTGAACAACAGACGGCACAATTTTTATTCGGAAGAGACGAAGAGTAACCGCTACGAAAGAATGCCGAGCTTTTCGTACCGATATGACGAGTCAGGAAAGACGAGCTCTGGTGCAACCCCAAGCACCTCTGAAAAAACTTCCGCAAAGATATTCCGGTAGTCTATTCGCGGACGAAGGGCATTAAACTGCTCATCCTGTATTTCGGCGAGGGTAGGCGGTTCGCCGATGACTCCGGAAGAGATGTTCCCACCAAGTACGATTGTTGTGCTTCCATAGCCGTGGTCAGTTCCGGCTGTGGCGTAGTTTGCCGGAGCATTTTGGTAGAGCGTCCGTCCAAACTCTGAATAGAGAATGACATATGTCTTGCGAGCAACACCAAAGAGCTGCATATCACGATAGAAGGTGGCGAGGTTCGTTGATAGCTCTCGGAGCCGTCCTGAAAGGCTCTTTTCTGCCCGGTGCGGATTCGCCTGATCGCTGTGGGTATCGTACCCCGTCTGACTGACGAGAAAGACCTGATCCTTACCCGCGTAGGTGAGATCACGTCGAGTCTCCTTTGACCTGATGATCTTTGCGATATCGCGAAGCTGCACCCCAACAGAAGACTCATCATCGTAATCCCCGGCATCATTGCTCCCTACTTCCTGATTAATAATGGAGCGTTGCACGAGACCAGCCGTATCGTGAAGAACACGGTTCTCGTAAAGAAACTTCCCGGCAAGCTCTCCCCGCTCTTGCTGTAGCTCAAGGAGGTCTCGTTTCAACTTTCCGGCAAGAGAAACCTGAGCTCGATCTTCCCAATACGTTCCACGGTATCCGAAACTCTCCAGATCACGGAGCTGTACCGGAGCCTTCTTTGCAGTGTTGACGTCAGAAGGGTTCGATACTTCAAACGCCCAGTACTGCAAGGTGTCCCAATCTTTCAGATCCATCAGGCGGGCGAGAAAACCACGCTTTTGTGCTCCATGAATGTCACTGCGGCCAAGGCTCATAATGACCTGACAGGTGTCGTGGCTCCGGCCAGGATTATCAGGGATGCCGTACCCCTGAACGATCTTCATCTTGTCCCCGGCTACCCGTACGAGCGGAGCAAACTCTGGGTGAAGCCCAACCTTCGAGGAGATCCCCGTCTGAGGATCTATCCGAAGCACACCACTCTGCTCCTGAGCGAACGAGGGCCGCAATCGTTGCGCGATAGGATCAACGAGGGGCCCTTCATAGAACGGATACGCCATCAGACCATCAAGTCCTCCGAGGAGGTTTACGACGACGATATTTGCTCCGCTGCCTGCCTGCTGCGCAACAGAGAAGCTCGGTCCAGCGACCGTGCCGAGCAGCGCAGCACCGCCTGTTTGGGAGAGCACCTGCAAAAACTTTCTTCGCGAAAATGGCTTCGTCATCCTTCTCCCCTCTTATCGCAAGGCTACGCGGTATACTGTCCCCATCGCACAGATCAGCGCCGGCATCTTCTGACGAAGATACCACTCTGCCTGAAAGTTTGGCTCAAACTGATGCACCTCTCCACCCCTGCTTTCATCGGTATAAGAACGGAGGAACTCCTCCAAGAGGCTGACTTCCGCAGTGGTAAGCTCGAGATCATAAACCTGAAGCGCGAGTCGGCGAATCATCTCCGGAAGAGGCTCTTGCTCATCGAGAGAGAACCGTTCTCGGAAATCAACCTTCTCGCCATTAAGCGCGTTAAAGATTTCGGCACATCCGTGCGTCCGTTGCTGAAGCAGTTGTGAGGAGAGCCACGCTTCTCCTCGTGAGATCTCTCCATTCCGATTGATGTTGCAGCTCTGCTTCCAGCCAAAGACGGAGGGAGGGCTGAAGAGCTCCTGCCCACTCATCTCAGCAGCCCGTGCGACGCTTGCATAGAGGCCGAGCGATCCGCTCCAGTTGCCCCCACTCGGAGAGAGACCGGTGGGAAAGATTCTCCGAGCGAGCTTCACGAAATGCTCCACCGGGGAGGAGATACAGGAGCGCTTCGCCGGTTGAGAAAACATCGCTTTCGAACGGAGGATCTTCCGGAGAAAGGGCTTGAGCCGGTAACGAGATGAGATCAGGAGTGCAGCGAGTTCATTCCCCATCTCTTCTGAGATCCCAGGATAGAGCATATTTCCCGCGAGACGCTCAGCGATGTAGCGAGCAGCTCCGGGATGACGGTAGAGGATGTGATCGATAAACTGTTCTGCAGAGGGAGAGCCCTGAAGCTCTGCCCCCGGTATTCCAGCGAATGCCGTTCTCGGAGTGTTATCTCGAGCAGCAGGGAAGAACGAGATGATCAGTGAATCATTCCCAAGCTCTGGATCGGAGCCGAAGTCCTCTTGGTACCCACTTACAAATCCGGTTGCCGCAACGATGGTCTCTTCATCGTAGTTCGGATGAAGGGTGAAGGGATCGATCGCCCCGAGCGTAAACAGCTCGAGCAACTCTCGAGCAAAGTTCTGATTCGGCGAAACAACGGTGTTATCCTTGTTGCCGAGCCAGACATTCATCGCTTGATCGGTGAGCATTCCGACCACGAGGGAGCGGAAGTTCCCGACTGCATGTTCCCGGAGAAGCTCCACATGGGCTTTCAATCCGTAACCTCGATATCCGTTGAAAGAAAATGAGAGTGAATCAAGGTCGGTAGCAAAGTGAGCGCTGAGCTGGAGAAACATCCAATCGTGAAATGGATTCCGACTCTCAACCATCTGGAAGAGTTGAGAGCTCTGTATGCCGCGAAAGGTCCACACCTCTTCCGGTCGGTCATCACGCTCAGGCCGGTGCCGTCCAAGCGCTTCCCACTCCCCAAGCCGCAAACGAAAACGGTGATCTTCTTCAGGCGTTGTGACCCCATCAACGAGGGCATCGACCAAGGCGGCAAGACCATCCTCCCGTCCGATTCTCCTGAGCTCCGCAGTCCCCCCAAAGGCTACCTTGTTGAGCAGGTGAGTTATCTCCGCTTCGGTGAGATCATCGCGATAGGGCTCCAGTGAACTCCGAGCGTCTTCCCCCTCTTGAGTCGACCGATCCGCACACTCCCGGAGGAGTGATCTCACCCGTTCCAGCGTTGCTTCCTGCTTGCGCAGCCTTCGTCGAACGACTTTCAGCTTCCTTCGCCGCTTCTTTTTCCGGGAAAGCCGTACCTCAATCCGCTCAAGACGAGCGATCTTCCGCTCAAAGGCAGGCTCTCTGAGCGGAATAAACCGTCCCCCGACTTTCTTCTTGCCCTTTAAGCGACCGAGCTCAAAGGTGCCGTTGCGAGCACGGCAGAGCATCTTCTTGCCCCCCACAGAGGAGAACTGCCCGGCGGTCTTCTTCGTAATCTTGATCGAACGGCGACCAGCAGCAGCCTCGTACGGAAGCACCGTCATGAACGCCACAAGAATAAGAACACTGGATAAGTGGTTGAGAGTAGACATATATCCCGAACAGACCGAAGCAATACTCGCGCTGACAAGGCGCTGGTCCTAATGGGTACGCAATTTACGTACCATCGCACTCTCTCACCTCGGCGCAGAAGAGACCGATAAGGTGGTTCCCACCCCTCAAAGATGAGAGGGAGGCCGCCCTCACCCGGAAAACTTTGCGCCCCTCGGGAGGTGATTGGATCTCCGGCCACGGTCCCGGCATACTAGAGAGGCCGTGGACTTCACCGCCAAGCATTCACCGTACGGAGGTGCTGTGATTATCTCTGACCTACAAGAATTCCTCTCACTTCTCGAACGAGAACGGGATCTTATCGAAATTGATGCCCCCGTTTCTCACGAACTGGAGGCAGCAGAGATACACCGACGGGTGATCGCCGAAGGAGGGCCTGCGCTCCTCTTCAAGAACGTTCGTGGGGCGAGCTTTCCCCTCGTGACCAACCTCTTTGGAACCGCCAAACGAGTAGAGCTCGCCTTTGGGAAGAAGCCGGAGGAGACCATCGCCCGTATCGCGAAGTTGCCGGAAGAGCTGATGCCCCCCTCCCTCTCGGCCCTCTGGGGGGAGCGAGACCTCTTTCTTTCATTGGCGAAGGTGGGGCTTTCTCGAAAACCGTGGCAGAAAGGTTCCCTTATCGCAGACACTCCGCCGCGGCTCACCCGCCTGCCCCTGCTGAAAACCTGGGAGGAGGACGGAGGACCGTTCATCACTCTCCCACTCGTCTACACTGAACACCCGAAGATGGGGATTCCGAATCTCGGCATGTATCGGATGCAACGGTACAACGATGACGAAACCGGCCTGCACTGGCAGATCGGAAAAGGGGGCGGCTTTCATCACCACGTCGCCCAGTCAGAGGGACGCCCCCTCCCCGTGAACGTATTTCTTGGCGGGCCACCAGCCCTTATCCTCTCCGCGATCTGCCCCCTGCCGGAGAACGTCCCGGAGTTACTCCTCGCCTCCCTCGTGCTCGGGAAGCGGCTTCCACTCCTCGACCAACCGTTCTCTGCTCTTCCGGCGGTCGCGAGCTCCGAATTCACCCTTGTTGGCGAGTGTCATCCGTACGAGAAACGACCGGAAGGGCCCTTTGGTGACCACTATGGTTATTACTCACTCCAACACGACTACCCCGTCTTTCGGTGCAAAGCGTTGCTCCGAAAACACCGACCGATCTGTCCGGCGACGGTCGTGGGGAAACCAAAGCAGGAAGACTTCTTTATTGGTGACTACCTGCAGGAGCTCCTCAGTCCGATCTTTCCCCTCGTCATGCCGACCGTAAAGGATCTCTGGTCCTACGGCGAGACCGGCTATCATTCGCTTGCCTGCGCAGTAGTACAGGAGCGCTACAAGCGAGAGGCGATGGTCTCCGCATTCCGCATCCTCGGGGAAGGACAGCTCTCGCTCACGAAGTTCCTCCTCGTGGTTGATACACCGATGGATATCAAGAACTTTCCGGCTGTGCTCGAGTACATTCTAGAACGAGCTGATTTTCGAACAGACCTCTACGTCTTTTCGAATCTCTCGATGGACACCCTCGACTACACCGGTCCCGAAGTGAATAAGGGGAGCAAAGGAGTGCTCCTCGGTGTTGGAGCTCCCATTCGTAAGCTCCTCCACACCTTCACCGGAGAGCTTCCCCAAAAGATCAATGAGGTCGCTGTCTTTTGCGGGGGGTGTCTCGTGGTCTCGGGGCCTTCCCACGAAGAAGAGCCGGAGCTCGCCGATCGGATCGCTTCTTCCTCCTGCTTTGAAGGGTGGCCACTCATTATCATCGCTGACGACGCGAAGAAGACCGCAGAGACCCCCAGCTACTTTCTCTGGCAGAGCTTTACCCGTTTTGAACCCGGAGCGGATATCACCGCAGCCGGAAAGCAGATTCACCGCAATCACCTCAGCTACGAAGGACCGATCGTGATCGACACCCGAATGAAAGCTGGCTATCCGGATGAACTCGAGTGTGATCCGGAGACGAAAGCGCTTGTTGACCGGCGGTGGAAAGAGTACTTTCCGAGCGGAGTATAGATGATCGATCTTTCACGCATTCGCACCGTTTTCTTTGACGCAGACGATACGCTCTATACGGTGAATGGATCTGTTGGAGAGCTCTATGCAAAGCACCTCAGAGCGCACGGATACGATGTCTCGGCAGACGAGATAAACATCGCCTTCCCTCGAGCCTGGGCCGCGCTAAGCGGCTCATACGAAAACCACGAAGATGCTCACCGCACCTCTCACGAACGAGATGAACAGGTCTGGTTTGAGTATATCTCGCTCGTCATGAAAGAGCTTTCTCTCCCACGCCTCCCAGAAGAAATCTTTCACGCCATCTATGAACAGTTCGGGAAAGCCGAGAGCCGAGCCCTCCAGCCGTTCGTCCAAGACATGCTTCCGCTCTTGCGACAACACGGTGTTACCCTGGGAGTTCTCACCAATAACGACAAACGAATTCACACCCTTATCCCGGAGCTCGGCCTCCGCGATCACTTCTCTCACATCTTCTGCGCCAGCGACATTGGGTACAAGAAACCCTCCCGAAAAGTCTTTGAAGGAATCCAACAACACGTAGGTGCTCGCCCCGAGGAACTCCTCTACATCGGCGACTGCCCAAAGAACGACGTGCAAGGAGGACTCGACGCCGGATGGAGTGTCATCTGGTACAACAACGAAGGAATCTTCCCCCGCGCCAAACACGACGATCGAATCCGAACAACAATCGAAAAAGTGCCGACCATACGGTGCTTCAGTGAGTTGGTGAAAGCACTACAGCAGCAGAAAAAGGATTCATGAACCCGGCAACAACTCCGCTTCATCGCTGTGAAGCAAACCAGCGCAAATCTTTAGAGAGAAGCCTTTACCCCAACGGGCGCCATACCCCGTAGTTCTCCGGCTGAATCGGAAAGAGCTTCTTTTCTCCTTTCCGGAGCTGTTCCCGGAGCATCTCCTCAAACTCTTCGCGTGGGACTTCTCGAGCCCCGAAACTCTCCGTAAGCGGGGTAAGCACCTGACAATCAATCCACGGCACACCCGCTTTCGTCACCCAATCAAGAAGAAAGCAGAGGCAGAGCTTTGAGGCGTTATCAACGTGGTGAAACATCGACTCACCTGCAAAGGTCTCTCCGATGGAAACTCCGTAGAGCCCCCCGACAAGGGCTTCACCATCGTAGCACTCCACGCTATGGGCATATCCCGCTCGGTGGAGCGCGACATACCCAGCCACAAGCTCATCGGTAATCCACGTACCCTGCTGGTCTCTCCGATTCGTTGCCTGCTGACAACACTTCACCACCTGTTCAAAATTTTGGTTGAGAGCGATCGTATACCGATGTTGGCGAAGAAAACGCTTGAGCGAACGAGATATCAAAAGGTGCTCGCCTTCAAGTACTGCCCGCTCCGGGGGAGCAAACCAGGTCAAGACGTCCTCGCGAAGTGGCCACGGGAAGATTCCCGAACGGTACGCCAACAACAGAGAATCGACCTCCACGTCTCCACCTACCGCGAGCAGTCCGTGCTCATCGCTGAGGTGAGTTGGTGGAAAACGACTGATAACCATGAAGATCTCTCTCCCTCCTATGCTTCTCAAGAGCTGAAAAGTGCGGCACTCTATTGAAGTTCGCCCCAGTATGATACCGTGCAGCCAGGGTCTGTAGCATGTTAGCCAATCTTATTATCGCCGCAAAAGGAAGAGCTTACAAAGGAGGGGCGATCTCTCCTTTCCTCCATGGAGAGGGTGCCATCTCTGCGGACGGTGGTGAAACTGACTCCGGAGACAGTGATTCGAGCGACGGCGGAGTGCAAACCGTTACCCGCGAAAAGGTTCGGGTAAAGAAGCCAAAACTCTATAAGGTATTTCTCCTGAACGACGACTACACCACCATGGATTTTGTAGTCTCGATATTGGAGCGGGTGTTCCAGAAGTCTCCCTCTGAAGCAACCCGGGTTATGCTCCAGGTTCACCAGCAAGGGTCTGGCCTCTGTGGGACCTATCCGAAAGAGATCGCTGAGGCGAAAGTTCAAACGGTGGAGGTCGAAGCCGCCAAGGCGGATTTTCCCCTCAAGTGCACCATGGAGGAAGAGTAGTGTTTAGCACAGAACTCGGGTATACCTTAGAAGCTGCGTGGCGAGAAGCCTCAACCCGGCAGCATGCCTACTTTACCCTTGAGCACCTGCTTCTTGCCCTCCTCTCCGACCCTGAAATAGCGACCATACTGAGGCGGTGTGGTGCTGACCTCGAGGAGCTTCAGGGAGATCTCGAAGAATTTCTCAGTACTCACGTAGAACAGGCGACGGGAAGCGATGCTGAGAAGGCAGATCCTGCTCAGACCCCGGCGGTCCAACGGGTGCTCCAACGAGCCATCATTCACATGCACTCTTCGGGAAAGAAAGTCATCTCAGCTCCAGAGGTGCTCGTTGCGATCTACAGCGAACAGGAATCTCACGCCACCTTCTTCCTGCTGAAGCAGGAGGTCTCTCGGATGGACGTACTGAATTTCATCTCTCATGGCATCGCGAAGATTGATGAAGATGAGATGGAGGACGAATACGAATTATCAGAGGAGGAAGGAGACTTCTCCTCTCGTGGAGGAAGTGCGCTGCAGAAGTACGCCGAAGAGCTGACAGAGCTCGCGTCTCGCGGAGAGCTCGATCCGGTGATCGGAAGAAACACCGAGATTGACCGAACCCTCCGTGTCCTCAGCAGGCGACAGAAAAACAACCCCCTCTTTATTGGAGAGCCCGGCGTTGGAAAGACCGTAATGGCTCATGCCATCGCGCAACGGATTTTCTCTGGTACCGTTCCCCAATCACTCCAGAATGCGAAGGTGTTCTCACTCCACATCGGATCCTTGATCGCCGGAACAAAGTTTCGCGGAGAGTTTGAAGAGCGAATCAAGGCGATTACCAACGAACTCAAATCCGAGGAAAACGCGATTCTTTTCATCGATGAAATCCATACCATAGTTGGCGCCGGAGCCACCGGAAGTGGCTCTCTCGATGTTTCAAACTTCCTAAAGCCTCTCCTCTCAAAAGGAAACATGCGATGCATCGGGAGCACCACTCACGAAGATTTTAAAAAATCTTTTGAGAAAGATAAGGCGCTCTCTCGTCGATTTACTCCGATACTACTGGAAGAACCCTCACGTGACGAAACCGTTCGAATCCTTCATGGCCTCAAAGATCGCTTTGAGGAACACCACGGAGTAAAATACTCAAAGTCAGCCTTGGCAGCAGCGGCAAAGCTCTCAGAGAAACACATCACCGACCGCTGTCTTCCGGATAAAGCGATTGATGTCATCGATGAAGCGGGTGCCGCAAACACAGTCCTTCCGATCTCAAAACGGAAGAAGTATATCGGTGAAAAAGAGATCGCTGAAGTCGT
The DNA here is from genome assembly GCA_022763385.1 of bacterium. Classification (GTDB taxonomy): domain Bacteria; phylum Bdellovibrionota_C; class UBA2361; order UBA2361; family RFPC01; genus RFPC01. Next base: position 13,452 of record JALEGQ010000046.1, read on the forward strand.
CTCAAAGATCGCAAAAGTTCCCGTCAAAAACCTGAGCGGAAGTGCAAAAGAAAAACTCAAGAACCTAGAGCGAGAGTTGAAAGCTCAGGTGTTTGGACAGGATTCAGCGGTATCTGCAGTGGTTCTCGCCATGAAACGGGCAAGAGCGCAGCTCCAAGATGACTCAAAACCGATGGGAAGCTTTCTCTTTGCGGGACCAACTGGAGTCGGGAAGACAGAGCTCGCCAGAGCACTTGCTCGTTCCCTCGGAATCCATTTCCACCGATTCGACATGAGTGAGTATATGGAGAAACATGCGGTTTCTCGACTCCTTGGAGCACCTCCGGGGTACGTTGGCTATGAAGAAGGCGGACAGCTCACTGAACTCGTTCGGAAACATCCGTACGCAGTCCTCCTCCTTGATGAGGTAGAGAAGGCTCATCACGACATCTTTAATGTCCTGCTTCAGGTGATGGATAACGCCCAGGCAACCGACAACCAGGGCAAGAAAACGGACTTCCGAAATGTCATCCTGATCATGACGACGAACGCCGGCTCTGGAGCAGCAAAGGGAATCGGATTTGGTCAACAACAGAGCAACGATCACCGCGAGAAAGCAATCAAGGAGCTTTTCAAACCTGAATTTCGAAATCGGCTTGATGAGACCATCCACTTTTCTCCTCTTCCGCTTGAGATCATTCGTTCTGTGGTTGATAAGTTTGTCCTAGAATTAGAAGCACAGCTCTCGCAGCAGAAGATCTCGTTCCGACTCTCAGATGCAGCTCGAGACTGGATCGCCGAGAGAGGCTTCAATGAAGAGCTCGGTGCGAGGCCGATGAGCAGGGTTATTCAGAAAGAGATCAAGGACAAGCTCGTTGACGATATCCTCTTCGGAAAGCTTGCAGAGGGCGGAGAGGTGCGGGTAACGGTAGAATCCGATATGCTTCATCTTAGTTTCTCTTAACGAACACACTGTGCAGGCAAGGGGTCGTATGAAAGAAGAAAGGTTTTTCTCCGGTGAAGAGCGGATCGAGTTTTCACAGTTCATGGGACGCCCCTTTCGGATGGGAGAACCAGAGGCACTCCTCGTTGGCGACATCGAGCGGCTGGAGCAGAGTATCGCTGAGCAGGACAGAGAGAAGTTTCAGAGTTACCTGACCTCTCTTCATCCCGTATACGAGCTGATTGTCGGAACATTTTTTGAGTGGAGCCTCACCCTTCCATACCAACTCTCTCTGCTCGACGGAGAGGAGCACGAAGTAGAAAGCTATGTATGTGCAACAAATGACCATTTTTCAGAAGCGATTGCACTCGTTTCTCGAAACTACTATCTCCCCTCAACTATTCCCCACGCGCTGAAGATATTTCATGAGAACTATCCCTCGGCAAAGACGGTACTCGAAGTCCGTGCAGAGCGGGACAAGGGCAACAGCACCGACGTCGATCGGTATCTCCGCCCGATGCGTGAGCTCTTTACCGAACTTACCAAAAGCGTCGAGAGCGAAGAGTGGGACACTGCCGGTAAAGTTCTAGAACAATACGTTCACTGCACGAGAAGCCTGCACGACCTCATGGGCCATTACGTCTCTGTTTTCGGAAGCGTGGTGGCGAGAAATCGAGATGATTCAACCTGCGTTGCCCTTCTCCAGCAGGGGCTAGAGAGTTGTGCTGTATTCGAACATCTCTGGACTGCTGTTGAAAACTTCCCTCCAAGTGCCCGTGCCGCCATGCTGGCCGAGCATCTCCGGCACCATTTTTCCGGTCCCGGGCGAAAAGGAAGCGTCCGCATTGAAGAAGACGATAAAACATATCGACTCATATTTGAGCCGTGTGGGACCGGTGGAGCGATGAGGCGAGAGCAGCTCCCATGGCTCCACATCATTAACGAAGCATGTCCTGAGACCTGGGGAATCTCACGTCAGGTAAACAGCTACTGCGCACACTGCGCCCAAAATGAGATCACCTCCATGGGCAAACTCGGGTACCCCGCCTGGGTAACCGAATACAAACCTGACGCCAAAGCCCCCTGCGGCTGGACCATCTACAAAGACCCGAACGATATCCCAGAAGAATACTTCACCAGAATCGGCTTCAAAAAAGATCCAACCCTCTTCAAGCAAACACCCCCCTAACCCCCTCCCATTTGGTCTCCCATTTGGTACCCGGCACCCGGCCGTTGGTACCAGGTACCATCCGAGTGACCGAAAAAGTCCTGCCTCCCTAAACTTTTTCTCAAGTATTACCAGCAACTTAGGAATTCTTCTCAAAAAAACTCGCAGAATGACGAACGGATCATCCTGTTTTTTCCGATTAAGAAGGGAGCCCGAAATTTTCGGGTAATGGATGAAAGGACGATGTCTCTCTTCTGCCGGTGCGGGGATGCAGAGCTCGCCTAAATGAAAGAAGTAAGGAAGAAGTACCATGCCACGAAGAAGACGCTGTATTGAAAAGGATCAGACCTATGAAATCTGCTTTCGAGCTAAGAGCACGCTGCCCTTTGTCGCCTACCGGGTGATAGACCTCATCATTAACCACGCCCTCGCGAGAAGCCAACGAGATGAGAAGCTCTACCTCTGCCACGACATCTGGAATGGCAGTCACAGCCACCTCATGGTCCGGACCAAGGATGGATACCAGTGTGTAAAATTCTGCATGGAGGTGAAGAAGAAGATCACAGACTGCTTAAAACAGCTGCTGGGCCTTGAGGAACTCTCGATCTGGGAGGAGCGACCGATGATAGCGCTCGTAAAAGATCTCGAGAAGGCAAAGGAACGCATAGTATACCTATACGCCAATCCAGCCCAAGACAACCTGGTGGAGCGGATAGAGGACTTCCCAGGGCTCTCAAGCTACCGAGAGTTTCAAAAGGTGTTAGAGGAGGAATCGCTTGAGGCCACGACGATCCAGACGGTGCCGCGGCTAAGGCTGTCAAAATTTACCCGGGCAAAGAGTCGTACCCTCACTCCCGAGCAGGACTCAGCGTTAGTGGATGGATTATGGGAGCAAAATGAGGAGCGCCAGGAGCTCATACGGCACCCGAATATGTGGATGAAGGCATATGGGATAACCGATGGGCCAAGAGTGGCAGAGATCAACCAAGAAGTGATGGAGCAGCTGAGGAAGCGAGAAGCGGAGGTAGCCGAACAACGTCAGGCGCAGAAGCGTCAGGTAATGGGGGCCAAGAAGCTACGGAAGGAACCGATCCTGAAGAAGCACAAGCCGAAGAAGAAAGAGCGAAAGATCTTCTACTTGGGGTCGTGCAATAAGGAGAGGATGAAGTATTTAGCAGCGTATGACTGGTTCTGTAAGCGGTGCCGTGAGTGCTACGAACGGTGGCTGAAGGGGGACTTCACAGTGGAGTGGCCAGAAGGAGCCTTTAGACCATCGCTTCCCCCTCCGGAATGCTGCACTTAGGACGACGCTGACCCAATTTCAGCCCTTCGTCCCCAAGATATTCGAGCAAGAAGACGCCAAACCTTCCTTCCAAATCCACTTGGAACCGCACCAGTGCGACTTCAACTCACCCGATGGGGTGAGATCTCGCCATCTCGCCCCTAAATTTCTCAGCATCCTCACCATTTTCGCATCTCGCACACCTTTCGACCGCCAGAAATTCCATCTCCGTACCTCTATCACTCGATGAGTTCGATTAGTGCCGGGTACCAATGGCGGTTGGTGCCGGGTACTAATTGAGGGTGGTGGCGAGGGCGGCGGTGCCGATCATTCCGGTTTCGTCGTTGAGGATTACGGTGAGGGGAGCGTCCTGGACGATGGGACTCATTCTGCCTTGTCGGAGGTACTCTTCAACGGTCCCACCTTCTTTGAGTTTCGAGAGGATCTTGGGGGGGATTCCTCCTCCGAGATAGATTCCACCGGTGCAGAGGTTGTAGAGGACGCAGTTTCCGGCAAGACCTCCGAGTATGTTACAGAAGAGATCTATTGCTTTCTCTGCTCGCTCAGACTTTTTTGCGATTCCAAGTTCTGAGATCTGACGGGGAAGGTCATCGCCGGTAAGCTCTTCTTCGCCACGGTATTCCGGAAGAGTTCCGAGAAATTCATAGATGTTTGCCAGTCCGGGGCCACAGAGGACTCGCTCATAGCTCACTCTCCGGCCAAACTTCTTGAAAAGAAAACGGAGGAGTTCGAGGGAGAGTTCGTCTCGTGGTGCAAAATCGATATGCCCTCCTTCAGAGGAGAAAACGTGCCAGGTACCATCGATGCGGGCGGCGGAGGCGTGGCCGAGGCCGGTTCCCGGGGCAAGGATCGTGATACGGTCACTGCTGTGAACATCCCCGCCGGGGTGAAGTACCTCTAGGTCTGCGGCACCAAGATGGGGCAACGCCGCGGCAAGGGCATAGAGGTCGTTTACGACTCTGCCCCGAGTGATATTCAGCCGCCTAGAGAGACTCTGCTCAGAGAAGTTCCAGGGAAGATTCGTGAGTTGTACCGATCCTCCGCGAACCGGACCGGGGACTCCAAAGCAGTAGGCCTTTACGTCTTTGGCTCCGGTCTCATGAAGAAAATACTCTACGGCATCCTCAAGAGAGGGGAAGTCTTCACTCCGATAGTGCTCTATCTTCTCAACACAGAGAAAATCATCTTTCACCGTATAGAGGCCGAGGCGGGTTGAGGTTCCACCGATATCACCAGCAAGAAACATAGCTCTTCCTTCTTTCTTCCTACGCAGAAAACTGTCCCCAGTCTATAGCCGGAAAACCTTTGCCTTCGAGCGCTTGATTCGCTTGAGAAAAATGTCGACACCCCAAAAACCCCCGATGTGCAGAAAGAGGCGATGGGTGTGGTGCTTTCAGAACGGTATGTCGATCCGTATCAACAAAAGCAGCCTTCTTCTGAGCATACGAGCCCCAGAGAAGAAATACTACGCCCCTTCTTTTTTCATTCACTTCAGCGATCACTTTATCGGTAAATCGTTCCCAGCCCTTGTTTGCATGAGAGCCGGGTTTTCCTGCCCGAACCGTCAATACCGAGTTCAATAACAAGACCCCTTGCTTCGCCCAGCCAGAGAGCTCCCCGTGTTCTGGACGAGAAATACCGAGGTCCGATTCCAACTCCTTATAGATATTCAGAAGTGAGGGCGGTGCAGGTACCCCTTCTTGAACAGAGAAACATAGCCCATGTGCCTGGCGGGGTCCGTGATACGGATCCTGCCCAAGAAGAACGACTCGAACTTCCTCGAATGGGGTAAGCGATAAAGCACGAAATACGTCTCGATTATGTGGATAAATCTGCTGGCCTGAGGCTCTTTCATTTTCGACAAATGAAAGAAGATCGAGAAAATACCGGCGCTCCCGTTCCGCTCCGAGGACATCTTTCCAAGAAAGCGCATGTTCGGTTTCGCTCAAATCTTTACGGATATCTTCGGCATAGTTCATAGTCTTTTTCCCTCCCCCTAATACTGCTGCGCCCGCTCAATCTCTTCTTTCATTGCCAGGAACGAATAGAATCTGCTCGGAGAAAGAAGCCCTTCTTCACAGGCTCCTTTGACTGCACACCTCTCTTCGGCAACGTGCTGACAATCGCTATACTCACAGCTCTGTGCATAATGAGAGATATCTGGCATCCCCGATTGGAGTTGGGGGATGGTGAGATTTGAAATTCCAAAATTTTGCACTCCCGGGAGGTCAACAACAAAGAGATTCGACTTCACGGAGTGGTAGTGAAAGGCTTTCGCCTGAGAGGTGGTCTGCCGACCTTGCCCTGATTTCTCACTCACTTCACGGGTAGAGCGTTCAGCTTCGGGGACGAGTCGATTCAAAAGAGAGCTCTTTCCAACGCCCGATACTCCAACAAGGCTCACTGTTTCGAGGCTCTCTCGTTGCAACCGCTCGAGAAAGGGCACAACGCCTTCTTCTTCGACTGTATTGGTCCGAAGTATCTCAATTCCAAGATCCTCGTATACAGATATCGCATACTGGGTCTCTTCATCGATGGTGAGATCGGTCTTGTTTACCACAAGACATACTGGAATCTGCTCGAGGTGAGCAACAGCCAATACTCGGTCGACAAATCCTGGCTGAAAGAGCTTACCAACCGCAGTTACAATAAAGAGGAGATCGATATTCGCACAGAGGAGTTTCGTTTTCTTGCCATACAATCGCTGGAGAAGGTTTTTGCGCTCTTCATGAGAAGATATCAGATACTCATCACTCTCTCGTTGAAAGGTGATGCGATCACCGACCGTGATATCAAGCGCCTTTGTGGCGATAGTTCCCTGATGAGAAGCACCGTACCGATCCACAAAGTAGATCCATCGCCTCGTGGTCGAGGTCACTACCCCACTCGCGTCATGAGGAAGCCACGATATCTCAGGAGTCGAATTCGACCGCGTCATCACTCTCCGGAAATAGCTGTCGCTTCACTCGTAAGAAAGTATTCACGAACCTCCAAAATGAAACGGTATGCCTGCTCGAATACTGCACCCCAGTCAATCTCACTTCCAAATTCTTCGACGATAACGGAGAGTACGGTAAACAATACGGGCGCAAGGATGGCTGGAAATATCCCACTCACCTCAATCCCAGGGAGAAGTTTCACGAGTAACCAGAAGATAACCCCATTCACCAAGAGCAAGAGACCTGCCTGAACCGTGACGGTATCGGGAAGCTGGAAAAAGAGCGCTGTACTCCACACATGGGCGTTCACAAACGCCAGGGCAACAACAGCGAGAAAGGGGCCAAATATACTCGTTACTCGAAAGCGCGGCAGTATGAGCGCGGTAAGCATCATCGCAAATGACTGAAAGGCCCACCTCTGAAGAGAGAGTATTCCAACCGTTTCTAGCATGAGTCCCCCATGAACTGCTGGTGTGCCATCCAGCTCTAAATCGTTACGGCCCCCTCTCTGATGAGTGGCCCACCACGGGAGTTTACGAGGAGAACTCACCTTTTACCAGCTCAAGAGCTCTTCCTCCCAGAACCACCCGCAAAACGCTCTCCTCTGTGGTCCTCAGAAGCTCGAAATGAGAGAAATCTCCGGTGCGGTCATGACATTTCCACTTTTCGTCCTTATAGGTGCATAATGGGACCTTCAGCGGGTGGTAGGGCTATGAAGTTTTTTTACAGAGATTTTTCGAGACCGCGATCGATCTCGTTCTCGTCGACTCAACATTCAAGCCGAAGGGGCTCGCCATCTCTGAGCGGTGGAATTCCCGGTGCACCACTCATTATCTTTATCCTCCTCCTCTTGATCGCTCCCCGGCTTGTCTTTGGCTTTTTCGCAGCCCTGCTCCTTTTCGTCGCATTGGCAGCGATCTTCATCTGGTACAAGCTCTCCCGGCTGAAGCGCACCTTCTCCAACCAAATGGACTTTTTTGAGGAAACTCTTCGGCAAGATGCACAGAGCACCGACTCATCATCACGGCCCCACTCAGAGAGCATTTCTGCGGTGTCCTACGAGATCGACGGAGACACGATAGAGGTCGTAGATGCCGAGGAGGAATCCTCCTCCCATGCGTCCCGAGAGAAATCCTCGCGGAGGTGGGGAAACGATAAAAAGTGGTGGCGATGAACGATTCTTCGCGCTCCTTTATCCTTGAGGGAAGCTTTGTTTTCGTCGCACAGAAACGGATCGCCTCTGGCAAGCTCTACATTGTAGGGGGGAAAGTCGGAACGTTTGAAGAAGGCCCCACCGATTCCACGAGATGGTTTACACCTGGCTTTGTCGACGCTCATATCCATATTGAGAGCTCTCTTCTTGTTCCCACTGAGTTTGCCCGACTTGCTCTTCCTCACGGAACAGTTGCTACGGTCTCCGATCCACACGAGATCGCCAATGTACTCGGCGTGGCTGGTGTACAGTACATGCTCGAAAATGCGAGAAGGACGCCTCTGAAGATCCTCTTCGGTGCTCCTCCGTGTGTCCCGGCAACATGCTCAGCTCTTGAGACGGCTGGGGCTGAGCTTACTGCTTCCGATCTGAAAGAACTTTTCCAGGAGAAGGAGATTGGATACCTCGCAGAAGTGATGAACTTTCCGGCGGTTCTCTCCCAAGAAGAAACCCTTATGGAAAAGATCCAGGTGGCTCTTGAACAGCAGGTACCGATTGACGGGCATTTCCCCGGAGGTCGAGGAAGAGATGCGCAGCAGTACATCGAGGCAGGAAGGGCGGGGGAGGTGACGATCTCTACCGACCACGAATGCTTTACCATCGAAGAAGCACGAGACAAGCTCTCATGCGGGATGAAGATTGCTGTTCGCGAAGGGAGTGCAGCACAGAATCTCGAGGCATTGCATCCACTTTTTTCTTCCACCGATCCTGAAAACCTCATGCTCTGTTCTGACGACCGGCACCCCGACACCCTTGCACAAGGTCACATCAATGAGCTTCTCCGACGTCTCGTTGAGAAGGGCCATGATCCCCTTTCGGTGATCACGTCGGCAACGGCGACACCGAAGGCCCACTACTCCCTTGATATCGGCCTCCTTGAGGAGGGTGACCCCGCTGATATCGTAGAGCTGGAGGATCTTACCTCTTTTCGAGTATTGGCCACCTACATCAATGGAGAGCAGGTAGCCAAAGAGGGACAGTGCCTCCTCCCCTCAGAACCAATCGAGGTACGGAATAATTTTTCATGTACCGAAATTTCCCCGCCCTCAATTCGGGTTTCGGCAACAAAAAGCTCAGAGGAGATACGGGTCATTGATGTCCTTGATGGAGAGATCGTAACTGCTGAGGCCTTTCTCTCTCCCCGCATCGAGGACGGTGAGTATCGATGCGACCTCTCGCAAGATCTCCTGAAACTCGTAGTCATAAACCGCTATCATGATGCTCCTCCCGCAGCAGCGTTCTGCCGAGGATTCACTCTCCGTCAGGGCGCAATCGCTTCGAGCGTAGCGCACGACTGCCACAATATCATCGCAGTGGGAACGAACGACGAGGATATCTGCGCCGCGGTCAATCTGGTCATCGAGAAGAAGGGTGGACTCTCACTCGCCGCAGGAGAGGAAAAACGCATTCTTCCCCTTCCGGTCGGTGGTATTATGTCTGATCGCCCAGCAGAGGAAGTCGTTACAGCATATACAGCACTCGATACACGAGCACGAGAGCTCGGCTCTTCACTGCGTGCACCGTATATGTCGCTCAGCTTTCTCGCCTTACTCGTCATTCCAGAGCTAAAGTTAAGTGATAAGGGACTCTTTAGTGGAAAGAGTTTTGGATTTGTTTCGCTCGTACCAGAAAAAGGCCTTTAGACGTACTGCTCTTCGTCCCCACCGCTGGCTATCGCGATCTTTCCTTCGGCCTCGAGCCGTCGGACGATATCAACTACCCCTTGTTGGGCCTTCTCCACGTCTTTGAGCTTGACTGGACCGAGGGTATCGAGATCTTCGTTCATCATCTCAGCAGCTCGTTTTGAAACGTTTCGGAAGAAGAGATCCGAGAGCTCAGGGCTGGCCGTCTTGAGCGAGAGAACCAGTTGATCCTTCGGCACCTCTTTGAGTACCGTTTGAATCCCCTTGTCATCGATATTCTTGATATCTTCAAAGGTAAACATGAGGTTTCGGATCTGCTCTGCCATATCCGGATACATCTCTTCGATCTCAGTGATAATTCGCTCTTCGTTGTTGCGATCAACGAAGTTAAGGATATCAGCAGCCGACTTCGGACCACTGACCTCTTCTTCGTTCTGATTGCCAGATCGAAGTGTTGAACGGAGCACTTCCCGTACTTCATCAACAACGTCTGCCTTCACCATGTTGAGATTTGCAATCCGAATCAGGATATCGGTCTGAGCCTCTTCACTCATCGTCTGCAGAACGCCGGCTGCCTGATCCGCGTTAATCTTCGTCAAGAGAAACGAAACCGTTTGAGGATGTTCCGCAGCCACAAACGCGTTTAAGATCTTCTCAGGAACATCAGCAATGATCTGAGAGATAGGCTCTTTCCGAGATCCGGAGATATACTCGAGAAGCCCTTCTCCTGCCTCATCACCAAAAGCATCAGAGATCACGTCCCGAGCAAACTCACGACCATCAACGAGCAGGGTCTCCCCCGCCTTCATCATGGTGTGAAACTCCTTACTGATCAGAAACTGATCTTCTCGGGGAACTTCCGATACCAACATAAAGGCACGGCTGATCCGCTTGACCTCGTTTTCTTCAAGATTGGTGAGCACCTGAGACGCTATTCCCTTCCCGAGTGAGAGCAGGGTAAGCGCGGCCTTCTCAGTCGCACTGTATCTTCGCGAGGTCTCCCGTTCGCGTGCTCCTCCTCGTCCTGGTGGCATTGTTAGGTCTCTCTTCGTTCGTTATGCCGAGGCCCCTCGCTTCTCATGGACGAGATGAGGGATCCTCTCTAGGTGTTATCGACACATTTTAGATAACCAAAAGAGTCTGAAGGTCTCTTATTTTCTTTCGGAGAGTGCGTTCATCACCGCACAACCAATCAAGTGACTGTTTTTACTGGATTTTCTCGTCTCCTTGCGATTTCAGATCCCGCAAAAAGGCGATGATGGGCTCAGATCCGGTCTGGCTAAAATGGTACTGATCTACCCCCCGGTTACGACAGACCCGACGAATTCCGTAGTAATCCGAGTGGGCCATACCTCGGGTAATCCAGATAACGAGGTCAGAGGGCGTGAGCTGGCTCGCATCACTCCGAAGACTGCGAGAATCATGAATCACAATGGGAACGTCTTCCAGGGCGGCTTCTATCTTCTTCCGTCGCTCGGGAGTGTATTCTCCACCCCATATAATAACTCGTGAGTAGTGAAACTCCTTTCCCAGCAGATCTTCTGCTGGGGCGCGCTCTTCCCCATCATACAGGCGAAGATCCTCCTCTGAACAGAGCAACCACCGCGCAAGGGGACGGTAAGAATTTTGATCTCCCGAACGAAGAGCCTTCCGAAGCGCTTCGGTAGTCCCCTCTAAATCTTCTTCCAGCTTCCCGAGAAATCCAAAGAACAACGCACTGTCTCTCATGATATTCTGAAAACCTTCGGTCTCATGGTGAACCAGAGCGATATCACAGAACGGAGAGAGAAGCGCTTGATTATACTGCCACACCGCTCGTATCCGAGCCTTCTCAGAGTCCGGCAGGGCAGCATGGAGCTTCGCTAGCACCCCCTGTTGTGCCACTGTTGCCCCAGAGCCAGCAAACTGTTCTGCCAGCTCTGAGAACCACTCTCGTCCCCTGCGATTCAGAGATGGAGACGGCGGTGAAGATGGCTCTCTTTCTTCTTTCGGCGAAGCAGTGAGCGAGGCGACGAATCGGTCGCCTTTTTCGTCGAGCAATACTTGAAGCGCTTCCGCTTCCATATCACTTACGGCACGTAATACGGGAAGAAGCTTTCCCGGTTCAGGGGGCTGCTTTCCGATGCAGAGATAGGCCTCTCGCTTTGCTTCTTCTCCCCTCTCCCGAGCTGCTTGATAGAACGGCAGGATCTCATGCGCCTCTGAGTACGAGGCGATACACTCAAAAAACCTCTCATCACTCTCTTCCTGCAGGAGAGCAATTCCTTCTCGCACGAAAAAAGCAACCGTCTTTCCCTGACTCTTCCTTCTCCCAAGCTCAATGAGCCGATTCGTGGCCGAAGTGCCGTCCGATAGTGATACATCACCCTCATCAAGGAGAAACCGAGCGCACTGCTCCGGAGTTACGCCGTGTCTATGGACCGCTCGATACAACGTGTATCCAGCAGGGTTTCTGCGGAGCGATCGAAGCAATCCGAGCCGTTCTTCCTCTGGGATACTCGTCAAGAGCTCTCGCACATCGCTCGGCCTCATCTTTTTATCGAGCAGTGCCTTTATTCCCTCGACAGCAGTCCGTACTGAGGCAGCGGGATAGGACTCTGGAATCGGAAAAACCCGCACCAATCCATCTGCTTTCTTTGGCGCCTCCAGCAGTACCGCCTGCAGTGACGAGAGGCGCTGGCTGATCTCTTCTAACAGGTATGGATTAGTTTTTTCGACCATTCGGTACTGTTTTACGGGATCGTTCCCCACCAAAACCAGCGGCACTAATGACCGCTCGCCTTGCTGAACCAGATATGAAAGCTCTCCTAAAAAGGCATCTCGATAGATAGCAACACACTCTGTCCCCTTTTTTGCCAACTTCGAAAAAGTATCGAGCAATTCATGGTAGGTTTCGTGTCGACCACTCGACAAGGCTCGCAATTCGGCTACATCACCCAAGAAATGAATATCTAAATATTCTTCACCAACAAACTGTCGTCTTATTGCCAGTGGCCCGGAGATAATCGGCTCATCACCTCCCTCTCGCTCCACACGTTCGAGCCTTGGCGCCCCAACTTCTTCTAAAGCTTGGAGAACTTCTTCGCGAGAAGGAAAGTTGTTCAACAGATCAGAAACCACCGGATCAGATAGACAGCTTTGCAATCTTGCATCGGAGGCTCGGAGTTCATCTTTTAGGGATCGAACGAGTCCAAGGATATCTCGCGCTTCACCGCTCTCAAATAGCCCCTTCATTCCCTCGGGAGAAATAGCTCCGCTGACTCCCTGAGCGCCGACCTGACCCATGGCTTCGAGAACTTCATCCTCGGCCCTCCCCGTGATTCTGACGATAGCGGAAACCGCGTGTTTCTTTCCGACACGGTTTTCATGCTCCATCCGAGCCTCCTCGGGATCAATGACTCTTCCTCTTAGTTCTGGAATCTCATCTAATAGCTCTTCGTCGGCACTGCCTGGTGGAAAAGTGCCCGAGCGATCTCGTGGGCAGCGATCTATCCGTTCTTTCATGGGGATCTCTTTTGATAACTACCGGAACAGGGTATTTTTGAGCTCCTTCCTAGTCAAATGCAGCCCATGTATACTCCCCTTCGAGAAAGAATCGGAAAAGGATTATGGAAGCGATGCTGCTTGCTGCCGGGCTTGGGAGTCGGCTTGGAGCGATCACCAAAGAGACCCCCAAATGCCTCGTTGAGGTGGCTGGAAAACCGATATTACAGTGGAATATCGAGAAGCTCCGTTCGGCGGGGTGTCAGCTCCTCGTCATCAACCTCTTCCACCTCGGAGATCAGGTGGTTCATTTCCTCGAAACTCACCACTTTTTTGGGCTGGATATCCGGCTCTCACATGAGCCTGAACTGTACAACACTGGAGGAGGCCTCCGCTTTGCAGAGGGACTCTTCTCGGGGAGCTCCCCGATTCTCGTGCTCAATGCTGATATTCTCTGCTCTCTTCCCCTGGGAGAGCTCTACCAACACCACCGAACTCGAGAGAACGCCGCAACCCTGGTGACCCGAGCACCGAATGATCCCCGTGTTCTCCTCTATCGCCACAATGCCGAAGGGTTCGGAGAGCTCCGAGGGTGGCGCAACAACGCTTCTGGCGACGAAGGGATGGTTTTTCCCGAAGATTCCCAAGCGGAGCTCACAGAACGAGGCTTCTGTGGTATCCAGGTGATCTCACCTGTAATTTTCTCGCACTTTGGAAGACCTGAAGAGAAGCGCTCTTCGATTTTCGGTTATCTCGATGCCGTGCGGGAGGGGTGTGCCGTGGAGGAGTACGGGGCAGATGACGAGCACTGGTTCGACATCGGGACCGCCTCTCAACTGGAAGAATGTCAGAGCTTTTTTGCTACTCACGAGGTCGTGTAATTTTTATGTCTCTTTTCATTCAAGCTCTCCTGCTTGTCCTCTCTCTCGGCCTCACCTCTCAGCACCCGGCCATCGCGGAAGAGAGCGCTGCCTCCGAAACCGTTCATCAGCCGCATGTCAGCGCTCGACTTCTCAGTGAACAGGAGGTACTCGGCAGAGGGTTGCGGGAGACCTTCGCCCTTGAACTCACTCCTGACCCGGAGTGGCACCTCTATTGGCGGTACGCTGGAGACTCCGGTGCTGCGCCGAAACTCCACTGGGAGGTCGAAGGCGCTTCCCTCGCGGCGGACACCCTCTGGCCGACTCCAGAACGGATAGCGGTTGGTCCCTTTGTAAACTACGGCTATACCTCTCAAACCCTCTTGCTGACGGAGCTTCCGATCCCAGACGATGCACCAGGTGAGATAACGATACGGCTTGATGCTGAGTGGCTCGTCTGCCAAGAAGAGTGCATCCCGGGGAACGGAGAATTTCAACTGACCCTTCCCGTTGATGACGGGAGTAGCTCTCAGCCAAGTTCCCACTCCGCAAAGATTACCACAGCGCAACAGCAGCTCCCGAGCGCAGAAGATTCCCTCGAACTCTCTGTCCTGGCGGAGAGCGAAGAAACAGTTGTGGTGAGCTTCCCCCTCGCGAAATCGCCAGCAACTCAGCCGTTTTTCTATCCGGCTCATCCGGGAATCATTGAAAACGCTGCTCCCCAGCAATTTACCCGTTCTGGTACCACGGGGACGCTTACTCTTCAGAAATCGAAAGGACTTCGACATACCGGGCCACGCGAAGGTCTCCTCGTCATAAGGGGCGAATCAACCACCGAGAGCTACGCCGTCACCGTTCCGACACAACCAAACGAGGCGATCCCGGAAGAGACATCCTCCAAAGATACTCCTCACTCCCTGCTTAACATTCTCTTTCTCGCCTTTCTCGGCGGCATCATCCTCAATCTCATGCCGTGCGTCTTTCCAGTGCTCTCGATCAAGATCCTCAGCTTTCTTGAAAAATCGGGAAAACAGAGCCACCAGGTACGACGACACGGACTCTCGTTTGCCGCTGGAATTCTCGTATCCTTCTGGATCCTCGCGCTCTCAATCCGCGGTCTTCGGGAAGCGGGAGAACAGCTCGGTTGGGGATTCCAACTCCAGAACCCGGCCTTTGTCGCCTGTCTTATCCTCCTTCTCGTCGCCGTCGCGCTCAACCTCTTCGGCGTCTTTGAATTCGGCAGCTCAATCCAACGGCTTTCCGGCTCTCTCGATCGCGATGGCGAAAGCTACACCCACTCCTTCTTGAGCGGAATTCTCGCCACCCTCCTCGCCACTCCGTGCACCGCTCCCTTCATGGGGGGAGCCGTGGCCTACGGGATACAGGCCTCGCTTCTTCCATCCCTGGCGGTCTTCACCGCATTGGCACTCGGACTGGCGACACCCTACGTTGTACTCACGTTCTTCCCACGACTGCTCACCGCCCTTCCCCGTCCCGGAGTGTGGATGGAGACCTTTAAAGAACTCATGGGATTCCCGGTTCTCCTCACCGCCCTGTGGTTACTGTGGGTCTACGAAAAGCAGAGCAGCTCGCAGCAACTCCTCGCCCTCCTCCTCGCTCTTCTCACGGTCTCTTTCGCCTGTTGGGGATACGGGAAGATCGCGCCGCTCTGCGCCTCTCGCAAGAGACAACGGATAGGGATGCTCTTTTTTATAACCCTCACCGCCCTCTCACTCTGGATCTGCATTCCGAGAACCGAGAAGGCTCTCGAGCAGCACACCTCATCGAGCACCACCTCCCAGAACCACCCGAGCGAGGGAGAAAAAGATAGCCACGGCCTGCTATGGCTTACCTTTTCACCGACCACGGTGGAGACACTGCTCAATGAAGGCCGGCCGGTCTATATCGACTTTACCGCCGCATGGTGCATCACCTGCCAGGTCAATAAACGAGTCATCTTCGGTTCTGAAGAGTTACGAGAAGAATTTCGAGAACGAAACGTCGCTCTTGTCCGAGGCGACTGGACGAACGAAGACCCCCTCATCACCGCCGAGCTCGAAAAATTCGAGCGGCTCGGAGTACCACTCAATGTGCTGTATGATCCCAAGTACCCTTCAGAACCAACGGTGTTTCCGTCCGTACTCACCCCCCAGATCGTACGAGAAGCCCTTGAAAAACTGTAGCGTCTCTTCACCTTGTCCTTTCCTCTTTCCTCACGGTACAACGGGGGAAGGCACGGTAATGCAAACCTCGGGGTGTAGCCCCAAATCGGAGGAACGAATGAATCGAAAACACACTGTAACCCTCTTACTCTCACTACTCGTAGCACTCACTCTCCCAGGAATCGCCTTCGCCGAAATCGAGGTCGGAGAGATGGCCCCTCAATTCACCGCCGTAGATTCAAACGGAAACGAGCACAACCTGAAAGACTTCAGGGGAAAGAACGTCGTTCTTGAATGGACTAATCCCCGGTGCCCCTACGTCGTAAAGCACTACGACACCAAGAACATGCAGTCCCTCCAGAAAAAGTATACCGACAAGGGGGTTATCTGGCTCACCATCAACTCCTCAGCAGAAGGAAAGCAGGGCAATCTCTCAGCAGAAGAGGCGAATCGATCAATCGCCGAAAGTGGCAGTGCTCAAACCGCCTACCTCCTTGATCCAGAGGGCAAGATCGGAAAGATGTACGGCGCGCGCACCACTCCTCACATGTACGTCATCGACGGTGAGGGAACCCTCGTCTACGCTGGAGCAATCGACAACAATAGCTCCAGCCGACACACCACCGTCGCCAACGCCAAGAACTACGTCGCAGAAGCCCTCGACGCCATTATGATGAACAAGCCCGTTGAAGTCGCTGCCACCAACGCCTACGGCTGCTCCGTGAAGTACAAGTCTTAGGATCTTGCAAAGTTCTACGTAGAAGCATTTACGTGACTGCCGAAAAAGCGGGTACGGGCGGAAGCCTATGTAGGCATCCTGAGAATAACCCCGTACCCGCTGACGAAGCTTTCTGCCTCGGCACTAAGGGGCACAAAAGACGGTGAAATGTTGCCCCCCAGAGCCGGAATACCGAAAGACTTTTTCTATCCTTTTTTTGCTTCGGAGCCACAACGCTGATACCGTTTGGAACGGATACGGCGCTGTGTGCCGTACCCCAGGCCGTATATGGCCTCTACCTCGTATGCACTCGGCTCTCTGGAGAATGCCATGGTTCCTCATCCCAAGATTGTTTTGTCGCCGATTTTTTTATTCCCAGAGAGAAACAGCCACTCTGTTTGTTCTCTCGTACTCCTTCTCTTTGCTCTCTTATTTTCACCGTTCCGCGTAGAGGCACAGCTGTCGGCGATACCCCTTGCAGACCTGAATCAAAGTTCACTTGACCTTGGGATTAGTTACCGTGATGTCGCCGCTGACGGCAACTCTGCCGTAGTAAAGTGGGATCAGGGTCTGCTTCGTTATGATCGGGGAAGTGGTGCTTCTCACATCGTTATAAGCGACAGATTTCATGGGCTTGCTGTGGATCGCTATGGCATTCTGGCAGTGGAGCTCGACGTTGACCAGCAGGGCTTCTCTCTCTTTCGCTATGACTTTTCCTCAAATGTTCTCTCCCCACTGCAATATTTTTCCTCGGCAAAGTCCCCCATGATATATGGCACACCCGAGTACTCGTTAGTAATCTTTGAGGTGGCTAACCAAAGCAATGTCTATGAGGTGTGGAGGATTAACAATCTCACGGTAGCACCCTTACCAAATGTCCGAGGGAATGCATCTATACAGCGGTATGGAGACGAGCTGTATATCTGGAAAGATTCCCGGATTTACACAAGCAATGGGGCGGCGGTCGGATCGAGAGAGTTTCCGAACGTTTCATCAAGCGCTGGCGCCTACTATATCGACAACTCCAGTGCTGGCGGCAGCGAGATCCGAGAACGCGCATCAGGGAATATCGCTGAATTTACCTTCCCGTATATCTCAGATGCCTTTCGGCGTTGTCGGCTCAGCTATATCACCCCAAACTCTAGCATCTCACGATACCTGGGGGGCTACCTTTGGCGCTCGGCCTCTGGCTCAGTGAGCTACTGGAACGGAAGAGATGCAACTGGCACACAGCTCCAAAATATTCCATGCAATGCCAACATCGATCAGCAACGGTTTACCGTTTGGCCAGACACATCATCAGTTGGAAGAGTTACACAACTGAATACTCCTTTTTTCCTTGATCGTACTCGGGGGGTTGGCGCGGTATATCGGGGAGCGAACGGCATCACTGCCTCGTTCATTCCAAATTTAATGAACCGCTACAGAAATTTTTATGAGGGAATTCAGACGATCCGAAATTCGAAGTTTATTGCCGGGGATGATCTCAATACGGGTGATAGAGTGTACTTGAAGCTCATAAATGGTACGGGCGTATCGTCTCCAGCTACTTCGATAAAGATTCGTGTGCCCGGCACTGTTAGCTTTTATCACCAGGATGAAGGGCTCGCAAAGGTAGGTCTCTCTGGATTTTACACAGGGCGTGATTTCAATGGTTGGTCCTCGCTATATGACAATACCCAACGATTAACAGACCTTATCCCCAGTCATAATGGCAACCAATTCAATGTCGGGAGTTTTCCAACCCTACATGAAAATGTAGACGACGGTATTCTCCTCTCCTATTTTTCAACCTCAAACGGCCAACAGTCGGCCGTCATGGATTTTCAAGGAAACATTGCCCAGAATTTAGGATTTGATCTCCGGTACGATTCCACCATCATCAAATCTGAAGGAGCACTCTACATTCAAGGCCCCTCCTATCCACAACCAGCGAAGATTTTGCGATTGAGTTCTGCCCATCAGCCACTACAAATGTTGGCTCAATCCCAAAATGCATTAGAACTCATCGGTGTACATCAAGGAGCTGTTGTCTATGTTGATGGAGCTGAACTTAAGCTTCGTGACGCATCAGGAAACGTTCACCAGCTCGCTCAGCTCAGCTTTCCTTCACCCGATCTTAATGATGATGCGATTGATACCACTGAAGGGTTGTATTTTGATTTTGATGACGACCTCTGGTTCTCCGATGGAACACCATCCGGTTCTCGCCTGATAGCCTCTTCAAACTATGGCTATGACATTGAGTATTTTATTGCTGGAGATAAGCTGGCTTGGATAGAAAGCCGTGAGTTAAAGTATCTAGATGCTCATGATGTTCCTCAGACGATAATGCAAAACGTCTCTGAGGCTATCCAATGGGGAAGCCAGGTATTCTTTTCCGACTCACAGTCCTTCTTTCGCTTCGATGGAGTCGTGGTGACTTCCCTCCCGTCATTGCCTGCTGCCTTTGGTGAGAGTGTAGTCATTGAGGGAGATCTTTATCGTACCAAATTTCAACCTACTCCCGCGCTAGGAGTTTTTGACTTCAAGACTTTGGCTGAAAGCACTGTTGCGACACCAACTCTCCCGTATGGAGTCGATGGAGTTCCGCTTACTTCAGCTTCGTCCGCAATTCAGGGATATGAACCGGGTATCGTCACCCAAGGGGGACTCCAACTCTTGTTGGATCTTACGGATCTTCAATCTGGCTACCCACAGCTATCCTCATACTCCGGGACATACGATGGAGCCCAACAAGTGAAAGGAGGTCTATTCATCTCCGCTGATGGTGGCCTCACTGGAGGTGAGCCGTGGAGAATCGATGGGCTCGCTTTTGTCGACCACCGCGAAGATCTCGCCATTGAACTGGGAGCTCCCGTCCTCCGAAGCACTCGTCCAGTGCTTGGAACCACCGTTACACTGAAAGTTGACAATCTCCAGGCCGGAGAACAGATCGTCACTGCTATTGGAACGGTACAGAACTCTCCGACAGTCATTGGCCCCATCAGAGACTGGGTAGGACTGGGAACCGCCATACTGGTCGGACCAGTAGCCGCGACTGGCCAGCGAGAAACGATCAATCTTCCACTACCAAACGATCCAACCCTTGTGGGTGCCAACTTGGCGGTTCAGGTTTTCGTCATTGATGCCACGGGCAGTATTCGATCGAGCAATCCGCTGACTTGGATAGCAAATACAAATTAAGGACTCCAAGGAAGTTTCAGCTAGGAGAGGTCCTCTCCGGATAAGCGTTCACGTGTTAGGTAGGTATCTGAGATGCCAGGACACTCAAGTTTCATCTGCATCGCCACGGTTGACCTCACCGCTCGGGAGGAGATCGAGCGGCTTCTTGCTTATTCTTTTCGAGAAAGTCCCGAAAGACTCGCCCATATTCTCCGAGTGGCTCGGTTCACCGAGGAAGTACTCAAGTCGCTTCCGGCATCGGTGCTTGCCCCCTCAGCCCACGATCAGATCCTCCGAGCAAGCCTCCTCCACGACATCGGATACCTTCCTGAGCTGAAGCACTACCTGAGCGAGCACACCCCCTATGAAGTCACCGGATGGCACCCCATCGATGGTGCCAACTACCTCCGGCACCGCAAAGAGCCACTCCTTGCCGAACTGATTGAAGGCCACAGCAACTCGCTTGAGGTCACCGAACTGAGAGGATTCCCCCCGTTCACCCCCTCAGAACAGCTCGGCGCGAAGATTATCACCTACTGCGATGTTCAAACGGGCCCCACAGGAGAGCCCATCGACTACCACCAAAGACTCGAAGAGATCCGGAACCGAAAAGGAGAGGACTCCATCTCGTACCGAGCCCATAAAAACGCCAAACACCGAATAGAAGCGATTCTCGGAGAGATTAACGCCCTCCGAGAGACTTCTTGAAGAGCTACGTATAGGAGAAATGTATGCCCATCCCTGATCTCGAAAGACAAGCCGCTGAAGCAAAGCTCAAAGCCTACTGTGAGAAAAAGGTGCCTCCACAGCATCGAGATCAGTACGGGGTGCCTGACACAACGAGCTATGCGCCCTGCTCTTCTCCGAGAGCTCTCTTCAGGGTTGCGTGTTTTAGCATTAAAAACTCTTCTTCCGAGATAACCCCAGACTCTCGAGCTTTCTGGAGATCCAAAAGCTCTGACCCGAGCGTTATCTGCTCATGATAGTGAGTCTGCTCCCCAGAAGAAGCAAGAAAACACCCACTCAGAAAAAGAGTAAAACCAAAAAGGAATGCACACCGAACCATATTCTCTTCCCCGTAAAACTAATGACTAAAGATAAGTAACAAACCAGAAACCCGAAAGCCCCCCCCACCGAGAGACCTCTTGAATCCCAAGAAAGACAAGCCGCCTGCATAAATAAAAACGAGACCAGC
>JALEGQ010000047.1 GCA_022763385.1 bacterium
ATGCCACTGGCTCGGATAACGATAACCTCGGAGTCTCCCGAGAGGCGAGCAAGGGTAAGCATCGGCCCAAGGAGGGCTGCCAACGGAACGGCGATCTCAAGGAAGGCCGGAATAACCGAGAGAAATACGAGCAGTACCTGAGAGAGAAGGACCCCCTTGTTCACAATGAGGGAAGTCAGCTTCAAAACCCGCAGGGTAAAGAGGATGCCGGTGAAGATGAAGAGACTAATGGCAAAGTAGGTAAGTACTTCTCGAAGTATATACCTGCTCAGAATCTTCAAACCCGCCCCTAAAAGGTAACTTGGGACTTCTGTCTACGAGACTCTTCTTTTCGGATCTTTTTGAGAGACTCTTTGAGCTTTCTCTTCTTCTCTTCGCTCGGTTTGGAGTAGTACCGACGAGACTTGAGCTCCTTAAAGAGCCCTTCTTTAATGAGCTTTCGCTTGAGAACCTTAATCGCTCGTTCTACCCCGTGGTCGACCACGACCTCCATCGGAGAACCCTTTACGCGGTCTGAAGACTGCGGCTTAAAAGAGGTGTACTTATCCTTTGGCATCCCGTTGAGGAGCTCTTCCTTCTTCGCACTACTATTTTCACCAGAATCTGACATATTTCCTTCAGTACATCCCTTCTCACGGAGAGCTACGCTCTCATCTATTTCACGGAGAGCTACGCTCTCATCTATTTCACAGAGAGCTATGCTCTCACCCGGTTCACATTTCTAAGATTGTCGGCGCTCGACGGTCGAATGACCCGGAGCCGAGAGCAACCCCACGATTTTACCCAAGATTTCATCGCCAGGTCAATAATCCCCGGAGAATTAGCGTCGTCCCCAGGTGTCAGACATGTGGTGAAAAAGCTAAGGTGTTGGAATGACAGCGCTATTTTGAGTTTGTGGCGAGCTTTCGTCGTTGGTGGGCCTGCTTGGCTCGGTGGCTCCGGACGGCTTTCGTCCAGCCTCCTCCCTTCACCCAGCGGTCGAAGGCTGGGATGGCAGGGTGACGGCGCTCGAGTTTTCGAAATTCTGGGCCGTGCCAGCGGGTCTTTTCGCCCGGTTGCCGTATCGATGTGCCGAGCACGGCGTGGCACATTTCGTGGTAGAGCAGGGGAGACAGCCACTCGGTGTGCTCTGGGAAGTTGAGCTCTCTTGCTACTCGGACCCGGCATGAGTCGATATTGCACGAGGCGAGGGTTCGGATCTGGTTCCTCTTACTCCAGATAACGGTATAGCGGAGAAGGTCTCGTCGTTCTGGAAAGTAGAGCTCTATGAGAGCGCTCCAGATCTCCGCCAGTTCAGGGTCAGAGGCGAGTTTTTGGGTTCTTCGTTGCTTGTTTCCGCTTCTCCGAGAGGAACCGCTCTTCAATTGACTCCGTCGCGAGCGAGGTTTTCGCCATCTCAGCAGCTCTCCCACCAGGGAGTACCACAGGGTGTCGCTCTTCGGTGATGTTCGTTTCGGTGACACGGGGTGATATTTCGTCCTTTCCGAGAAAAGCAGGTGAGGGGTGCGTCGCACTCCCGCCTTCGTGCATCGTAACAGAACTCGAGTACCGTTCGGAAGAGGACTACACCACCCATGGATAACTCACCATCACTCCACACTATTCTTGAAGTAACCGATCTGCTCGCCATGATTGAGGACCTCACAGAGCCTGACCGGATACAGCAGGTGTCCGCAGCGAGTTGGGCGGGGATGCGGATAACGCTCCGAGATACTCGCGCCAGGCTACTAGAGAGTCACCGCGCTCTCAGTCACGGCCACCAGGAGCGACAGGGCTCTCAGGAGAGGCACACCGCCATACGAGCCCAGGGAGAACGCACCAGTACGGAGGCCTCGCCAGTGTCATCCCGCCGTGCCGCGAATGATATCGCCCCGAACCGAGACCTCAAGTCGGCCCTCGAGAAGTTTGTGGATCGTCCTTAGGCTCTCTCGGAAAAGGAGTCCTACTTCTGAAAAACCTCGCGACGGACTCCTGTTCCGACAAAGCCTAGGCTCTGCTGAAGGGAACGGACTACCTTCCGGTAATCGTGGCAAAGAATTCTGCGAGCAGGTTTTTGCCCGTTTCGCTTTCTTGGTGTGTTGCCGCCTTCAGGATCTCTTCCAGCTCTCCGTTGTCGAGCCAGATTCCGCCCGTTTTCGGACACTGGTCAACGACAACTCCCATAATGGTTCGCTGTTCCAGCGGTTCTCCGGTAACCGGACTGAGTCGGGGGGTGGTGTTTTGGCGTGATTGGATCCTCGCAAGCGCTTCGGCATCCTTTTTCTGAAAATACTCTTCTTCAAGGGCCTTTCGTCGGGTATCCCAGCTATCACTCATCTCTTCTCCTCCCAAAATTCGACGTTCCAGCCATACGCTCTGTGGGGAAATTGCCCAAGAGGGAACGCTCTCCGTCCCATACATTAGCGATCCCGTTGGAGGAGGGGAAGAAGAGTGGTCGAATAATTTCAAAAACGTAACTATTCAGCGTCATTTGAACCGTTTCTAGTGGCAAAGTCGACGAATGATGAGGGAAAGCCCCCTCAGGGGGCTCTTTGGGGGTGAAGACAAGTAACCATTCAAAAAAACGACATCCCCGATCAGGGGATGACAAGAA
>JALEGQ010000048.1 GCA_022763385.1 bacterium
GTGCGGTCGTCGGTATCCCGTACGGTGGAGGAAAGGGGGGCGTTACGGTCAATCCCAAAGAGCTCTCACTGCTCGAGATCGAACGGCTCTCTCGCAGCTACATGTCAGCTATTGCGGATTTTATTGGACCTGATGTCGATATCCCGGCTCCTGATGTGTACACCAACAGTATGATCATGGGATGGATGGTTGATGAGTACTCGAATATTCGTCGTGCTTTCACGCCGGCGATTATCACCGGAAAACCGATTGCGCTGGGAGGATCGAAGGGAAGAGAGGATGCTACTGGACGGGGTGGATTCTACTGTATGGAAGTCCTTCGTGACGGGCTAAAGATCAGTGGAAAGCAGCTCCGTATCGCCGTTCAGGGCTTCGGGAATGTTGGCTATCACTTTGCTCGGTTGGCTCACGAAGCTGGGCATAAGATCGTAGCAGTTTCTGATTCAAAAGGAGCTATCTACTGTGAAGACGGTTTGGATCCTTCCAGTGTCTACCAGAGAAAGCGTGAGACGAGGCAACTTGAGGCGGTGTACTGCGAGGGGTCGGTGTGTGAGTCCGTCGATCACCAGAAGATAACGAACGAAGAGCTTCTTCAGCTTGACGTTGATGTGCTCGCCCCAGCAGCGCTCGAGAATGTGATTACGAAGGAGAATGCACCGAAGATTCGAGCGAAACTCTTAGTTGAGCTTGCGAACGGCCCAATTACTCCCGATGCAGATGACATTCTTTTTGGGAATGGTCAGCACGTGATTCCGGATATCCTCGCGAATGCTGGTGGTGTTACGGTGAGCTATTTCGAGTGGGTGCAGAATCGCCAAGGCTTTTACTGGGAAGAGGAAAAGGTTCACGAGAAGTTAAAGAAGATCATGGAGAGTGCTGCCTCGGATGTGAGTGAGTTGCGAAAGGAGCACGGAGCAGATCTTCGTACCTGTGCATATATCTCAGCGCTCAAGCGAATCAATGCCGCCGTTGAAGCGAAGGGAACTGTTCGTGACTACTCTTCAAAGAAGTAGCGTTGACGAGCTCTCAAGGGGAGTTCTGTGAGCGGCCGTTCTTCTCCCTCGAAGCGGGGAAAGAAGTCGAGAGAGCGGAGTCCCCGTGACGTCGTCGCGGTATACGGTGTTCGAGCCGTACAGGAAGTACTTCGGTGGTGCCCAGAGCGAGCCCGTGAGTTGCTGTGCACCTCAGAGAGAAGCACAGCCTTACAAGACCAGGCCACTGCGCTCCGGATCCCCGTGCGGCGAGGGGAGGAGGAAGAGCTTGCGAAGCTTGCTCACGGAGTGAACCATCAAGGGGTAGCCCTCCTGCTTACCCCCCGAGAGCCCGAACCGCTCGAGCGACTCGTGGCGGAGCCCGCGGAGCAGTCACTCCTGCTCGCTCTGGATGAAATCTCTGATCCACAAAATCTCGGGAGCCTTTTTCGAGCGGCTGAGTGCTTCGGTGCGCGAGCGATTCTGACCTCAAAAAATCGAGGAGCAGGTATCACCCCCGCGGTGACCAAGATTGCGGCCGGTGCAACAGAGCTCGTTCCCTACTGCCCAGTTTCGAACCTCCGCACCGCGCTGAGCGCCCTTCGAAAGGGCGGTTACTGGGTGTGCGTCACCGCCGTTGGCGGCTCTGCCACCTCGCTGCACGACTTTTCTTTCCCCGAGCGGTGTGTCTGCGTCCTTGGCAGCGAAGGGCGAGGAGTTCAACCGTTGATTCAGCAAGAAGCCGACTTTCTGATCGAGATACCGATGCTCGGAAAGATCGACTCCCTCAACGTCTCGCAAGCCGCCGCCGTGCTCCTCGCCTCCTACCGCCAGCAACACCACCAAACGGGTGTCAGACACCCCTGAGGGTTGCAAAAAAGGCTTTTATATTCGATAGTTGTGGATAGAACGCTGTTCTGATAATGCCCTTTGGACACTCGTTGCTTGTTAAAGTAAGTTAAAGTACTCATAGCGTAGCGCGCACGGTATAGTGTGGGATGGAACGACGGGAGAGGTCTTGGAAGAGGGACAGAATTTCGGTGAAGTGAGTGGGAAGGGAGCTCCAATCTCTTTTTCTGGCTCTGTTTCTGGGGGAAGTGCGGTGACGAAGGCGCCAGAGAGAAAGAAGCCCTTGGTGGCGCTGGAGGGGATGTTCACGGTTGAGACCGAACATTTTTTCGGTCCTGTGGATCTGTTGCTCCACCTCGTGAAGAAGAATGAGCTGGAGATCGAGAAGATTTCGCTCGCGTACGTGGCGGATCAGTACGTTGCTTGTCTCGAGAATATGAAGAAGTTCGATCTCGAGATTGCTGGGGAATATCTCGTGATCGCTTCTACGCTTGTTTCTATCAAATCTTCGGTGATGCTCGCTGAACCGGTAGAACTTGAGCTTGATGATGAGGGGAATTTTGTCGACCCCCACGAGCGGCTTCTGCTCCAGTTGAAGGAGGCAGCGGTGTACCAGGAGGGGGCGGCGATGTTGGCGGAGCTCCCCATGTACGGAACAGATGTGTTTGCTCCTCCTCCATCGTTGTCTGATTTTCCGGCTCCGCCAGAAACCTATCGGGAGCACGATCCCTATCTTCTCGGTGTGGCTTTTCGAAAGGTGTTGCAACGGGATGGAGAGGGTGAGCCGAAGTATGAGATCACTCTTGATACGGTCTCTATTGTCGACCAGATGATGTCGGTGCTCGACCTCCTGAAGGGATCTTCAGAGGCCTTATCGTTTGAATCTCTGGTGGAGAGTTCGGTGATGAAGGCGAGCGAGGGGGATACCGTTCTCGAATTTCGTCGGGGAGGACCGTATCCTCGACAGTACGTGGTCGGAACCTTTGTGGCGCTGCTAGAGCTGTGCAAGCGACAGGTGATCACGGTGAGTCAGAAGGAAGATGAGATCGTCGTTGGTTTGGCCGGACAGGTTGGTTCGGACGAACAGGGGCTGGGGTCGATCGAAGAGTTTGATTCTGAATTCGATGAGCCAAGCAACGAGAGTGGTGATACGGAGAGTGCCGTCAATGAGTGAAGAACAGGGAGAGCAGGTCGAAGAAGAGCGCGCTGTTGCAGATGATGCGGTGGAGGCGTCAGATGCGTCGGAGGAGTCTTCAGAAGAAGAGCTTTTTTCCGCACAGATCCGCGAGGAGCGCGTTGCTCGTTTTTCAGAGAGTGAACGGCAGGCCTTAGTTGAGGCGCTGCTCTATGCGAGTGGTGAGCCGTTAACGGCGAAGAAGATCGCTGATGCTTGCCTGCTTCCGAAGAAGGAGGTGCTAGAGATTCTCGATTCTCTTTCCATGCGGTTGTCGCTTGAAGAGAGTGGGGTTGAGCTGTTCTCTGTCGGTGAAAAGTTTCAGATTCGGACAAAGGCCACCTTTGCCCCGTTTATCCAGCAGCTTCGGGCAGCTCGACCAAAGCGGCTGAGTCAGCAGGCGCTTGAGACCCTTGCGATAGTGGCCTACCGGCAGCCGATCGTTCGCGCGGATGTTGAGAAAATCCGTGGAGTCGATGCTACGCCGACGCTCAAAACATTGATCGATCGAGGATTTGTGAAGATCGTTGGTCATCAGGAATCTATCGGTCAGCCGGCGCTCTTTGGAACGACGTCACAGTTTCTCGAAGTTTTCGGACTGTCGAGTCTTGGTGAACTTCCCACCCTCAGAGACCTTCACCAGCTTGAGGTGCACGAGGGGCAGGACGAGGATCAGGAGGAAGAAGTTGTTCACGAGGACGTATGTCAACCGTCCGCTTGAACCGGTATCTTGCTCAGTGTGGGGTTGCTTCTCGCCGGGGATCCGAAGAGCTCATAGAAGAAGGTCGCGTGCGGGTGAATGGCACGGTGGTGAGTGAGCTCGGGACCAAAGTTGATCCGGCAAAGGATACGGTGAAGGTCGGGCGGCGGGTGATCCGTCCTCAGAAACACGGGCTCCTTCTTTTTCACAAGCCAAAGAATATCGTATCGACCTTGAGTGATCCGGAGAAGCGGAAATGTCTCGCGCACTACCTCGGAAAGAATGAGGAGGGGTACTTTCCCGTTGGACGGCTGGACTTTGAGTCCACTGGGCTTGTGATTCTCACGAATGATGGCGACTTGGCGAATCGGTTGCTCCACCCCCGTTACGGGTGGGAGCGGGTATACGAAGTTCGGGTCTCTGGTGTGGTAAGTGAGAAGACGGTTCGTCGCCTACGCCGAGGGGTGCGGCTAAAGGATGGTCCGATCCGCGCCGAGGTCTCGATCATGAAGACGCAACAGGACGCGACGTGGCTGAAGGTCTCCCTTTCGTCAGGAAAGAAGAGAATTATTCGTCGACTGATGGAGCACGTACACCACCCGGTTCTGAAGCTCCATCGGGTTTCTCACGGACCGTTTCACCTCGGTAAGGTTCGACGGGGTGAGATGGTTGCCCTGAGCGAAGAGCGGTACGGGCAGTTGCGAGAGGTGGTCTTTTCGAAAAAAGCTTCGTGACTGCCGGGAAGTGAGTGAGAAGAGTGTTGAATGGAAGCGGTGATATTTATCGGTGCACAGGCTTCAGGAAAATCGACATTCTTTCAGGAGTGTTTTCGTAATACTCATGTTCGGATAAATTTAGACATGCTGAAAACTCGGCATAGAGAGTCACTTCTTCTTCAAACCTGCATTCAGATGAAGCAACCGTTTGTGGTAGACAATACGAATCCTACTGTTGAGGATCGTGAGAAATATATTGCAGTGGCTAAGAACTCTGATTTTTTCATAAAGGGTTATTACTTTGAATCGAAGATTCGAGATCTTTTGGAGAGAAATGCCTCTCGGGACGAGTCGGAGCGAGTGCCTGATAGAGGAATTCAGGGCACCCACAGTAAGCTTGTTCTCCCACAATTAGCCGAGGGTTTTGATATGTTGTACTACGTACAGCTTGGCTCTACAGGAGAGTTTGCTGTTTCAGAGTGGAACGATGAAGTTTAATGAGCTTGATCGAAAAATGCGGCTGTACGAGACAGCTCATGATCACTGTGTTCTCCCTGATATTTTCATCGTAGCTCGACTGGATGGTCGGTCATTTACCCGGCTAACGAAAGAAGAGAGTCAGCTTGAGGTTCCTTTCGATCTGAAGTTTCGTGACTACATGGTTGATACCGTGAAGCATCTTATGAATTGCGGTTTTAATATCGTTTATGGATACACAGAGAGTGATGAGATCTCTCTACTTTTTCATCCACTTGATGATGCCTTTGGACGGAAGGTAAGAAAACTGAACTCTGTTCTTGCTGGAGAGGCGAGTGGGAAATTTACTCTGCTTTTTGGGAAGTTAGCTTGTTTTGATTGTCGTATTTCACAGCTACCGAATAGAGATGTAGTAGTCGATTATTTTCGTTGGCGTAGTGAGGATGCCCATCGAAATTCACTTAATGCTCACTGCTACTGGGCTTTGCGAAAAGCTGGACTCAGCGCACGGGATGCAACCGAACGGCTTCGGGGAGTCTCTGTCTCCGAGAAGAATGAGCTTTTATTTCAGTATGGAACGAACTTTAATGACACTCCGAAGTGGCATCGTCGTGGTATTGGATTGAAGTGGGAGACAGTAGATAAGCAGGGTGCTAATCCGGTAACCGGAGAGAAGTCGGTATTCAGCAGGCGGCACATAGCTGCGGATTTCGAGTTACCGATGGGGGATGAATACAGTAGCTACATCCGGGATTTACTGGAATCTTCTCGAAAGGATTGAGTGTGATTCTATCACTCCGCGTACGAGTTGAGGTTCGCTTCAGTTTTTCTCAAGCTGATTTTTGCCGGAAAATATGTCTGCCTTACGCAGCTTTGCTATCTCACTCCTGATGGCCAACACCATTAAAAACATAGCACGGTGAGTCGCTCATCTGACGTGTGCCGATCTAGCCGAGTATTGCAACTCTCTCCCTTCTCCGCACCAAGAAGACTATCAGCTCGCCGCCTAATAGCTCTCATCAATGAATTGAGTATTGAAGCGGATCGTTGTTCCATGGCGGATTCGAGCGCGTTAAAAACGGACAGGACGTCCGTTTAGCGCGACGCCTCGGACGGAGGGCAGGAGCCCGGAGGAGACTGAGGTGGCGAAGAACGACCCGCTTCAATACGTCTGCTATCGGCTCTTTTCCTAGCAAATTATCGTGGGCTCACAAAAAAACAATCTGGTGCCCTGGTGTGATTGCCGGGAAGTTGACACTTCCTCCCGAATCATCTATCACTATCAACTTCAGATGACGCGGGGTGGAGCAGCCCGGTAGCTCGTCGGGCTCATAACCCGAAGGTCGCAGGTTCAAATCCTGCCCCCGCAAGAATCTTTCGTTGTTGTTCTTCTTTTCCTGTTATTTTCGTCTTCCAGTATAGCTTTCCACTATAGCTTTCCACTATAGCTTTCCACTATCGGGCGTTTTAAGCGCTCTATCATTCTTCGAGCAGGGTGAGGTCTCTTCGCGCGGCTTCTTCGTCGAGCGCGAGCGCCCAATCGGTGAGGGTCAGGGGTATTGAGTGAGCATTCTCCTGAAAGAGGTGGTTGACGAGGGGCAGGAGTGCGAGTGTCAGGTTTCCAAGATATCGGGTGAGGACGGGAAAGGCGTTATTTTCGGGGATTGAATCGCCTTTGAGGAGGCGCAACTGCTGTTCGTTTGAGAGCTCTCCCCGATCGGTGGTTGCCGATGAGCGTTGTATCCGAAGTGGCTCTCCGTTACCTCGGATACGGAGTGCGAGGATGGGGACAGCAGGATAATCTGCACCCTCCTGCGAATGAAGGGCTATCTCGGCGAACTCATGCCCTCCTATGGGGAGCTCTCGGATGCGATAGGTGAGCGAATGGGTCTGCACCTCCCACGGCGTTTCAGGATCTTCCCGCCTCGGGAGCTCCGAAAGAAAGTTCTGTCCTGCGCGGGTGAGGATCTCTTTCTCTTCGAAGATCCGTGCGAGGGCGGAAGCGCTGGCGAGGATGACGGTGTCTCGGAGCTCAGGAAGTGAGCTCATCACTGTTTCGAAGGGGAGGGGGGCTTCGGGTGATTCGGTGGAGATTTTCATATTGCGGTAGTCTCTGCACACGATACTGTAAGAAATAGTCGTCAGAGGAAGGGTATCGTTGAGGGAAGCCGATGAAAAGAGAAGAGGTGCAGCGCCATTTTGGGTTCGATGAAGGATCGCCGATAGGTGGAGCGTTCGGCAGTGTTCACTATCCGGGCAGCGGAGGGGTGTTCCAGAGTCTCTCTCCCACGGATGGAGCGGTGCTCGGAGTGGTCCAACAGGCGACGGAGAAAGAGTACGAGCAGGTAATCGCCGATGGAGCCGAGACCTTTCAACGGTGGCGAGTTCTCCCGGCTCCGCAACGGGGAGAGATTATCCGACAGGTTGGTGAGCGTTTACGGGAGGAGAAAGAGGCGCTTGGAACCTTGATCTCACTTGAGATGGGAAAGATCCTCTCTGAGGGGTTGGGTGAGGTTCAAGAAGCGATCGACATTGCGGACTTTGCCGTCGGCCTGTCGAGGCAGCTCTATGGATTGTCGATGCACTCGGAGCGACCATCTCACCGGATGTACGAGCAGTGGCACCCCCTCGGAACCGTAGGTGTTATCTCTGCTTTTAACTTTCCGATGGCGGTGTGGGCATGGAACGCCATGATCGCGGCGGTGTGTGGGGATGCGGTGCTCTGGAAGCCCTCAGAGCTTACTCCGCTCTCTGCGATTGCGATCAATTCGGTGTGCCGAGAAGTTGCTGAGCGGCACGGTTTTCCTGGCCTCTTCGGGCTTGTCGTGAGCGACGGGCCAGCGCTTGGCAAGCAGCTCGCTGCAGATCGTCGGATTCCTCTCGTTTCGGCAACGGGTTCGTGTGCGATGGGGCGTTCTGTGGGAGCGGTAGTCGGAGAGCGGCTCGGCAAGAGCCTCCTCGAGTTGGGGGGCAATAACGCGATGATCGTCCTCGACGACGCCGACCTCTCTCTCGTGCTACCAGCGGTGCTCTTTGGGGCGGTCGGTACGGCGGGGCAGCGGTGTACGACGACGCGAAGATTACTCTGTACTCCGGGAGCGTATGAGGAGGTAAAGAGGCGACTCGTCAGTGCCTACGGGCAGGTGCGAATCGGGGATCCGCTTGAGGAAGACACACTCATGGGGCCCCTCATTCGAGAGGAAGCGGTGGTGCAGTTCGAGCGGGCGGTCGCCACTGCCAAAGAGCAGGGGGGGCAAGTCCTTGCCGGTGGAAAACGGATGGAGGGGATGCCGTCGTCTCTCTTTGTGGAGCCAACCTTGATCGAGATCGCTCCCACTGCCCCGATCGTGGGTGAGGAGACCTTCGCCCCCATTCTCTATCTTCTCCAGGTCAAGGATCTTACTGAGGCGATTGAGCTTCAGAACTCTGTTCCGCAGGGATTGAGTTCCGCCATCTTTACGACTTCTCTTCAGTCCGCTGAGCGCTTTCTCTCTGCCGCGGGGAGCGACTGTGGGATTGCGAACGTCAATATCGGCACTTCAGGGGCGGAGATCGGGGGAGCTTTCGGCGGAGAAAAGGACACCGGAGGGGGCAGGGAGTCGGGGAGTGATGCTTGGAAGCAGTATATGCGCCGTCAGACCTGTACGATTAACTATTCGACCGAGCTCCCACTCGCTCAAGGGGTCCGGTTCGACGTGTGAGGAGAGGGCTGGTGTTCCGCTCCGTGGTGTGTCACGGTCTAGCTATTGGATTTGGCTATCTTACTGAAATATCTGAAGCATTATGAAGAGATTCCTCTCGCGATACTTCTCCCCTTCACTTTCTTTGGTCGCTCTCGCCCTCGTGATTCTTTCAGTGGTGGGCTGCAAGAAGATTTCCTATGACGTGACAAAAGAAGAAGCCCCACGGGATGTTCCCCCGTACACCGTAGAGTTTCAGCGCAATATCTCCCCTGCTGATGGCGGAGTTCGGAAGCCGTAGTTCCCCTTTTTTGAGGGGCTCTCGGAATCTGGCCTTTTTTGGCCGACGTTTTTCCGTTTTTTTCTGTTCTGGTGTATCCTCCCTCGAGTTAGAGCAGTACGAGGAGTGGTCCTATGAGTTTTTCTCTTTTTCAAGAAGTCCAAGAGCGTGGTCACGAGCAGGTAGTATTTTTTCACTACCCAGAGGTCGGATTGAAGGCCTTTGTCGCCATTCACAATACCGTTCTCGGTCCTGCGCTCGGTGGATGTCGCCTCCGGGAATACGAGAATGAGAATGAAGCCATGGACGACGTGCTTCGTCTCGCTGAAGGGATGACGTACAAGAGTGCTCTTGCGGGGATGCAGCTCGGAGGAGGGAAGGCGTGTATCTTGATCGACCCGCACTTTACCGAAAAGCGTCAGGAGCTCTTCGAACAGTTTGGGCGGTGTGTGGACTCTCTCAGCGGAAGGTATGTCACCGCGGAGGACATGGGGACTACCGAGCAAGATATCGATTGGATTAAGGAATACACTCCACACGCCACCGGGATATCAAAAGATAAGGGTGGTGCTGGTGACCCATCACCGTGGACAGCGCAGGGGGTGGTGATCTCTATTCAAGCTGGGGTGGAGCACCGCTTCGGTTCTCGTTCGCTTGAGGGAAAAACGGTTGCCGTTCAGGGTGTCGGTCATGTTGGACGGTACATCGTTGAGGGACTCTGTAAACTCGGTGCTCGGGTAGTCGTTACGGACACCTATGAGTCGACCCTCAGTGGAGTGGTACGTGACTTCGACGTGCAGGGGGTCTCTCCCGATGAGATCTACGACGTTGAGTGTGATATCTATTGCCCGTGTGCGATCGGCCAGACGGTGAACTCAGAGACCATCCCTCGATTGAAGGCCTCGGTGATCGCCGGTGCCGCCAACAACCAGCTCTCAGACTCCTCGGTGTATGAGCAGTTACAACAACGTGAGATTCTCTACCTCCCTGACTTTGTGATTAATTCTGGTGGGGTGATCTCGGTTGGAGCTGAGCTCAATGAGGGAGGGTGGAAAGAGTCGTGGGTGCAAGAGAAGGTCGACGCTATCTTTGACACGACAAAGCAGATCCTCGCCGAGTCAGAACGGTGTGATCTCTTCCCAGAGGCAGCCGCGGTCCAGCTTGCGAAGAAGAAAGTCGCCGACGCCGAGAGAGCATAGTCGGGAGTATCCTCCGGTATGGTGCGTCGGTCGGAGTTTATCGAATCTCTCTCCTTAGAAGAGGTTCCATTTCGGCTGAAAGCGCCCTTTCCGCCGGCTGGCGATCAACCCCAGGCGATCGGCCAGCTCTCTGAGAACCTCTCTCAGGGAGTGCCCTTTCAGACGCTGCTCGGGGTGACTGGCTCGGGAAAGACCTACACCATGGCCAACGTGATCGAGAAGCACGGGAGACCGGCTCTCGTGATCGCTCCGAATAAAACCCTTGCTGCCCAGCTCTACAGCGAGTTTCGTGAGTTCTTTCCGGAAAATCGGGTCCGCTATTTCGTCTCCTACTACGATTACTATCAACCAGAGGCGTACGTCCCCTCCACCGATACCTATATCGAAAAGGATTCGGCGATTAATGAAGAGATCGATAAGCTTCGCCACAGCGCGACGCGGGCGATCTTGGAGACGACGGATGTCGTGGTGGTGGCGAGTGTGAGCTGCATCTACGGCCTCGGAGCTCCGGAAGATTACTTTCGGATGATGCTCTTTGTGGAGACGGAGCAGGAGCTGAGTCGCGAAGAGGCGATTCACCAATTGGTGACGATGCAGTATCGCCGCTCTGATGTGGAGTTTCGGCGTGGGACCTTCCGAGCTCGAGGAGATACCCTCGACATCTTTCCCGCTGATGAGGATACGGTCGCCTACCGGATCTCATTCTTTGGTGATGAGGTAGAAGAGCTCTTCCTCCTCGATCCGATTACTGGCCACACCGTGCGTCCCCTGCGCCGTCTCTCGGTCTATCCGGTGAGCCACTTTGTCACGGGAGGAGAGCGGGTGGCCGAAGCCCGCAAGCGGATCAAGCGGGAGTTAGAAGAGTGGCTCCCTCGACTCCGCAATCAGGGGCGTTTTATTGAGTCGGAACGGCTTGAACAGCGGACCCTTTACGATCTTGAGCTCCTGCAAGAGTCTGGCTTCTGTCCGGGGATAGAGAACTATAGCCGACATATCGCCGGTCGAGAGGCCGGAGCACCTCCAACGACGCTCCTTGATTACTTTCCGCCGGAGTTTCTGCTTATCATCGATGAAAGCCACGTCACCCTCCCTCAGATAGGAGGAATGTACAACGGCGATCAGGCGAGAAAGCAGAGCCTCGTCGACTACGGGTTTCGTCTCCCATCGGCGCTCGACAATCGGCCCCTGAATATCGAGGAGTTTTGGGAGCGGGTGGGGCAGACGGTTTTTGTCTCTGCAACTCCGAGCGCCCGTGAGCTGGAGCTGAGCGAAGGGGTCGTCGTCGAGCAGGTGAACCGACCAACGGGGCTGCTCGATCCGGAGATCTCAGTGCGGCCAGCAAAGAATCAGATCGATGACCTTCTCGGAGAGATTCACGATGTTATTGAGCGCGATGAGCGGGTGCTCGTTACCACCCTTACGAAGCGGATGGCAGAGGACCTCTCCGAGTTTCTCCGTGAGAACGGGATCGCCTGTCGGTACCTGCACTCAGATGTGAAGACGATTGAACGGGTTGATATCCTCCGAGGTCTTCGGAAGGGTGAGTTCGATGTGTTGATTGGGATTAACCTCTTACGCGAAGGGCTTGATCTCGTGGAGGTGAGTCTCGTTGCGGTGCTTGATGCGGACAAGGAGGGATTCCTCCGCTCTGGTCCGTCCCTGATCCAGACCGTTGGGCGGGCAGCGCGGAATCTTCATGGCCGAGCGATTCTCTATGGGGATACGATTACTGGTTCCATGCAAGCCGCGATTGACGAGACCACTCGGCGGCGGGAGATTCAAGCGGCTTTTAACCGCGAGCACGGAATTACTCCCCGCTCAGCTTCCCGTTCAGAGCAGGCTCCACTGGTGGAGCAAGATGAGGAGGTGACTGCTCTTGTCGTTGGAGAGGAAGAGATCGCCGTTCCTGAGGATGTACGAGCTCAGAAGCGATTGATCGAGTCGCTGAAGAAGCAGATGTTTGATGCTGCCGCGAAGCGAGAGTTTGAGAAAGCGGCTGAGCTGCGCGATTCGATCCAGTCTCTCACCGAACGGATTATGACCCTCGCATAGCTTATGGAGCAGAACTCTCTCACGGATCGCGTTGCAAAACTCCCGAAACGTCCCGGGGTGTACCTCATGAAGGATGCGAGCGGAGAGGTGATCTATGTTGGGAAGGCGAAGCAGCTCCGCAATCGGGTGCGCTCGTACTTTTCCGGGGGAGATGGTCGCTTTACGATCCCCTATATCATCAAGCGTGTCCAAGATATCGAGGTGATCGTTACGGCGAATGAGAACGAGGCCTTTGTCCTTGAGCGTGATCTGATTACGAAATACAAGCCGCGTTACAATATCCGACTGAAGGATGACAAGTCATACCTTCATGTACGAGTCGATCGTCGAGCTGCCTGGCCCCGACTCGAGCTCGTGCGGAGGCCGGGGAACGATGGCGCCGACTACTACGGTCCGTTTACTTTCTCGTATGAACTAAAAACCGTGCTTGATCTGATCAAGAAGGTCGTTCCCCTGAGGACCTGTCGAGATGCTACCTTCTATAATCGACAGCGTCCGTGTCTCGAGTATCAGATTAAGAGGTGTTCTGGGCCGTGTTGTTTAGAGGTCGATCGGGGCCAGTATGATCGGTGGCTTGACCAGGCGATCGATATCTTGAACGGAAAGACCGAGTTGGTACGAAGTGAGCTGGCCTCCCTGATGGAGAGCGCCGCTGATGAACTCCGGTTTGAGGACGCCGGTGTGTATCGCGATCGTCTGGCGATCGTCGAGAAGTTCTCTGATCGACAGTCGTTTGTCTCGGTCGGTGGCGAGAGTCGTGATGTCTTTTCCCTCTACCGTGAGGAAACCCTTGCGGTGCTTTCGCTGCTCCGGATGCGAAATGGACGGATCTCAGAGAGTTTTAACTACTGCCTTGAGCAGGTGGAGGTCCCTGATGAGGAGGTGTTGTCCTCTGCCCTCGATCAGTTCTACAAACGGGGACGCGATATCCCAGAAGAGATCCTCCTTCCGGTCCCCATTGAGTCGGAGGAGCTCTTGACCGAGAGGCTCTCGGAAGAGCGGGGTCGTCGGGTGACTCTGCACGTCCCGCAGAAGGGGTCAAAGTTTCGGCTGCTCGGTCTCGCGCAGTTGAACGCCCGTGAACACTTTATCGCGCAGTTCAATAAAGAGTCTCGGTATCAGCAGGTCGCCGAAGCGATCGCCAAGATCTGTCGTCTCTCGCAGATGCCGAGGCGGATAGAGTGTCTCGATATCTCGAATCTGCAGGCGAGCAATATCGTGGGAGCGATCGTGAGCTTTTACGACGGTGAGCCAGATAAGTCTCGGTATCGGCAGTACAAGCTCTCGTTTCAGGACAAGCCGGACGACTTTGCGGCTGTTGAGGAGGTGGTCCGTCGCAAACTCTCTCGGCTGAAGGGAGAGAATACGAACGAGCTCCTTCCGGATCTCTTGATCATTGATGGAGGAGCAGCGCAGCTTGAACGGGCCACAACCGTTGCTGCTGAGCTTGGGGTGGAGGTAGAGATCGTTGGCCTCGCCAAGATTCGGGATGCGAGTGGAGCAAAGCGGGGGGTTGGATCAAGAAGCATCGCGAGTGATCTCAAGGGGGAGCGGATCTTCCTTCCCGGCGTCAAAGCCCCGATCGCCCTTGAAGCCAGTGCCGAGTCAACCCGATTCCTGCAACGGGTACGAGATGAGGCACACCGGTACGTCATAGAGTTTCACCGAAAAGTCCGGAGCAAGCGATCGCACCGCTCTCAACTGGATGACATCCCCGGGATCGGCCCCGAGCGTCGGCAACGGCTCCTGAAGCATTTCAAGAGCCTCAAGCAGATCCGCACCGCCTCCGCAGCAGAGATCGCCAAAGCCGGAAGAATGCCAAAGTCGCTCGCAGAAAAGGTGCTGAAAACGTTACGATGAGTGAAGTTCGCAAAACACCTTGAGGAGATCGTTTGCCTCGTTGTGGTGCCGAAACTGTGCGAGGATCTTTTCATAGGCAGCATCGTCAAGGTCGTACTCGTTCTTGTAGACCCAGAGGCGTCCCTTCACTGCCTCGAAATCGAGCTCAGGGTGTCCTTGAAAGGCCCAGAATCGTTTCCCCCTGATGCGGTAGGCCTGTTCCCAGTAGTTGTTCTTTACGAGGCGCACGGTGCCTTCCGGGAGGGTTCGGAGCCCCTCTCGATGGACGGTAATGATAAAACCACCGCTCTTGCCAGTTTCTCGATCGCGAAGGGTCTGAAGGAGGGGGTCTTGCTCTCCCTCTCGTGAGAGCTCTAGGAATAGAGAGCCACTCTCTTGTTCTTCTTCGCTCTTGTGCAGTTCCTTGCCAAGGATCCGGGCCCCGAGTTGGAATCCAAAGCAGGAAGCAAGGGTGGGGATATCACGCTCAATGATCAGCGAAAGGTCTTCAGCAGCTTGTTGGAGGAGTGGGGAGGTCTCAAGCTGGGAAGCGGATACGGTGCTTGCTCCTCCGATAAAGACTCCGGAGAGATCCTCGAGATCTTCATGGAGGAGGGGGCTATCGGCCCCCGCTCGGAGGTAGTTGCGGACGGCGATCTCGGGAATGGGAATTTCTGCCTGGCGGGCGAAGGTCTCTCGCTCTTCGTCGGAGACCGCAAGTTCTGCACGAAACTGGAGGAGGAGGTAGCGAGCCATCCCCCTATGCTACCGGAGTGAGAAAGTGAATCAACTGGCAGAATCTCTCTTTGAACTCTGCTCATCCCAAGAGAGTCAGCAGATTACGGGTATCGGGAAACGGCGAGAAATGCGATCCTCTCTTTGGACAGCGCTGCGGGGTGAAAAACTGAGTGCTTACGGGGGCAGATGAAGCTTGCGGACCATGAGTACGATCTTGAGGTCGTCGCTCTTATGCAGGATCTCTCGGAATCCTTTTCGGCTTCCTCTTCGGGGAAGAAAGATCTCCGTCGGCCGATTCACTTCCCTCCCGCCGGCACCTACCTTCTGAATGGTATTCGCTATCACAGCCGTCCCGAGGCGGCGTGTGGGTTTCTCATAGAGAAGTATATTCCGGCCTTTTCTCTCGAATTCGGCAAGACTTTTCAGGTCCCGATCGGGGTTGGGAGTGGAGGGGATCTCCAGACCGTTGACTTCCGGTTTGGGGATCTCTTTATCGAGTACCACCCTCCGAGAGTTCATGGACACCGTGAGAAGCGGAAAGGTCGTGCTCAGCGAGAGCCTCGAGAGCTCCAACGGCTTCGAGGGGTGCTCCGAAGGAGAGGGCTTTCACGAGAGATGAAAGACCGCACGTACGCCCGAATTCGTGCGTATCTGACCCGGAGATACTTTGAAAAGCGGATGAATGTCCTCAGCGAGAGCCCCGTCGTGGGAGACTTCTCGCTCGTAGTGCTCGGTTCTCCAGAAGAGCTCTATCGCCACCTCCTCGTACCACATGCCGAACGGCGCTTGCCGAAGCTCCGAACTTTTACGGAAGAGTTTACCGCCCTTCTGAAGAAGGTGGTCGATCTCCGCGAGGGGTAATTACTCCATCAGCCGTTGATACGAGACGAGGTCGTGGTAGGTTCCGCCTGCCTGAATGAGTTCTTGGTGGGTTCCCTCTTCAACGATCGAACCTCGGTGGAGCACGAGGATCTTGTCTGCATTTTGGACTGTTGAGAGTCGGTGGGCGATGGAGATCACGATGCACTGCTCCCGGACCTGGTAAAGTGCTCGCTGGATTAAGGACTCACTCTCACTATCGAGGGAGGACGTTGCTTCGTCGAGGAGGAGGATATCAGGTTGGGTCAAGAGTGCCCGAGCAATGGCGAGTCGTTGTTTCTGACCACCGCTGAGCTGGACTCCCCGTTCACCGACATAGGTTTCAAAGCCCTCAGGAAGCGAATCAATAAACTCGAGGATCGCGGCCTGGTCACACACCTCTCGGAGCTGTTCCTCGGAGGCCTCAACAGCACCGTACCGGAGGTTTGCTCCGATCGTATCAGCAAAGAGGAGGGGGTCCTGCGGTACGAGCCCAATATGAGCACGAACACCGTAAAGGGGAAGTTGCCCGATCGGCTCGGTGTTAAAGAGCACTTCGCCTTCGGTCGGCTCATAGAACCGGAGAAAGAGATTCATGATCGTGGACTTTCCCGATCCCGATGGGCCCACAAGGGCGAGGTGTTCTCCCCGTTGGACTTCAAAAGAAACGTGCGCGAGGGCCTGCTCATCGTGGCGTCTCGGGTATCGGAAGGAAACTTCACGAAACTGAACTCTCGTTACTCCATCCCCTCCAATGGCTCGCTTTCGCTCGTGGTTCTCCTCGTCAAGAGAGTGTTCTTCCTCCTCTCGGATGGTCTCGAAGATCCGCTCAGCGGCTCCAGAAGCTTGATATAGCTCTCCAATACTGCTTGCGAGAAATGCAAAAGAGATCGCAACGATCAGTCCGTAGAGCAGAAAGGCGGTGAGGTCCCCGACGGTGAGTCTCTCGAGGGAAACTGAGTGCAGTCCGACGAGGAGCACGATGACGAGAGAGACGTTCATCAAGAAATTCACGGCGGAAGCGAAGAACGCCGCAAACCGCGAGCGTTGAAAACCGAGCTCCTTCACGGAAGAGATCTTTGAGACAAAGCGTTCGACCTCAAGCGGTTCTCCCGTAAAGGCCTTGACGGTTCGGATGCCGCTCAGCGATTCTTCGGCGCTGGTGGTGGCCTCTCCAAGGGCGGATTGTTGCTCTTTCGTGAGGTGTCGTAACTTCTTGCCGAGGACCCGAGCGAGGATCACGAGGAGCGGAAGGAGGATGACGATCACTCCGGTGAGGTAGAGAGAGAGGGTCGCCATAAAGGCGATGCCGAAGACGACCTGTACGATGTACCGGATGCAGACCGAAATTCGGGTGGAAACCACGTCCTGCACCATGTTCGTATCGGCGTTTATCCGAGAGATGAGATCGCCGGTACGTTGTTCGTCAAAAAAAGAGAGGGGTTTCCGAAGAAGCGATCGGTAGAGCTGCTCTCGGAGATCAAAGACCACGGCGTGGCCGACTACTCCGAACCAGTAGCTCCGGAGAAAAAAGGCGATCCCCTGTATCGCAAAGATCCCCGTGAGGGCGGCCCCGATCGTGAGGGGGTAGTCCATTAAGATATCGAACGAGGCAGAATTTAAGAGCCTCCGGAGCAGTTCGGGAATAGAGAGATTAATCGCTCCCGCAAAGAGCAGGGCGATCATCGCCTTGGTGAGCGTTCCTCGGTATGGCCAGGCGAGTCGGAGGACATCAATGAGCCGGGTGAGGCTCTTCTTCTCTCCAGTACGGCTCTCACGGTCCTTCATCTTCTTACTCGCATTTTCTCTCATGCACGAAAGGGGTTCTTGTGTGTAATCTATTCCCGGGGCTCCGATTCGACACTATCTCACGGGCCCCTCAACAAGAACAGCCTACAAGAATAGTTCCCCATGGAAGAAGAGATTCAACACCACTTCGAACACCTTTCTGAAATGCCCTTGATTCGTGGAGCGCTCCGAACGCTCGAGACTCAACTCTCGCCGGACCTCTCGTACCATTCAGCGGAGCACTCTCAGGACGTCCTCCGTGAAGTACTCCGATTCGCGGTGCACGACGGCATTTCGGGAAGAGATCTCGAGCTCCTCGCTATCGGTGCGGCCTTTCACGATATCGGTTTTATCTGGAAGCAGGTTGATAATGAATGGCTCGGTGCTTCTCGGGCCCGCGAAGCAATGGAGCTGAGTAGTTCGTATTCGGAGTCCGAGATCCAGCGGGTGCAGGATATGATTCTCGACACCCAGCTCGTGAATACCTCAATGGTGGCGGTGCAGATCCCCTCAACGGAGCTTGGACGGTATCTTCTCGATGCAGACCTCGGAAATCTCGGGCGGCCAGACTTCTTCGAGAAATCAGAGCTCCTCCGGAAGGAGCTCGGGATCGCTCGCCCGCTCTTCTACCGAGATGCGGTGAAATTTCTCGAGGCTCACGAGTGGCTCACCCCAGCGGCACAAGCGCTGCGGGGGGCGGGACAGGCGGAGAATCTCACAAAGTTACGGGATTACGAGAAAACGCTCCGTGAGGGACCACCAGAGAGAGACCTTGGTGGGCTCGATCTCTCGCACCTCCTCTTTCTTAGCCGACTTCCGTTGTTGTTGAACTCCTCACTTCATACCGACCGCTTGGTCGAGACCGCTATCGAGCACCTCCGAGGAGTGATTAACGCGGAGGCGGCCACGGTATTCCTTCTCGATGAGAGCCGTTCCCAGCTCCGCTTCTGGGCCCTGCAAGGAGGCGAGGCGCACCTCCAAGACAAGCGGCTCCCGGCGGATAGGGGAATCGTCGGCTGGGTGATTCAAAATGAACAGTCTGTGCTGACGAATGATCCGAAGAGCGACCCGCGATTTTACAGCGGCTTTGACGAAGAGAGCTCGTCCTTCGTGACGAAGAGTATTCTCTGCGTGCCGCTGCTGGTGCGATCGAAAAAGATCATCGGGGCGTTGCAGATTCTGAACTCCACGGAGAGCGATGGGTTCCAGGAGGGCGATCAACTCCTCGCTGAACGGTTCGGCCACCAGTTGGCGCTCGCGATTGATAATGCAACGCTCTTTGAGAAGTCGGAGAAGATGCGGAATAACCTCGCTCAGCTCGACAAGCGGAAGGGCGAGATGATCACCGTCCTCACCCACGAGCTTCGAACACCGCTGAACGTTATCCTCGGAGCGGCGGATCTCCTCGGAAACCCTGATGTGAAGGACTCGGCCATCCGTGAAAAGATGTCTGCCACCCTTCAACGGGGGGTGCAGCGGCTCGTAAAGCTCTCGCAACAGCTCCAGAGTCTCTCGCGAGTTGAGGGGGATACGGTCCACCTGCAGCGCAAGACATTCCCGGTAGAACAACTCCTTACCTCCGTTACCGAACGGTTTGAGAACCCGATGCGGGTGCGAAACCTCACCTTTACCGTGAATACTCCGAAGAGCCCTATTTCGATTCAGGGAGATGAGGCGCTGCTTTTCCTCGTGTTGACGAACCTCCTCTCGAACGCCGTCCGTTTCACGAAAGATGGAGGAGAGATCACCTTGACGGTGAAACAGGAGCACGGACTCGTGCACTTCTCGGTAGAAGACACCGGGATCGGTATCCCCCGGGAAGAGCTCGAGAATATCTTCGAAAAATTTTACGAGGTGGGAGACGCTCTCGTCCACAGCTCTGGGGAGTACGACTTCGGCTCTGGTGGTCTCGGCCTCGGCCTCTCTGCGGTGCGGAGTGTGGTGCAGGCTCACGGAAGTGATGTCGTGGTTACCTCTGAAGAGGGCAAGGGGAGTTGCTTTTCGTTTCAGATCCCAGAGACCGCTACCGGCGGCTGATCACGATGACGCCGACGATGCTCAGTACTGCGCCGAAGTAGCCAATGAGAGAGCTTTCTTCTTTCGGGATGACTCCGGGGAGAAGCCATGAGAGAAGGGTGGCGATGCCGACGGCCGCTAGTGGTGCGCAGGCGGCGATCGTGCTCACTTCAACTGCCGGGGCGTATTTCAACGCTTCGGTGAAGGTCCAATATCCAGAGACGGTGAGTCCGGCAAGTACGAGGAGCAAGAGGGACGAAACGAATGAAAGCTCGAGGTAGGATGAGAAGTCCGTCAGGGGCGAGAAGATAGTCGCTGCGACCGCGAAAACGCAGAGAAGAACGAGTTGCGGAGAGTGCTCCTTACTGAGGTGCTTCTGACAGATGCCGTACACGCTCCACGCGAGTCCCCCGCATACGCCGCATATGACCCCAAGGGTGTGGCTTTCTCTCGTCCCACCGACCTCCCCCGATTCATACTGAAAGAGCATCATCCCTCCAATGGCTGCCACTGCACCGAGGCACTTCTGCACCGAGAGCTTCTCTTTAAAGAGCACGGTTCCAGAGAGGGCGAGAGTGAGTGCTCCGATCTGAGTGAGCACGGAGCCCACGGCTGGTCCAGCAAGTTGCACCGAACGCATGAAGAAGTAGTAGTGCCCGGCAAAGAAGAGACCCGCGAGGATGCTGAGCGGTGCGATCGTGGTGACTGCAGTGCGGGTGATCTTTCGTTGTCGGGAGAGGAGGAAGATAAGAAAAATCGTAGCGCATCCGAGTCGAAAGAACGCAATTGGAACAGCGGGGAGCTCCGCGATCACGATCTTGATAAAGATCGGGATACATCCCCATGAAAGCGTTGTGAGCAGCGCCATTGAGATTCCATAGGAGCGGGTGTGAGGCGGCGAATGGCTCATAAGGGGCACGGTATCGCAGGGAAGTGCATTAAGAAAGCATCATCCTTCGTCATCAACGACGATCCCGTTTTTTGAATAGGTCAACGTTGCCGCCAAGATCGGGTCGAGGTTCTCAGCCTGTGAAAGGGCGGCGCGAGCATCCTTCAGGATGCTCCGCTGGAGAGAGCGGACCACCTCCGTCGCCTTCGGTGCGCTCCCGATGGCATCACCGATCTCAAGG
Source organism: bacterium (assembly GCA_022763385.1). Lineage (GTDB taxonomy): Bacteria > Bdellovibrionota_C > UBA2361 > UBA2361 > RFPC01 > RFPC01. The sequence continues at coordinate 20,468 of JALEGQ010000048.1, forward strand.
AAGGCGATCGCCGTGCTACGGGTGAGGAGCGCGTTCTCACTGGCGATCTCGGTGAGGTGATCGATGACCTGAAGGTTGGTCGTGATCTGATCTGAGAACGCTCGCAGGTCATCGAGAAAGGCGTAGGCATCGGCTGTTTTGGTGAGCGCCCGAGAACCATCGAAAAGCGAAGCGGTCGCCTGTTTCGGATTTGCCTTTCCGAGTTCACGGGGAATGAAGGAGTCACGTCCCTTGATATCCGGATCAATCAGGCTCTGATCACTGTCGAGGCTAACGAACTGTTCGAATACCGCCTTGTTCGTGCGGCTTGTTGAGGGGCCGAGGCCGATCGCCTCAAACACCTCTTCGATCCCCTTTCCGGTGAGGTACTCTCGATCACCAACCTTGGCCCCCTGGAGAATGTCTTGCACCTGATTCCCGATCTCTCGGATACTCCGTTGGGCCTGGAGTCGGTCATTCCGAGAGCCACGCCGGGAGGCAGCTTCTTCGACCACCGCCGTGAGCTTCTCAGTCAACTTTCCGACCTGTTGGAGATCTGATCTCGCAAAGTTCAGAAACGAGATGCCGAAGTTAATCCCCGTAAGCGCCTTTGCATACATCCGCGAGCCTGCACGGATACTTGTTGTCACCGTATCGGCTCGCTGGCCAGAGAGGGCGCTGTTCAGTGCTGCTCCACGGCGGGTTTCCCCCTTCTGAAGGGCGACGATTCGCTCGAGAAACTGCTCGTTGAGCACATTTTGGATGGAGGCCATATGCCGTGGTCGCTGAAATATCCTTCTTTTTCAGATGAAGCAGAGGAGGAAAAGGCCGCATTTCGGCCGAGAATTCTCTGGTTCAGGGATACGGTGTAAGGAAGGGGGGCTCTTCGATACTACCAGGGGATGAAATATGTCCTCGTACTTGGCAATCAACTCTTTCGGAAACGCTCCTCCTGCATCTCTGCCGGAGATACTATCTTTATGGCGGAAGACTACGGGCTCTGTACCCATTTCCGGTATCACCGCCAGAAGCTCTACTTCTTTCTCGCGGCGATGCGTCACTACCGCGATTATCTCCGAGAGAGTCCTGGGACGACGGTGGTGTATCACGAGCTGGCAGAGGATCCCGCATCGGAGCCTCCCTACGAAGAGCGGCTGAGGGAGTTCCTCGAAGAACATGAGGTGTCGACACTTCATGTGCACGAGATCGAAGACAAGTTCTTTGAAGAGCGGGTAAAGAAGCTCTGCGAGGAGCGCTCGATCGAGCTGGTGATCGAGCCGAGTCCGATGTTTCTCGTCTCACGTGGAAAATTCAATGAGTACCTCGGGCGAGTCGAGCGACCCTTTATGAAGACCTTCTATGAAGAGCTGCGGCGGGAGACGGGGTATCTCATGGCGGGGAAGAGCCCGATAGGGGGTCAGTATAGCTTTGATGCGGAGAACCGAAAACGACTCCCGAAGGATCTGGAGGTGCCGGAGGTTGCCGAAAGCAGTGGTGCAGAACACACCCACGTGGTCGAAGAGTTGGTGAACGCGGTGTTCTCTGATCACCCTGGAGAGGAGCGTCACTGTTGGCTTCCAGTAACTCATGACGGTGCAGATCGGTGGTTGGAGAAGTTCTTTGACGAGCGGTTCAAGCTCTTTGGAGATTACGAAGATGCGCTCGCCAAGAAAACACCGTTTCTCTTCCACTCTGGAATCAGTGCGCTCCTGAACATCGGTCTGCTGACACCGGAGGGGGTGTTAGAGGCAGCGATTGAGCGAGAGGAAGTTCCGTTGAACTCTCGGGAGGGATTTCTCCGACAGGTGCTTGGGTGGCGGGAGTTTGTGCGGGGAATCTATCAGAACTACTCCGAAGAGCAGGAGAAACGAAACTTCTGGAATCACACCCGGAAGTTGAAGTCGTGTTGGTATGACGGTACGACCGAGATCCCACCGGTGGATGACGCGATCGCAAAGGCACACCGCTATGGATACAATCACCACATCGAGCGGCTCATGGTGCTCAGCAATGTAATGCTGCTCACGGAGATCGACCCGCGCGAAGTGCACCGGTGGTTTATGGAGATGTATGTGGACTCATCGGACTGGGTGATGGGGCCGAATGTCTACGGGATGGCGCAGTATAGCGATGGGGGGATCTTTGCGACCAAGCCGTATACCTGTGGTTCAAATTACATCCGGAAGATGAGTACCGACTACGGAAAGGGAGACTGGTGTGACGAGCTCGATGGACTCTATTGGCGATTTATCGACCTTCACGAGGATTTTTACCGTTCAAACGGCCGGATGTCGCAGATCGTGGGAAATCTCGAGAGAATGGCAAGTGACCGAAAAGAGAGGATTTTTGCCGCAGCCGAACGGTGTATTGAACGGGTTTCTGCCAAAAATTAGGAGAAGAGTAGACTAATTTCTCTCCTATGAGACAATCCCGGGCTATACTTCCATAACTGATACAGACCGAGAACACCCGTGGTGCGAGGGTGGGAGTCAGTGTGGAACAGCGTATGTCGACTATGAGCCATAATCAATTTTCTTCTCACCGTTGTTCGTCGCAGGATCGTTCGTCAGCGAAGCAGCAGCGTGGTGCTACCGCAGGGCAGCGTAGTGCTGTCGCAGGGGAGCATGGAGCGGTCACGGTGGAAGGAGCGCTCTCGGCAGGGGTTTTCTTGATCGTGCTCGTTGGAGGACTCGAGCTCTGCATCGCTTCGTATCAGGTGATTGGTCTGCAGTACCTGAGTTCGTATCTCAGCCGGTGGGCAACCACGGCGCTACAGCCGTTGCCGGATCCGGAATCACCATCACAAAAGCTCGACCGCACCCGTTCTCTTGAGTTGCGAGCGACGCAGTTGGCAGAGACCTACTTTCTTACTCTTGGACGGGAACGATTCTATGGGGGGAACTCTGGCAACCTGGAGAATGTTCGAATCTGTCAAGATAGCAATCCGGGGTGCACCACCGACGACAAGGTAGTAGCAAACGAGACCTTTACGATCACGGTCCGAGAGCCAGTTCGTATACTCGGCTACCGTTTCTTTATTGAGAGTGAAGATATATTTCGAGTGGGGAACTTCATTTCGTGATGTGTCAGAGTCGAAGGGAGCTCACCGTAAATCTCCTTGGGAAAAATCTCCTCGGAAAGGAGCAGGGAGTCGCCTTTGTCGAGCTCGCTATCATATTCCCGATCGTTCTTTTTCTTTTCTTCGGCACCTTTGAGTATGGGCTGTATCTTCAGACCCGAGAAAAAAACGCTTCACTCAGTAAGCAGCTCGGGAACGCTGCTTTCCGTGACTGCGTGATCCCTCCAGCGGGTCAGACGAACGATCAGACCTGTCTTGATGATGTGTGGGCCGAGTTCGGGGGGTTTGTGACGAGTAATTCTCCCGATGTAGAGGTGGTACTCTCAGCCTACCGCCTCAACGGTGGTACCGTAGATCTCCGTGGGAGGGCTGGAACTCCGGGTGGAGTCGCCAATTCGCGGTTCCCCGGTGGGAGCAATCCGCTGTCACTCGCGATCTTTCGTCGTGATTATGTGTCAGCGATGGGTCCCTTCAAGCAACGGGTGGTCGTGGTGGAAGTCTTTGAGAGGTACGATGTCCGGGATGCCTTTTTTAATGTTTTCGGTAATCAGACTATTTACGAAGTGACTATCTATTAGGTGTAGAGATGAACGTAGCCCCCATGTCCCCGGCCATTCGAATCGCCTCTTTTCGGGAGCGAGGCTTCGCCGTTGTCTTTGCGATGCTGGCGCTCTTTGTGGTGATCGCCTTCTCTGGGATGGCGCTTGACTTCGGGCGGCTCCAGCGACGGCAGACCGATCTTCAACACGCTGTTGATGCCGCAGCCCTCGCAGCCTCAGCGATGGTATTTGAGGCTGGGATTACCCGGAGCGAATTGGAGCGAACCACCGAAGCACTCGTTCGCGACAATCTCCGGATGCGAGGAGTTTCCCCCGCATCGAGTTCGCTTGCTATTGGATTGCAGCCACACTCACTCCTCGATACTGAACCGGTGCGACAGATTTCTGTCCGGGCCACCAGCGCGCTCGATCCGCTCGTGATGGACATAGCGCCTTTTATCACTCAGGACTTCACCGTGGTTGCTGCCTCAGCAGTTGCTGAGTCTCGTCGGATCTTTACCTGTTTAGCGATCGATACCTCGGGGTCGATGTGTGAAAATGACGGGCCGGTCGGCTCTATAGCTAATAATAATTGTGAAGAAGTTCGCGATCTGAAGGCGGGAGTGATTTCGTATGTACAGCTGATGAGGCCGGAAGACTACCTCGGCATGTGGCGTTTTTCTCAGGGGCCAGGGAATGACTTGGATTCTAACTGTTCTTTTGATAGGGCAGATGATTGTGAAAACGATGGGAGGCATATCGCGGTTGAAGCTTTGGTGATGGTTCCGATGACTAGGGTCGGGAGAGATGGATTGGTGCAGATATTACAAAGGCCTCCTTATCAGAATGTGCTGGATTCTCATCCATATACGCCAACGAATGGATACTCGGGGTTGCAAGGATGTCGCCTGCAGATTACCGGGAATCCAAATTACAACGGCGCCGTGGATTACGGAGCGATTATATACTTTAGTGATGGCGTGCCATGGACAGCAGGGGAGTCGGATCTCACAGCGTTTTCACCAGGCTGTAGTGTGGAGCTTGATAACTATCCCACTTCATTGACAGCTGCTCAACGATCGAACTATGACGATATCGCCAGGAAAGTTCATATGGGTCGTTGGATTAACACGATAAATCAGGCTGACTTGGCAAGGAATTCAGGCCTCACGGTATATGCAATTGCACTTGGTGACCCCAATGCCAAGTATCCTCGGCTAGACGCCTTTCAGGGGCTTCCCGGGACATCGTCCTCCGAAACTTTGGTTAAAGATATTTTGATGGCTCGGATCGCCAATGATCAGGTCTTCCTCCAGAAGGAGTTTCAGGAGGATACGAATGATCCGAACTCTCTTCGATATAGCGGTGCGGCAAACTTTCCGTGTGTGCCTGACCGAGATAGTATTCGAGGTCCGGAGGGAAAGATGGTGCAGACCGCGGATTCTGGAGATCTTCGGCAGATCTTACGGGATATCGGATTGAGTATTAAGGCGAAGCTCGTCAGGTAGCCGGTTTTTGTATTGAAGGGCGGTCCCTTCATCTTGCTGCGTTCGTGTGGTGTGGTAAGTAATCGTTGTTGGTGAGAGAGGTTGCATCCGTGGTTTTCCGCTTCTGTATATCGCGTGTTCTCTTCAGGGGCAGGGTTGCCCGCATCGCAGTGGTGGTGGGTCTTGCGAGCGCCCTGTGTTCCTGTTCAGAGCGGTCGGCTCTTCAGCCCTCTTCCGTTTCACCAAAGAAGGGGACCTCTACCGCTGCTGCTCCCGCCAGCCGGGTGCGATACGTCACCGTCTCTGGAAGAAAAGCCTCCGCTCCACCACGTCCTCGTCACTCCCGTGCGGTCGTTCCCACCTTTGGAATCCGAGGGATTGCTCCCGCCGATGTGCAGTTTCAACGAAAAGCAGAGACCTCCTATCGGCGGGGAGAGTATGCCGAGGCGCTCGAATACTACCTCAAGCTCGTCCGGCGGCGGCCGAATAGTGGGGAAGGATGGTTTAATGTTGGTGCCGTCTCATTAGCGATCGGTGATCACAAACAGGCCGTCCGAGCGCTCACTGATGCCATCGAGTACGGCTATGCGAGGAAGGAGGCCTACCACAACCTTGGCCTCGCCTATCTTGCCCTCGGGAAGAAGCGTTCTGCCGAGAAGGTGTGGAAGCTGGCGCTTCGACGAGGGATTCACGCACCGGAGATCCGCTCGGCTCTGGGATACCTCGCTCTTGAGGATCAGAACAACGACCGAGCGCGGCGGTACTTTCTCGAAGCTCTTGAGGGGGACCCGAATCTCGTGGCAGCACACAACGGACTCGGGGTCGCCGCGCTCCAGAAGGGGCAGCTCCCCGATGCCATCCGTCACTGGAGAGCCGCTGAAAACGCCTCGAAGCGGGGAGGAGATCGTGTGAGTGGAGGATTCACCTTTCGGAGCCCTGTCGCCGGGGCTGGCCAGGACCGGGTGCTCGGGATCGCCGTTGCACCGGACCTCACCGAGATCACCAAACGGGATGAAGCCTTTGCCACCCTCTTTGAGCAGGGAGCCTACGGAGAGGTGTTACGCCTCCTCCGGGAACGGCGAGCAAACGAAGAAGAGCGGCCATCACACTGGTCACTCACGGGATATGCGCTCCTGCAATCTGGGAAACTCCAGGGAGCTCTTGAGGCCCTTCGGAAGGCCGTGGCGCTCGAAAGTGGGGACCCAGCAACGTATGTTAACCTCGCCCTCCTCGAGATGCGGCTCGGTGATCTCGCCGGAGGGGAGCGTTCCCTGAAGCAACTCGATACCGTGCTCACAGAACAAGACCTCTCACGAGGTGAAGCCCGGCTCTATCGAGCGCTTTCCTCCGCGGTGCGGGGGGACCTCGCGCTCCAGAGGGGAAATGGAGATCAGGCCCTCCGAGCCTACCGGCAAGCGCTGGAGCTCCAGCCCGACCTGGTGAGCGTTCGAAATAATGCCGCCGTGCTCCAGGCTCGTAGGGGAAAGCTCTCTGATGCATTGCAAACCCTGCAGGAGACCGAGAGCCTCCTCGTGAAAGACCAGCGGAGGGAAGGGGAAGAGCGCTCGCTCGTCAAAAAGAACCTCGCGCTCGTTCTCCTCCTCGCCGGAAGAAATGAGAGCTCTGAACGCCACCTCCTCGAGTTACAACAGCTCCGTCCACGGGATGCAGACATCCCGCTCCATCTCGGGTATATCGCCGGGACGAGTGGAAAGCTCCAGAAGGCCGAAGCGCTCTTCCGCAGAGCCGAAGCGCTCAACCCCCGGTCTGCCGTGGCAGTGAATAACCTCGGAGTGCTCGCCGAGAAGCGAGATCAGTTTGAGAAGGCAGAGCAGCTCTACCAACGAGCGCTCTCCCTAGACAACAACCTCGCCGAAGCCCTCAACAACCTCGGAAGCACCTCCCTCAAGCAGGGAAAACGCACTGAAGCGTTGGAAGCCTACAAGAAGGCCGTCTCGCTCTCAGCAGTAGACTACGAATCTCGGCGAAATATCGGTCATCTCCTCCTCCTCGACGGAGAACCAGAGGAGGCTGCCACGCACCTCCAGTTGGCGCTGGCGATTCAGCCCCGAGACCTTGATACGATCTTTGACCTTGCGTTAGCCTATCAGCAGATGGGGAAAGCCACTGAAACCATTACCTTTTTGGAAACCTTCCTCGAATTCGTGGGGAATGACGGTTCTCGCTCAGAACAGGCGGTCCGGGCAGAGCGTATGCTGCAAAAGTTAAGATATGGCTAGGTGAAGCAGATCGTCACGGTTCCCCGATATGGGGGTGAGGGAATCCGGTTGTTGCGCTGAAAGAGAAGAGATGAGTACGTCACCGAAAGACAAGAAAAAGCGAGTGTGGACATCACTCGGAGGTGGACTTCGAGGAGGAGAGCCCTCTGTTTCCGATACCCTTGTCTCGTCGCTCCCGAAACCAACATCACCAGCGGAAGAGCGAGCGACCCAGGAGTGGAGTGCTCGGGAATGGGAAGCTCAGCACGGGGAACGAACCGTGGACGGAACGTTGGCCCTCTCTGCCCTTGATACCCAGTCCTTGGGAGAACCAGAGCAGCAAGCCCCATCAGATACCGCTCATCCGGAGCCGGAAGAAGAGTTTTCATGGGACGATCCTCATATCGCGGAACGATTTCTCACTCGAGGTGATGCGGGAAGCTCAGAGCAGCGAGAAGAGGATACTCAGCTTCTTGACGAATCGCCCGAGCTCCATCGGAGCCAGCGTCGACATTCACGAGATATTTCTCAGCAGTACCGTCGGGATTTTCTTCAAGAAGAGCTCCCTCAATCAGGAGTGCAGTACGAGGTCAGCGAAGAGGTGCTTGCGCCGGCGACCATCCCCTTTGGAAACCTTCCCTCCGAGCGGAGTGAGTCGCTGGCGCCTGCTGCCCCTTCATCTCGCCCCCAACGAAGCTCCTCTCGGAGTGCGCTCCGCTACGCCGTGCTCGCCTCCAGTGGAGTTGTGATCGGCATTGGAATCGCTCTCAGCGCCTCCTACTCATCTCGTTCGTTGACTACCACATCGGTGGATGTTCCCGTGCCAGAAGCGCTTACTGGAGGAGAGATCGAGACCACCGTTCAGGCGCTCCCGCAGCTTGCCGATCCGCTTGTATCTCCCGAAGGAGGAGCAGTGTCGATATCTGAGGTCGTCGCCGCGCAAGGGGGCGGAAGCGAACTCCAAGCGCTAGAGTCATGGTTTGAAACACAGCCGGTACCCCTCAACGAGCGAGTCTTTCTTCACCAAGCAGATCAAGCACTGGAAACCTCGCTTACCTCGTACCAATCTCCTGAACTTGCCGTAGACACCGGGAATGGGAGCGACACCTCAGACTCGCTCGAATGGAAGCGGGGATTTACCCTCGATAACCCAGCACAGAACCGAGCTATTGCTGAACAGTCACTTTCAACGGTTCAAAAAGAACTTGGCCGCGATGCCACCTCGGTATTGAAAAACACCTTTCGCACCAAAGCCCAGCCGGGAAGACAAGAGTTCCTCAACGGAATCGAGCAACGAGCCTTCGGACCAAAGCTCTCCAATTAGAGCTTTCTCACGAACTTACTGAATGAGCGCTGCGCGCTATTGGAGAAAAAATCAGAATCAATTAGCTCGCGCGTTCCCAATCTGTCCGATCGGTTTCGATATCGTAAGCGCGGATTCGGATCAGTTTTCCCGGCAGTGCCCGTGAGTTTCGGCCGAAGAGAATATCTCGATCAGTTACCCATCCTCGAACCCCTGACTCGTGAATAACGCGAAACCAATTCTCGTATCGCTTCTCGATTGCCACCTGTTCCCCCTTCCCGGCTCGAAAAAGAGGCTCAAAACGGGGCCCAGGACCGGCTCGAAATGGAACTGCCGGTTGGATAAGTTGTGCCAATGGCATTCCGGCGTGGACCCGATCATCTCCGAAGAGACCCTCATCATTGACCTGTCGCCGCTCCACCACCGGATGAACCACGCTCTTCTGGAACCCGTACCGTGTCGAATCCCAATCCTCGATCAGTGCCTCATCGTAATCTTCAAGTCCATCTTCGAGTCCCTGGTCTCCAACCGATGACTCTTCATCCGCCACCCGAAGAACCTCACCTTCGCCAGCAAGACGCTCTCGAAGTTGGTCTGCCTTGATGGAGGCAAGGAGTTTCTCAGTGCGCACCTGCCGCAGAGACTCACGAGCCCCCTCAAGTTCATGCTCAAGCTCCTCCGAACGACCCTCGATCTCCTCGAACTCCACGAGCAACTCATCGAGCTCCGCCTGTTGAACTCGCAAGGACGCAAAAAGCTCCTCCATCTGAGGCGAACGCTTCGCTTCCACTGCGTTTCCCTGAGCTGACCCGTAACGAACCTTGGAAAGCGGAGAAAAGCCAAAAGACTGCTCCTCACTTGGCAGATCTTCGTACCGAACTGCCCCGCCATCAGAGACCTGAGCCTCCGAAATCTGAACGACCACCTCCTCTTCCTTCTCAGAAAGAGTCTGATCAATCACCCCATAATGCTCCGCCATCCGCTCATCAGGAGCATACTGACCCAACTCCTCAGCCAGCACCCCAGCCGAAAAGAGAAAAAGCACCACCAAAAACAAAACTTTTCCCATACCCCATGCTACCTCCCCCCCACCACTAAGCAACCCCCGTCCCCTGGTACCCGGCACCTTTTGGTTGGTACGGGGTACCAACCGAGGTGCGAGCGCTGCAATTTTTTTCGAGTAATCCTGGCGAGTTA
>JALEGQ010000049.1 GCA_022763385.1 bacterium
GCAACACACTGGTCAATGATGTTCAAACTGATCTGCGCGAGCCGATACACGTTCGCCTCACGAGAACGGTAGTCCCCTCCCTTTACCGTGTCGTAAAAGAGTCGGTAGACGCTATCTCCGTCGTTCTGATAGTTCTTCGCCGCATTTATACCCCCCTGGGCCGCAATGCTGTGCGCGCGTCTTGGAGAGTCCTGGTAACAGAAAGCCTTCACCTGATACCCAAGCTCACCGAACGAGGCGGCGGCAGACGCACCGGCAAGTCCAGTGCCGACCACGATCACGGAGTACTTCCGCTTGTTAGCCGGATTCACGAGCTTGACCGAGAAGCGGTGGTTGTCCCACTTCTCACCGATTGGTCCCTCTGGTATCTGCGAATGAAGTCCGTTATCTGATATCTGCATCTCTGTTCCCTTTCTTCCTCTCGTTCTCGTCGGCTATCTCGGCGCTCCCAAAAAACCAAAAAAGATAGCGAGCGGCACACTGACAAACCCGATAACCACCAGCACAGAGAGCGCCTGCACCTTCAATCGGATAATCGGGTTCCAATCTGGATTATCGATTCCGAGGGTCTGAAACAACGACCATCCCCCGTGATAGAGATGGAGCCCGAGAGCTGTCATCGATATCACGTAGAACACCGTGATCCACGGGTTCTGAAAGGCAGAGTAGATGTTTGCGTACACCGCCCCGTGCTCAAAGGACGGGTGAACGGTTCCGGTCGTGAAGTGCAGAATGTGATACACAATAAAGGTGAAGAGGAGCAGCCCCCCCCAGAACATCGAACGGGCGGCGACGGTTGAGGCTCGGTAGTTATTCCCCTGATAGCGATCTGGATTCGCCTTCGCATTCCGAGCGCGAAGCTGGATAATGGTGACCACGTGGAGCACGAGCGCCCCAATCAACACCACCCGGGCTATCCAAAGAAATCCCGTATACCCAAGAATATCGGAGCCAAAGGTCCGGAGGAACTCCGCATAGTGATCAAGCTTATGCTCCCCCGCTTTATCGTACCCCATAAAGGCCTTGAGGTTTCCAGCAACGTGCCCGACCACAAAGCCAAGCAGCACCAGACCGCTCAGGGCAACGACGAACTTCTTTCCGACCGTTGAACGGTAAAAACGAATTAATTTCTCCATAGCCTCTCTTACTTTTCTTGGTCGTTGGCCTGGCCGAAAGCCTTCCCGTCCTCACCGAAAGGACGGGGCCCTCCGTACGGCTTTCCCTCACCCCTCACAAGATATCGACCACGGACTGCACGGCCTCAACACTTTTCTGGAACTGAGATTTTTCATCGTCGGTCAGATCGATCTCAACGATCTCCTCTACCCCAGCTTTTCCGATGATCACTGGTACACCGACATACATTCCATCAACCCCGAACTCTCCGTTGCACTGAGCACACGCTGGAAGAAGGCGTCGTTCATCGTAGATGTATGATTCCACCATCTGGATGGCCGATGCGGCCGGAGAGTAAAAAGCTGAACCGGTCTTCAACAGGCTCACTACCTCTCCTCCAGCCTTCCGGGTGCGATTCTCAATCTCTGTGAGTCGCTCATCGGAGATCTTCTTCGTAATCGGTATCCCGTTCGTTGTGGTGTACGAGCGAACCGGGACCATCGTATCCCCGTGGCCACCGAGGACAAAGGCAGACACGGAGTTGACCGAGAGCTCTAACTCTGCCGCGAGGAAGGCCTCGTGACGAGCAGTATCGAGCACTCCTGCCATACCTACCACCTTCTTCGGATCAAACCCGGTCTCTTTCTGCATGAGATACACCATCGCATCGAGGGGATTGGTGATCACGATGACGAAGCTCCCGGGGGCGTGCTCCCGAATTCCTGCTGCCACCGAGCGAACGATATCGGCATTCGTCTTCACGAGATCGTCTCGACTCATCCCGGGCTTCCTCGGAACCCCAGAAGTGACGACACAGATATCCGCCCCGGCGATATCAGCGATATCGTTGGTGCCGGTTACGGAGAAGTCCAGACCAAAGACCGGAGCCACATGCGAGAGGTCAAGCGCCTTTCCCTGCGGCATCCCTTCGGCGATATCGTACAACACCACATCACCGAGCTTTCGAAGCCCAGCGAGGAGGGCAAGCGTTCCTCCGATCTGACCTGCTCCGATAAGCGCTATCTTTCTCCTTCCCATTCTCTCTCTCCTCGTAAGATACACTTGTTCAGAGACCTCGCTCAGCAACGAACGATCCCTGTCGGGATCGAGAATACCCCTATTTCCCCCGCAGGACGACCCACAGTTTTTCGATCTTTCACCGGGACGAGCAAACCACCGTCTTACTCAGGACGGGCTCCGTCCTCTGTGGCGCTCTCGGAAGGAGTCTTTTCTTGAGACGGCGTTCGACTTTCAGCTCCCGGTGCTGGCTGACGGGGTCCTGACGAGGACGGCGAAGATGGGACAAGCGCCTCAAAGATCTTTGCCTGTTCCAGCAAACGATTTGCATCGAGCCGATTTACGGTGAGCTGGTCTTCCCCACTCCCACCACCATTCATCACGATAAATCGAGGGTTCTTTGCGAGGAGCTGCTTTGCGAGCTCAAGCTTTACGAGGGCATCTCCGCCCGGCCCAGAGAGCGCTGCCACCTTCTGCCTGAGGGCCGTCGCTTCGGCCTCTGCGACGGCTCGGATGGACTTTGCTTCATTCTGCTTCTCTCGGAGATAGTTCTCTCCATCCCGGGCTCGCCGTTCTCGATATCCCCCGGCTTCCTTCAGAAGGGCGTTCTTCACCCCTTCTGCCCGCTCCTTATCACGCTCGATCTCACGCTCGATAACGAGTCGACGCTCGCGCTCCCGCTTTACATCTTCTTCGAATTGCTGAATCCGCTTCAACAACTCTTCGTACTCATCATCGAAGCGGTAGCTATCCAACTTCAACTGCTGAAATTCTAGACCAAAGGGACCGAGCCGCTCATTCAACTTTTCTTGGACCTTCGCAAGCGCTCCGTAACTCGAGGTGCTATCGATAAACTCCGACGTACGAAGCTCATTCATGTAGGTTCGAATATCGGCTCGAGCTACGGAGCGAACGATTGATTCAATCTCTTCATTCGTTCTTCCGACCTCCTGAATCAACTTCAGCAACTTCTCTGGCTGGTGCGAAAGTTGATAGGTCAGGGTAATCTCCAAGGTCAACTCATTTCCATCGAGAGCACGGGTCCGGAGCGCAGTCCCCTCGGCAGCGCGAAAGGCAACATCGCGAAGGCCAACGTCGATACGGTAGAGATCAGTGACGATGGGATAGTCGATCACGACCTCTCCAGAGCGGTACACCCGCTCAGAGAGTCCGCCTCCAAGATAGGTGGGCAACTTCCAAAATCGCACTCCGATGCGCCGGCTCTCAACCTTATGGCAGCCAACGAGGAACACCACCAAGAGACAGAGAAAGAAGGTACGTATCCGTCTCATCGATTCTCTCCTCTCTCGCTACTCCCCGTCTGCATCCCGAACTTCGACATCCACTCCTCCAGATCGTAGGGATCGAGATCCGAAACGATCCCGCCGTGGATCGTTCCGAGCAAGGGGGCCAACTCCCGGGCGAGGTATACTCTCGCCTCACTCATTTCAGAAAATACATCCGCCTTCAGCTTCGAAGCGTGCGCCTCGGCCTCAGCGATCAGTTGATCCCCTCGGGCCCGCTTCTCAGCAAAGGCGAGATCTCCCTCAGAACGAATAGCACGCGCTTCCTGAGGAGCGGTCTCGCGGATAACCGTCACCTGCGCCTCTCCTTCCGCCTTCAACGTCACCAACTCTGCCTCGACCTCAGCAAAAGCCCGCTGAAAATCACTTAACCGTTCCCGTTGCACCTGAAGATTTTTCTCGGCGATCGCCTTGTTCACCTCCTGCACCTCGTACGAGTACCGGCGCAACAACACCGCCTGGACCGTAATACCAAAGGGCCTCAAGGCTTCATTCATCGCTACGTGAGCGTCCTTCACACTTCGCTGCTCTCGTAGTTCCGGATTGTAGAACTCGGCATTCGTCAGCTGCCGCAGCGCCTCTCCTACCTCTCGCTCAGCCGCGGTCCGGATTCGGGCGACCCAATCCATCGGTTGTACCCCGACATTCTCGGCGAGATCCGCAGGACCTCCCGCGACCTTTTTTTCTCCCTCAAATTGAGCCTCGGGAAGGAGTCGAGCGAGCACCGTCACATCAACGAGGATCTGCCCCTTATCAACGGTCTCGATATTGATGGGAGGAAACCAATACTCATCCCCACCACCATTGGCTCGAGAAACGGTTCCGGAGTTCTTTTTGCCGCTGTGGGTCCGGTTAAAGTGCACGGCCTGCAGCGTGGACGGAACGAGGACCACCGAGGTGAGATACCCGGTCGGCTCCCCCCAGTGATATCCAGGCTGCAGGGCGACCGGCTGATACCCCTCCGTAGGGCCGAAACCGATCTGCCGAATGCCGTACTGCCCAGGGGGTACCACGACTCCAAAGGCGTAGGCCACTACGGCAACGGTTGCGACAACAAGGGAAAGGGAAATTGCTAAGGTTCTCACGAGATTTCTTCAGACTCCACAGCCACGACAGATCTACCGGGCATCGATCAGTCTCACATGAGGGAGAGAACTGCAAGCGTTCCGGAGAGATGACTACTTCAAGAGGGAGCCGAAGGTCACCCGGCTCGGAATCATCATGAGGGGGCGAGGGTTTATCGGCTTCCCGTTCACCCGAACCTCGTAGTGAAGGTGAGGGCCGGTGGATCGTCCGCTGTTCCCCACTAGTCCGAGGTACTCCCCTCGGCAGACCTCCTCATCCTCCCGAACCAGTGCCTTTGAGAGGTGGGCAAAGCGAGTCGTCACCCCATTCGCGTGACGCACATCGATCATGAGGCCGTACGAACCCGTTCGACGAACCGCCTCAACAACCCCATCCGCGGTCGCCGCGATGTAGCTGCCGTACGGGAGTGCCATGTCCACCCCCTGGTGCATCCGTGTTCTTCGGGTAAAGGGCGAACGTCGAGGCCCAAAGTGAGAGTTGATATGCCCATTTCCAGGAAAACCGATCGGAAGCTTGCGGAGCCGGGTGATAAGCCGGTCGAGCTCCTCTGAAAGACTTCGCTTCTCATGACCGAGCCGAAAGAAGGGCGTTCTCAACTCTAAGCGGCCATCCTCGAGCGCGATCGGATCTTCCAACCCTCCGATACCGCTCTCTCCAACGAGATCTTTATCCTCGAAATCTTCCACCTCGGAGTGCTGATGTGCCCCGTCTACCTCGCCCTCCCCGATCGCACGCTCAACACTGACCGTCTCCTCGGAGCTGCCCATGGCGGTATCACGCTCCGGAATATCAAAATCAGAGAGCAGCCCAATTGATTTCATTTCATTAAGGAGCGCGTGAAGCTCAAGCACCCGCGACTGGACCGCAAACTGCGTATCCTCGAGTGACGTGCGCTCCCTCCGCAATTGCTGTACGTGACGAGAGAGCTCATTCGCTTCGGTAGAGAGCTTCTCGTGACGAGCTTGGAGATCCGCGTACGAGAGAGCGTCCTGCACTCGGGCGAGCTGCACACGGACATAATCGCCAGCCACGAAGACCACCCCAAAGCAGAGCACCACCACGAGGGCTACGATCGAAAACGCGCGCCGTGCTGAAAAGCGAAGCTTCTTCACGGAACCGCTCCCCGCGGGCACGAGCCAGAGGCAGAACTGCTTCGAAAAAAGCTTTGTCACCCTATTCTCGCTCTCTGACATACACAACATCTCTCATCTTGGAGTCTCCCCTTCGGAGAACTCCGCCAGTCCCTCCGGACGAACCTCTGAGGCTAGTCAAGAACGCCGACAAGATCAACTATTTCAAGCGTCTTAAAGTACCGGTCCGATCACCTCGCGGCCCCGAGCGGTTTGGCAGACATCTCTTTGGATGACAGAAGTTCGCGAGCAGACTCTCGTGCCGCTGGGGTGACCTCGTAGCCAGAGACCATTTTGGCGAGCTCTTCAATGCGGGCATCTCCCTCTAACACCTTGAGAACACTACGGGTTCTTCGTCCACTTTCCTTAGAGATCGCAAAGTGTTTTTCGGCATAACACGCCACCTGGGGGAGATGGGTAATGCACACCACCTGAGAAAACTTACTGATTTCACTCATTTTTTCTCCGACGGCCTGCGCTACCGCCCCCGAAACTCCGGTATCCACCTCATCAAAAACAAGGATATTGACCCCACTGCGATCTCGAAACAGCTTCTTCAGCACCAGCATCACCCGTGAGAGCTCTCCTCCAGAAGCAGTTTCCTGCAACAACTGCAACTCCTCACCGGGGTTCGGAGAGAAGAGGAACTTTACCGTCTCTGTCCCGTGCTCACGAGGCTCATGGTGCTCAAAATCGAGGGTCAGCCGTACGCTTTTCATCCCAAGGTCGGTGAGCTCCCGCTTTACGTCCTTCTCGAAGGAAGCTCCACCTCGAACCCGTTCCTTGCGGAGCTCTGCGCCAAGCGCCAACAGCTCCTGCTCTGCCGCCTCGAGTCGAGCCCGGATCTCCTGTTCTCCGGATTCCGCCCCGAACTCGTCTCGTTCCCTCTTTGCTCCTTCATAGAGCAGCTCAAGCCCCGCATCATCCGTCTTATATTTCCGCTCCAGCCGAGCGAGCTCAGAGAGCCGATGTGAAGCCTCCTCCAGCTCTTCCGTCGTGAGCTCTTCTTCGTTCTGAAAACTTCCGAGTTGGCGCTCGAGCTCGCTCAGCTCTTCCTCTGCTCTGCCGAGCTGCTCATCAAAGGAGGGTCGCGCTCCTTCCGGGATACTGTTCAACTCTCGCCGAAGCTGATTCAGCAAAGCGAACACTCCGGTATCATCGAGCAGAAGTCCCGAAGCGCTCTGAATTGCGGCAACCGTTTCTTCAAAAAGATGTGCCCTCCGAACCTTTCCCTCAAGCTCTTCTCGCAGGCCAGCAACCGGCTGCAACTCAGAGAGTTCGTGCAGCAAAAACTCTATCTCTGCCTGCTTTCGCACCCTCGCCTCTTTCTCTGAGAGAAGCGCCTGCAACGCCCGCTCTTGCTCTTGCCACAGACGGTATTGCGCCTCGTATCGTGCAAGCAACTCACCACACCCCACGTAGTCATCAACGAGTGAGAGGATATAGCGAGGGTCGTGGAGGTGCATCTGCTGCCCCTGAGTACAGAGGGCGAGCATCTTCGTCGCGATCTGCTGGAGCATCTGCACCGTTGCAAGTTGCCCGTTGAGGTAGACCTTTCCCCGTCCGGCAGTGTTCATCGTTCGATGCAATAAGATCTCTTCTTCTTCTCGAACCTGCTCTGGAAGGAGCACCCGCACCTGCTCCGGAACATCTGCGAGAGAAAGAAGGGCTTCGATACACCAACCATCCGTCCCCTTCCGAAAGTATGAGGTCTTCGGCCGCGCTCCGAGGATCAATTGAAAGGCATCAAGAACGAGTGATTTTCCGGAGCCGGTTTCGCCACTAATAATATTCAGGTGCGGAGAGAGCTCCAGCGAGAGCTCCTCAATGATCGCGAAGTTCTGAATACGCAGCTCTACCAACATCTCTTTTCTTCCACCATCAACCGGGTCCTCCCGCAGAGCCCTCTGTTACCGCTCATCATTGCGCTGCCCCCACCGAAGCTTCGTTCGGAGGATATCAAAATAACTCTTTGTGCTCGAAGGAACAAAGGTTACCGCATGCGGAGAGCGAGAAACCTTCACGGCATCCCTCGGGTGAAGCTCAAAAGACTCCTGACCATCGACGAGGAGAAAAACCTCCCCCTCATAGTCCTCCGGCACCTTTACGGCGATCGTCGTATCTCCGGAGAGAATGAGGGGCCGAGCAGTCAGGGAATGGGGACACACCGGCGAAAGCAATACAACAGAAAGAGAGGGAGCCACGATCGAACCACCCGCGGCGAGCGAGTACGCCGTTGAGCCCGTGGGGGTTGAAACGATAATGCCGTCCCCCTTCAGCTCAATCACCCGCTGCTCATCTGCCGTCACATCAAGGGTCAGCAACCTATCTCGGGTGCCCTTCTGAACGAGCGCTTCGTTCACCGCCTGGCAAGAGAACTTCACCTCACCATCACGGATGACCTCAGCGAGTAACATCTCTCGACGGGCAAGCGCCGCGTCTCCAGCAACCACCGCTTGAAGTACTGAAAGAGCTTCCTCCGGTGCGATCTCTGTCAGAAAGCCGAGCGTTCCAAAATTCACTCCCAACAGGACCGGAGTATTCTCTCTCGCCTGTCGTGCAACGCCGATCAGAGTACCATCGCCTCCGAGCGTAACGATCGGATCCGCTACTGAGGCGATCTCATACTCTTCTACGGTACGATCACACGAGAGGCCACAGAACTCCTCGGTTGCCGGAGACCCCACCACATCGTGTCCTTCTCTTCGACACCACTCCACGATCTGCTGGGCGTACGGGACTACCTCCGGAACACCAATTCGAGCGACCAGACCAATTGTTTTCTGAGACATCAATCTTCCTTACTGAGAAGGCCCGTAGAAAAAGAGCGGCACGACTGCCCCTTCCCGATCAGCACTCTGTTCCTCACCGAAAAAACGGGGCTGCACTGCCACCGGAGCTCTTGCCCCGGTTCGACGACGAGCCTGGCCGGCCCGAACGGTCCTCAGTGTTTCGTCCCAGACCTGGCCCACCATCTGCTCATCACGGAACGGCTTCCCCGCCGCATATGAAACAGCCCGACCAGGAGCCGAAGAGATCGCAGCGAGAGCGGTCTCATAGGTTTCCTGTTCCTTTTCAGGGAGGAGGTCTACCGCCCGCACCCGGCCAACTCCCGAGACATCGAGCAATGCTTGCCCCAAGAGAAGAGCTCCATACGGCGGATAGAGCAATACTCCAGCAACGTTCATAGCGGTATCACCGAGCCCTCGACCGTAGGCAAAGTTCTCTGCGGCGGTCTCAACAACGAGCTCCCTCTCCTCAGCAGAGAGCGGTTCTCTGGCGATCTCCCGAATCTGAGCGGAGAGCTCCGACGAGCGGGGTTGAACCCGCTCCGGAGCATGCTGAGCAGTACCACGGTGAGCAGTGCACCCCAAAAACGGGAGCACGGTCACGAAACCCGCCACAAATAGAATCTTGCCCCTCATCTGAGATACCGCTCCCTTCCTCTCGCCGCCCTCGAAAGTATCTCGAAGTTCTTTTTTCCACGAAAGGCATCAAATCTCTCAAGAAAGGTATTTTTCATCCCGTATCTATTGTTTACCATTCGGACATCCGAAACGACGGGGACCTCTCAACAACACCGTCGGAACGCAACCGTAGGAGCTTATATGGTCACTCGAATCACCTTCTCCCTTCTCGTGTTTTTTGTCGCTCTCTTCACCTCGCTCCCCGCGCTAGCGCAGTCTACCGCAGACCAGGAAATCCGAACCGTCGTCGGCGTCAGTGGCCGGGATGATAAGCTTGCGCGAAGCCCCGTGGTCTCCGTGCGAGTAGCACCGGGTGACACCAAGACAACGCTCTTTGTCGATGCTTACCAACGAAACAGTGAATACACCCTCTATCCGATGCAGTTTGAGCTCTACGTCAACCGACACCTGATCTCCACCCAGTACCGCTCACGCACCCTCCCCGGCCCGATCGGCTTGGACGTCGGCACCGACATCGCCACCCTTCCCTTCAATTACACCGTGATCGCGAAAGTCATCGTTCCGAACGGGAATCCATTTACCACCGTGGTCGAGGGAGCTGCCTTTGCAACCCCACTTGCGGGAGAGCTCGATTGCACCGCCACCGTCTCCTCAAGCCTCACGGGTTCAACCAGTGAAGCCTATGTCGAAAACGCCGTCCGCATCTCCCAGACCGGAAACAGCACGCTCCGAGTTGAGATCGCCGGGGAAGCGATAACCTCAGATGAAGAGCTTGCGGGGCTGCTCCTCGCCGAAAGGGGAGAGGACGGGGCCGCTACCGGAACCTTCTCAGGAACCTTTACCGGTGCCGAAAACTCCACCACCAGATTCTCAGAAGCCGTCACCGGAACGATCGTCACCAACACCCGAGGAATCAGCGAGCTCGACCTCACGAGCGAGGACGGGAACGTTCGTCTGCAGTGTTCGTAGCGGGGATCAATGTCGGTTGAGCCACTCTCGCGCTAAGTCTCGGTAGTGCTCACCGTCTCTTTCGTAGCTCCCCTGTCGAGAGCACCGCTTCATCCACTCTTCTGCCTCGGCATGATAGGAGTCCGCCTGCTCTCGTAACCTCCTTCCTCTCTCTCGAAGTGATTCCAGCTCTCTTCTAAGCCGAGCGTGAGATTGCTGCTGCTCCTGAACCCGAGCAGAGAGTTGAGCCTGCAAACGTTGAGCTCTCAACTGCAACTCCTCCAGCTGTCTTTTTCGAGCTCCAAGCTCTCTCACCGGAGCCTCCCGAAACGCCCCCTCATAGAGACTCCTCTGATCAGAGGGCTGGTTTTCCCTCGGTTTGCGAGGCTCCGGAAGAGATGAAGAAGAAGGCAGTCCACCCCTGCCACGTATCCTCCGAGCTTCATCTCTCTCCCTCTTTCCTTTTCCGTTCACTCGGGCAGTTGCTTCTACCCAATACCGAAGGGTCGACCTCTCACGAGTAATACTCCCCGATAATGATCGGTTCCACCGTTGTAAAAGCTGCTCATATCTTTCTAAAGCCTTCCCCGTCTCTTCTCCCTGCCTCACCTGCTTCGCCAGAAGATCAAGCTCACGAAGCCGATCAGAGAAGCTCCTCTCCAAGAGCTGAACCTCTCGCGCCAAATTTTCGCGCTTCGCCCGGTCTTGCTCCGCCTGGCGCATCTCTTGAAGCGCTCCTTGAACCTTCCCGGCACGAGCAGCGACATCCTCTTCGAGGTCGCGGAGCGTGTAATCTAACGGGATAGGTCTCATCGGATGATAGGTGACATCGCGCCCAGTTCCCACGGTAAAGAACGTACTCACTCCCGAGTCAACTCGGAGCTCATGTGATTTTAAAAAGTACGCCCTCACCCCGGTCACATCGAAGGTCTGGTGCGTTTCATCCCAGGAGAGACTCACCCCGTGCTCCTCTCCAATGGTATTGATGTCACGTTTAATTCTCTCCTGAGTCCCCGCATCGAGACTTCCGAAAACCTTCCCCTGAAAAAGTTTACTCACCTGTCCGAAGAGCGCACCAAAAGAAGCTCCACTAGACGACGACTCGGTGTTCTCTGAATGGTGAGAGAGGTGATTCAGAGCCTGCTCTCCCCAGGTACGAGAAGCCGTCCGAATAGCCGGCTGAATCTGCCTCGCCAGAGCAGTGACGAACTCACCCTGCTGGGCACTCCGTTGGAGCTCCGCGGCGGAAAACATCGCCTCTCGAAAGAGCATCTGGGGATGCTGCTGAAGAGAGAGGAGCTCAAACTCTCCAGCTAATCCGGAGCGACTCATGAATATCTCTTCGTGAATATGAGCCGCAAACGCCTTCGAAACCAGTGCGAGCTGCTCGGCAGAGACGGGAGCATCTCCCTCCATCTGTTCACCAGTGAGGATCGACTGCAGCGCATCGTCCACGGAACCGAGGAGCTGAACCTTTCGCTTGCCCCACTCCGTTTTCATTCGTACGTCTTGATAACAGATCTGTACTCCAAGAGTTCCCTTTTCTCGTACTCTCTGGAAGTAGTCAGAATTGAACCCAGCTTCCAGACTTTCCCCTGCTTCAACAACTCCGATCGGAATCTGGATGGGGACTGGAATTCTATCCCTACCGTTCGGTAAGATCCGGCGAGTACAGATCACATTATCGAAGGAGAGACTCGTATCGACGAGGGAAACCAACACCTGGGTGAGATGGGTGGGACGAACCTCAACTGCTGCATCCTCATCCTCGAGGGCAAGCCGTTCTCTATCAGCGATCAGCGCTTGAACAACCGGAGAGGTCACGGCAAGTTCGAGATCGATGGCGATATGCTGATGAAGCCTCCCTTGCTCGTACCGAATATTCGGCACCTCTGCCGGTACCAGAAGAGGAGTGTGGGAAACCATTCTATACCCGGTTTCTCCTCGTGGATTCTCTGGGTGCTCAACAATCACCGTTCGCATCGAGGAATTCGGATCAGCAGGAGAAGGAGCCAACACCAGCTTATCGTGTTCCCAAATTGGCAAGCTCTGTGGATCAACGGGCGCTCCCCGTATCTGCCCATCTCCCTGCTGCGCTTTTACGCCCTGCGAAGCTCCAGCAAGAATCATCGCCAGGAGGAGCGCTCGCGATTTCAGGTGCCGATCATCTCCCCGACAATGAGCAGAATTTGAGAAAGTAGTGTTGCCCGACGACTCTCTCCGTCTTTCGAGATACAAGCACCCTTCAGTATGTAAGTTCTCCATGGGACTAATCTCTCTTCTCAGGTAGTTTGTTTAACGAATGAAACTTGTGTTCAACTCCACCGCGAAAAAGTCTCAATCCGAAATCAATAAATGTAGATTTTCTTTTGCTTTGAGAGGCAGATACTCCCACTCCAGCCCCGAGCCCCGGGTGTACACTTCCACCAATTCGAGTAATCCTCTGCTTCCACTCCCCACCGGTATGAATCGGAGCCGAAAAATACAACACGTCAAACCCCCTCGAAGGTCCTCCGAGAAAACCAGCTACTCCTGATGATGGGAGTGCCAAGTCAGATCTTGCAGAAAGGCTCGCCGCAGCACTGTGATGGGCATATCCGTACCCAGATCCATCCTTTTGAATGGTTATCCGCGCAC
This sequence comes from bacterium, assembly GCA_022763385.1. Classification (GTDB taxonomy): domain Bacteria; phylum Bdellovibrionota_C; class UBA2361; order UBA2361; family RFPC01; genus RFPC01. The sequence continues at coordinate 12,667 of JALEGQ010000049.1, forward strand.
TCCGAACACCCGCAACCTCAACAGAGCGCTGAGCCGATACTCCACCGCTCATCCGGACTCCTCGAGACCCTCCGGAAACGCTCGCACCAAGCTTCCACTGGCCCTCTTCACCAGGAGAGATCCATGAGTCAGGAGTCACCTGATACTGATGAACCAGGAGGGCCCCATCTTGCTTCACCGTTATCCGTGAATGGACCTCTCTACCAGCCTCTTCAGGGTTTCCCTTTGAATCAAGCTGGTAATGCCGGGCACGATAGTGGTAGACCCGTTTTTCCCCTTCTATAGCCGTCGCCAAGAACTCTGGCTCCGTTCCATCACGAGTCGAACGTACGAGGAGGTCTGCAACAACAGTTTCTTGATGGGGCGTCATCTCAGGCAACACGAAACGACGCACTGCCGTCGCAGAGGGACGTCGTGAGACTGCTCCAAGCTCTCTCCTCGAAGGCCCAAGCGGAGGAGCGGGAGGAGAAGAGGGCGCCAGACCTCCAAAATTCTCAGAAAGGCCGGGCTGACTCGATGACAGAGGAAAAATCTCCGGATCCGGTAATGCAGATGGCTTCGGGAGAGGCGGTTCTTGTTTCGGTTGGCGAGTTTCGGAACGGAAGGGAGCAGGACTGAGCCCCGTCAGCGAATCGTCCGATGGAATCGGCGTGCTCAGACTCGTGACAGCCCCACCATCAGGAACAGTAACAGGGGAGCCGAGCGGAACGACAGGTATTTCCTGTTGCTCTTCTCCTCCATCACTCGAAAGCAGCATCCCAGCTCTCTGCTCGCTCTCTTGCTTAGAGCCCCTCTGAGCGTCTTGACCTTCTTCCCTCTCTTCACTGGTCACCTGAAGTATGGCATCGAAATCAAAAAGCTCTCTCTGTAATGCACGGATGAAGGGCTCCGTTCGTGACCTGTCAAGGATCTCGTCGGAGGACTCAATGATGTGAAGCCGCTCTCGGGCCACCCGTTCTCGTAATCCAACGAGAGCAGAAACTAGCTCCCCTCTGAGCTGATGAATATTGGAGAGCGAACGTTCCCGAAGGTCGGCTGCTCGCTGTTGGGGATCGAGAAATGTCGGTCTATCTGCTTCAGAAAACGTAGTCCACTGCTGCTCTTTCTCCAGCAGCAGGAGCGATCTCAAGAGAGGGGCTTCCGGAGCCTGTTCGGGAATTGCTCGAAGGAGCGATTCTGCCCTCTCCTGTTGAAGGCGTTCCAAGACACCGAGAGCGATCTCACCTTGAGAGGAGTCAGCTCTCCGATCGGGTTGTACTTGAGAAAACCCAGTAGACCACGCCGGCACCCAACCAACGACATACTCGCGTCTGCTCTCCACAAGTTCGTGATCAGGTTCAGGCGCCTGCGCCGCCAGGAGAGAGCTCAAGAGAAGAAAAGTCAGCGCCTGTGCCGCTTGCGGAGAGCACTCGTTGCGACCAAAAGAAGGGAAACCTTCCCTACAGAGCGCCGCCTCACTCCTGACCTGAGGAGCAAAAGATGGGCCGTTAGAAGATGAGTCACGGTCAGTGAGCCGTCCCGAGAGGCCCTCACCAGCACGTCTGGTATCCACTGCTTCTTCAAAGAACACAGCCAACTCCGTTCCTTGATCGTTTCGTGAGAACTTCTCTAAACGATCCCTCGCCTTACCTGCCGAGAGACTACCCCAGAGGAATCGAAGGTTCCACCAAAATCCGCACTGACCTAGACGCTGCGCAAGAACCGAAATACGTCAAGACTTTGGCAGATCTCAGCGGTGAGTTTTATCAGCACTTATCACCGTTCGAAAAAAAGCGAACATCTCTGGTGCGTCCCACCGTCGTGGGCCCACAAACTTTAGAGAGGGCTGTCCGCCACGTGAGGGATCGGCGACCAGCATCAACTTGCCATCGTGGTCAAAAACGAAGGTCTCTGGATAGCCAGCGAGGCGGTAGCGCTGCTTTGCCGCACCGCTCTTGTCGTGGAGGAAGGGAAAGGTCACCCCGTTTCGATCTCGAAACTCTCGGAGAGCCTGCTCGTCATCTTCCACCCCGATGGAGACAACCTGAAGCTTCCCGTCCATTGCCGCCTGCAAGCGGAGAAGGGCTGGCATCTCCTCCTCGCACGGCTTACACCACGAGGCGAGAAAGTTCACCACCACGATCTTTTCTCCGAGAAAAGACGAGAGAGAAGTTTCCCCCCCACGGAGGTCGCTCAACACTAATTCAGGGGCTTTCCGCCCTGGAGCAAGAGAGGAATCTTGAAGAAGTCCCTTCCCTTCGCAATTGCACAGGAAAACCAGAAGGGAGAGCGCAACACACCTGAAGAGCAGCACAACAGGCCGCATCTCACTATGCTCCCTTCTTTTTGCGCGCCTCGAGGAACTTTCCAAATTTTCGCTGGAACTGGTCGACCCGACCTTCACTGTCGAGGACCCGTGCTTTTCCAGTATAGAAGGGGTGGCAAGACCGGCACACACCGACGTTAATTTCAGATGCCACCGAGCCCACCATGAACTCATAGCCACATCCACCACACTTTACCTGTACTTCGTTATACTCGGGATGGATATCACTCTTCATAGTCTCACCAGTAAAATCAAACAGATACAAAAACACCCGTCGAGGGAAGCGCGTCCGAACGCAAGCCCTACAGCCTAGAGAGAACTCCTGCTCGAGTCAACTCACCCAGGAGATTTCTCCCCTTCAAGGTCACGAGAAAAGGCGAGAAATAGCCGCTTCGGAAGGGAGACCCGACGACGACGGGCTCCGGACATCGCGACCAGGCGGAAGGTGGCACGCACCGCCAGCCGACGTGGAGCCTTGAAAAGCTCCTGTTCTAGCACCACCTCCCCCGTCTCAGAACACGAGGTGACCTGAACTGAGCCGACAAGCTCTCCCGCTTTCACCTCCCGCAAAAACTCCGTCTCTGCTGCGGCGAGGACGAGAAAGCAGTCCTCCCGAAGGAGCTCCTCCTGGGGGACCCCAAGCCCTTCTAGGTACTGAAGTCGGACCCGCTCCAGCACTCGATAGATCTCGGCGTGGTGAAGGTGGAGGTACTCCGAATCGAGCTGATCCTCACCAATCACCAGGGGGACTTCAAAACGGTTTTTCATGACAGCAAGCCTCCAGTTTCTCCTCTACCATCTCACTCCTCCGGTTCAAAAAAAAGCGATGCATCAGAGGGAGACTCCGTTTAGGGTGGGGGTGAGGAGGCATTTCCTCTATACGAAGGGAGACAATGGGACACGTAGACCGGAAAACACAACGCCGTACCGAAACCCGACAAGCGCGAGAAAAAGAGCTTCGGACTCGGGTGACCAGAGTCGCTCGTACGATGAAGCGGGCCCTCGGAGGCCGAAAGAATGCCATGCTCGTCGTCTCGAGCGCCATTCCACAACAGAAAGCTCGTGACCTCACCTACCCCTTCCACCAGGACGACGACTTCTGGTACCTCACCGACTCACAGATCGAGCGCGCGAACCTCGTGGTCTTTTCTGATGGCCGTCGCCCAGCGCTCGTGGTCCCACGGCTCACCGAGCACGATCTCGTCTGGGAGAGCATCTCAGAGCAGGGCCGAACGGTCGCCAAACGGATCGGAGCAGAACTCCTCACCACTGACGACCCCCTCAAAGAGCTCCGAACCTTCGCCGCTGAACACGAGATCTTGTACTTCCCGAATGGCAACGGCCAAACCGGCCACACCCTCGCCAAGGAGCTGCTCGCCGAGCCCTCGCACCGCCGACGACGATCGCCGATCCTCCTTGGTCACACCGATCACATCCTTGAGCCCCTACGACTTCTGAAATCGCCCTTTGAAGTCGCCCGCATCCGGGAAGCGATCGAGATCTCCGCCTCGGCCCTCCACGAAGTGACCCCTTTGCTCCGGCCTGGAATGAGAGAGCACGAGATCTCCCGCGCCCTTCGACACGCCTTAGAAGATCGCGGCTCTTCCGAGAGCTTTCCCACCATCGTCGCGAGCGGACCGAACGGTGCGATCCTTCACCACACCCCCGGAGAACGAAAGCTCGTAGACGGCGACCTCCTCACGATCGACTTCGGTGGAATCTGCCGAGGCTACGCCGCTGACGTGACCCGGGTCTTTCCGATCGGAGATGCTCAGCCCAAGAAACTCCGTGAGGTGCACCACCTCCTCTTGGAGATCCAGGAGGAGATCGTCTCGCGAGTCAAACCCGGAATTCTCTGGAAAACGCTCAACGAAGAAACGCACGAGCTCCTGCTCCGAGGACTGCGCTCCCTCAAGGTCCTCCGAGGAACCCTCCCCGAGCTCCGAAAAAAGAACGCGACCAAACGTTTTCTCCCCCACTCCCTCGGCCACTCCCTCGGTATCGCCGTCCACGATATCGGACCCGTCCGAGCCACCGGCGAGTGCTCCTTAGAACCCGGTATGGTGGTAACCGTCGAACCCGGCATCTACTCACGCACCGCAGTCGGCACCCTCGCTCCCTTCGGAATAAGGATCGAAGACGATATCCTCGTCACGAAGTCGGGTCACAAAAATCTCAGTGCCGGGATCCCCAAACTCCGACCTACAGACGGGAGATGAAAAAACGCTTTTCTCGAGAAAAAAAACGGACTTGAGTCCCGCATCTGCACGTCCTCATCAGGAGAGACACATGACAATACCATCACTCCGTGCCATAAGGATTCTTCTCGTTATCGCCCTGCTTTTTGGGTATTCAGCGCACGCAGAAGAGCTCTTCTCCCACGCAAACAGCCTCTATCCCACCTTTTACGGGGAACGGTCGATTGACATCGATATCGACGGCGACGGCTTTCGCGATATCTTCTCTTCCTCCTCACAGTGGGGTCAGGGGATGGCAGCATTTACCCTAACGTTGCATAAAAATTTGCCCGTAGACTGCTTTGCCACCACAATAGCAGCACATCTTGAAACTTTGAGCGAGTTTTTAGACCTCACTGTAC
>JALEGQ010000050.1 GCA_022763385.1 bacterium
AATCTGCTCGCCCCTCCGGCAAAAATTAATTTGAGCAGACACTAGAATCTCTTTATTTTAGAGTTGACTCTAAAATCATATAAAGTATTTTAGAGTTGACTCTAAAATCATACAATTCATCACTCCACGGAGAGTATCAAAGATGAAGACTGGTGAACTGCCCCATGCTCGGTATCTGTCCGAGCGAATTCGGCAGGACCTTCAGAGTAAGATGGTGCTGCTTGGTGGCCCTCGGCAGGTGGGGAAGACCACGTTGGCGCTCTCCCTTCTGGCAGCATCGGATGCGGAGCAGGTGTCGGTCGGAGGCCCTCAAAGATCTACCATGCTTCCACCCGGTGACCCGCAGCACCCCGCGTATCTCAACTGGGATTTTATGCCGGATAAGTCGGGTCTGATCGGGGGGAATATCCCGGCAGATGAGCCGCTTATTATCTTGGATGAGATTCACAAGTATCCCCAGTGGCGAAGTCTCGTAAAGGGCCTTTACGATACCTATCGTTCGAGGGTGAGTTTTCTTATTACGGGTTCTGCTCGTCTTGACTACTATACTCACGGAGGAGATTCGCTGGATGGAAGATATTTCTTCTACCGTTTACATCCCTTCTCGTTAGCTGAGCTCGATCCGCATTATTCCCGAGCAAGTACCGAGCTTTTGTTGCGCTTCGGCGGATTTCCAGAGCCGTTGCTCCGTGGAGAAGAAGAGTTCTCTCGAAGGTGGCATAAACAGCGAAGCCGTCGAGTTATTCAAGATGATCTCACGAGTTTAGAGGAGGTTAAGTCAGTTGAACTCGTGAAACTTCTCGCCGATCTCCTTCCGAGTAAGGTGGGTTCGCCACTTTCCATCCGTAGTCTGCGAGAAGACTTGCAGGTTGCATATGAGACGGTGCAACGGTGGATCGGTATTCTCGAGAACCTCTTTTTTTGCTTTCGGATCTCTCCGTACGGTCCACCAAAAATTCGAGCGATAAAAAAGGAGCAGAAGCTGTATCTGTGGGATTGGTCTCTCTGTACAGAGCAGGGACCACGATTTGAGAACTTTGTTGCCAGCCAACTCCTCAAGTACTGCCACGCTGTGGAGGATACTAATGGCTATCATATGGAGCTTCGTTTTCTCCGAGAGGTCACGGGGAAAGAGATTGATTTTGTGGTGTTGAAGGAGGGGAAGCCGCTCTTTGCCGTGGAATGTAAAAATCGGCAGCATGAGATTGATCCCTCCATAAAGTACTTTGCCGAGCGATCAGATATCCCTCAATTTTACCAAGTACACCTCGGAGAAAAAGACTACGAGAACGCCGAGCACCGAATACGGGTACTCCCCTTCGAGAAATTTGCCAGAATACTCGGGCTTCCGTAGGTAGGGTGGAGAGTACGTAGGCCTCGGTGGTTTGCTCTCTGAGGGGTGTTCCGTCCGCTCTTTACTTCGAGGGGCACTCATTTTGCTCATCCTATTGAGCAAATTTACTCAATGAGATGAGCAAACAGAAAAGGGAAGATACTTCTGGCACTGGGGTTGCAGATATCTTTTCCGAGTGGAGCGATCTCCATCGGTAAGATACTGATATGACGAACTACAGCGCCAAGATCTTTAATAATGCCAACTCAGCCCTCGCTGCTCAGCAGGCAATAATTGCCACCACCGGAAATAACATCGCGAATGTGAATACTGAAGGGTACTCGCGGCGGGTGGTGAATCTGGAGACGAATGTTGGGCTTGGCGGGGGAGCCGGTGGTTTTCAGATCGGAAACGGGGTGACGATTGGGGATATCACCCGGATCTCTGATGAGTTTCTTGAGGGGCTCACCCGAGATGCGAGCTCTTCTGCTTCGTTCTACGAGACACAACGAGACTTTCTCGCCCGAGTCGAGCCGCTCTTTAGCCTGACCGATGACGTAAATTCCATCGGCAGTACGATGACCCAGTTTTTTGACTCGCTTGAGAATCTGAGTCTTAACCCAGCCAGTACAGAGCTTCGAACAGATGTTCTGGAGCGTGGTGAAGATCTCGTTGAATCCATTCGAACCACCTATAACACCATCGCCGCTCTCCAGAGCGAAGCGGAGGCACGAATCGAATCAGAGCTCGATTCCATCAACGGATTGACGGCAGAGATCGCTGAACTCAACGGCATGATCTCCAGCAACGAAGCAACTGGTGGGGTTGCCGGAGATGAGCGGGATAAGCGTTCTCTACTCCTCGAGCAGCTTGCGGAGAAGATCTCATTCCAACAGGTAGAAGCTGCTGATGGAGAGGTCACCCTCTCACTCTCAAACGGTTTTCCGATCGTCAATGGGGTGCAGAGCCGCACCCTGGAGCTGACGGATGCACCGAGCTTTATCACGGGAAGTGGCCCAGAAAAACTGGATCGCACCAGTATGAAGTTTATCGTCTTCGATTACGATACTTCGGCGAGCGGTACAGCGCACCTGGACCTGACTTCAGCACTTGCCGGGGGAGAGGGAAGTCTCGGTGGGCTCCTCGCGATCCGGGGGGTGAGTGCTTCAACAGATACCAACCCGTTTCAGGCGACGGGAGCCCTTCCCGAGCTTGCTGGACGGGTAGAGGCGATTACGAGGGACCTTCTCACCCGATTTAATGAGCGGTATCGCGGACCAGAGGCGACCGCAAATCCGACGGCTGGCTTTGATCCCTCTGCAGTAGATCTTAACGGGAACAATCCAGCCCTCTTTGGCTTCTTTCAGGTAGAAGGAATCACCGTAAACGATGCAGATTCGAATGGCGTTGCGAATGCGCTGGACCTCAACGCTGTCGTGACTGCTGGAACCACGACAAACTTCTCTAGTCTCCTGCAACTCACGGTCACCACTCCTGAGGGGATCGCCGCCGGAAGAGATGCAGTGAATGGAACAGATATATCCCCTGGAAATGCAGACAACTTGACGGGGGCGAACGGCCTGATCGCCCTCAAGACCGCGACGGCTAATTTTGCTTCTGACGGAAGCTCCACCTTTACTCGGAATAGTGTGACCTACAATGAGTTGTATAACGAAACAGTCGGACGTACCGGGAACCTTCGGGCACGGGCGGAGACGAAGTTCTCTGTGGCGCAAGATACCTATATCACCACTCGAGCAAGGCGAGATGAGGTTTCGGCAGTAAGTCTTGATGAAGAGTTTACCAGCTTGATCACCTTTCAGAAGGCCTTCGAGGCGAATGCTCGAATCATTCGAACGGCGCAAGAGCTGCTCGATGTCATTATAGGATTGATATGACGAGAATTCCTGAGAACTATATCTCTCGCTCACTGTTGGTGAGTACGTTGAAGAATAAGGCGGATGTGGCTCGGTATGGAGAAGAGATCTCCACCGGATACAAGGTCGCTGCGCCCGGTGACAGCAACTTCGGAAGCACCATCAGTCAGATGCGAAGTGTGCTGGAAGAGATCGAAGGCCAAGAGAGTCGGGTTTCGAACGCTCGGGGATTTCTTGAACGACAAGATGCGGTCTACGGCGAGCTTAATGATGCGCTGATCCGAGCTAACGAGATCGCTGCGCAAGGAGCGAATGAAACGAATTCGGCAGCCGAACGAGCCCAACTCTCAAAGGAGGTCTTTGAGATTCGGAGTCAGGTCGTGAATCTTGCAAACTCTCAGTATCTCGGGCGGTATATCTTTGCAGGAAATGCTGATCATCTTCCGGCATTTGAGACCAACTACTCGAATGCTCAGTTCTCCGATCCAGCGACTGCTCCTGAGAACGAGGCGTTTGCCTATACTACTGAAACCGACGCGAATTCAGTGCGCAGTGTGCCAGTAACAAATGAGCTCTCTGTTCAGGTAAATGAGGATGGTTCTCAGGTATTCCGAGAGGCGATACGGGGGCTGACTGAGCTCGGGCGATCGCTTGCGGGCTACCAGACGGTGTGGACGAGTACGGACCCGCTCGAGCCCGATCCAGCTCAAAGCGTGGCCTACACCCTCCCAAGTGAGTACACCCAGCAAACAGATGACATCCAGGCAGCGCTTGATCGCATTGAAAGCGCTCGAGAAACCGATGTCATTCCGGCCCGAACCGAGGTCGCCGGACGGATGCGTCGTCTCCAGTCAGCAGAATCACTCCTGGGGCTGAGTAAGACTTCTGCCGAAAATATTTTGATAGAGCTCCAGCAAGCAGATGTTGTCGAGTCTGCGACCCGACTTACCGAGGCTCAGACAGCACTGAATGCGTCCCTCACCGTTACCACGCAGCTCCTTCGACAGAGCATCCTTGATTTTCTGTAGCCTTCCGGAGATGGCCTCCACAATCTCGTTGCCAGGAATTGAGTAGGATTGGGGGAGCTGTTACCCTGGAATCAGCGAGGGAGGTTCACCCACTCGGGGTGCGAGGTACGATTCCTCTTCTCTGTGAAATCCCGTACCCGAGAGAATAACCGTATGACATCAGAAGCGCTGAGCTTATCTTCCGGTCCTGATCCGGATTCGAATCACTGTGGACAAGATCCCCATGTTGAAGAACACCATGCCGAGAATGGCTTTACATCCCTCGGTCTTGGGAAGGCGTTGACGGAGGCCCTCTTGAAGAAGGGGTACGATCGTCCGACTCCGATTCAAGCGCAGGCGATTCCACGGGTGCTCAGCGGCGCTGACCTCCTCGCAACAGCGCAGACAGGAACCGGAAAGACCGCCAGTTTTGCGCTCCCCCTCTTGGAGCGGTTGCATACGAAAAGAAGAGCTCAGCACGAGAAGTCCAAGAACGACGCCGGGAAGCGGAAGAAGCGTGCTGTTCGTGCCCTTGTGTTGACGCCAACCCGAGAGCTTGCCGAGCAGATCCACCGAAACGTGCAGTATTACGCCATGAATACGAGACTCCGTTCCATCGCGGTGGTGGGCGGGGTTCCTCTTCGGAAGCAGATCCAGCGGCTTCAGAAGACACCGGATGTCGTGGTCGCTACACCAGGCCGTTTGATTGACCTGCTCGGCCAGGGGGTACTCTCGCTCGGTCAGGTAGAGACACTCGTGCTTGATGAGGCGGATCGCATGCTCGATATGGGGTTCATTCCGGATGTGAAGAAGATCGCTGGACAGACACCGAAAGACCGCCAAACACTCCTCTTTTCGGCAACGATGTCGCAAGAGGTGGAGAAGCTCTCCGCAGCCCTGCTGAGATCGCCTGAGCGGATCGCCATTCAGCCAGCAGCGACCATCGCCGACAATCTGGAGCAGTCTGTGTTCTTTGTCGAGCAGGCAAAAAAAGGGGAGCTCCTCTGTGAACTCCTCCGTGACCTTCCAGATGCGCGGGTGCTTGTCTTTACCCGAACGAAGCGTCGGGCGAACCTCGTGGCGGAACTGCTCTCCAAGCGCAAGATCCCAGCAGAAGCCATTCATTCGAATAAATCTCAGGGCGCTCGGAGGAGGGCCCTTGCGTCTTTTGATCGGGGGGAGGTTCAGGTGCTCGTCGCCACCGATGTGGTGGCTCGGGGAATAGATGTGAAGGAGATCTCTCATGTCATCAACTTTGAGCTCCCTGATGAACTTGAGAGTTACGTCCACCGGATCGGACGGACCGCTCGAGCTCAACGGAGCGGAGTTGCTTTTTCTTTCTGTAGCTCTTCGGAGGTTGGCACCTTGCAGGCCGTGGAAAAGCTTATCCGGAAGAAGCTCTCGGTGTATGCCGGCCACGATTTCCATTCGCAGGCGGCGGAAAATCGCTACGAAAGCCCTCAGAAGCGAGTGATAGCGGGCAGGGGAGGCGGTGGTGGGAGTCGTCCCGGTCGCGGGAGAAAGCCCCGTGATTCCAGTGGCTCCAGAGGGCAGCAACGGCGGCGGGGCCCCGGTGGTCCTTCTCGTCGAAATTCGCGGGGTCGAAAGAGAAGAGGCGCAGCTTCTCTCTCCGCTATGTTCGTCGCCTCGCTCTTTTTCTCTCACCTGCTCTCTTCTCCTCAAGCTTCAGCAGAGGGTTTGCAGGAGAAGCAGGGGCTCCTGACCGACTTTCAATCATTTCGACGGGCTCTTCAGCAGCAGGGAGACTTTGAGCTTGATACCTTTCGGGTAGATGAGGTCTGCCTTGAGCGCTCCGCTTCGGTTGCTGAGTGTGAGGAGATTATCGACCGATACGAGAAACGGCTCATCGAACTGGCTCGTCTTGCAAAAACAGAGGAAGAGGGGGCTCCTGCAGCGAGTGAGAAAACCACCGTGGTCATCCAGGATAATCGTACTGATCAGCTCTCTGAATGGGAGCGGTTGATGTTGCTCCGGAGGAGATCGGGAGGCCGCCCTTCCGCGGGAGTACAGGATCGGCCGGTTCCTCGACCGGTGACCCCACCACCTGCTTCGCAGACCTCACCAGAGGACTCCTACACCCTCGGCGATCAGCTAAAGGGTGATCGCTCGCCATCAGAATAGAAAAATGTTCTATTTGCGCCCTATTGTGGGTGTGGCCGAGGCCGCCAATCCAGTTGATGGGTTTCCTCACCAAGAAAAATGACGAACAATCTCACCTGGTTGAAAAAAGAGCAGCTTTTTTGAGTCGGGCTGTCATCCTAAGTGAAGCGCGAGTGATATTCAGGGCTGCGTCACTGACGGTGACTGCGACGATGCCAAGGAAGGCGGAGTATGTTGATATTAACGAGAAAGCCGGGGGAGAGTGTCTACATCGGCGACAACGTAAAGATTACGATTGTCGAGATTAAGGGCCACCAGATTCGGGTGGGGATAGAGGCCCCCAAGGATCTCCGGATATATCGTGAGGAGATCTGGGAGCAGATTCGTGAGGAGAACCGACAGGCAGCGGACTCTGGAGGTTCCTCGGATTCTGGGCTCGATAGTCTCAGCGCCGCATGGGGAAAGAAGCAGGGCTCGGGACGGGTGAGCAAGCTTTCCTCAATGAAAGTTGGAGCGGCTGCTGGAGGTGCTCCTCAGTCTGAGGAGCGAGATGGTGAGGTAAATTCCGCGAAGAAGAATCAAGCGG
>JALEGQ010000051.1 GCA_022763385.1 bacterium
GTGAAGGCAGAGTCGTAGTCGTGTTGTTCGACAAAGAAGCGGATCTGAAGGGCTGTCAGGAGGGGATCACCATCGGTCAGGGCCGCTCGCTCCGTAACCGACTGAAAACCGCTCTTCGGGAGGTCACGTTCGAAGAACAGCACGAAGGAAGAGGGAAGCACCGATAACCGGCTCGGATCGGTGCCGTGATGTACCCACGAAGAGAGCGAGGAGTAGCCGGGGGAAAAGAGTCCCCAGAGGAGAAAGAGCACGCCCGAGGCGAAGAGATATCCACGGGCACGTCTCCTCAATACCACCGCGAGCCAGAAAAGGAGTGCGAGTGGTCCCAGAGTGATGGCGAGACCGAGTGAGAGCGCTCCACCGATGATTGAGAACGGCGCTCTCCCTCTTCCCGATACGGCAAAAGAACGGAGCAAGCGAACGAGGCCCCCGAGAAGGAGCGTCAGGGTTCCCCCAACGAGGAGGAATGGCGCCTTGAGCGAGAAGAGCGAGAGGTGGAGCACCGGAGCACTCGAGAGTGTGTGGAGCAGCAGGAACACCTCACCCCAGCGAGCCTCCCCCTCTCGTGCTTTTGTGAGCTGATAGCGGATGAACGGATGTTTGGGAGAGAGCCGCTCTGCTGCGAGGAGGTACTTATCGCGAAGATCTCCGGCTTGGAGCGAAAGCGCCTTCTCAATAAGCGCCGCACTCAGGGAGGAAGCGCTGTTCAGGCGGGCCTGTTGAAGCAGCGCTTCAAGTTCGACGAGTTTCTCGTAAAACTCGATCTCTGCCCCTCCTTCAATGGCGTATTCAAGTTGATCGGCAGCCCGAAAAAAACGTTCATCAAAATCATGCAGCGTCGTCGGCAACTCACGCCCCTCATCCGCAGCAAGGGGGGAGGAGAGCACCAACAGCAAGAGCATAGCCAGAGCGAAGAGCCCAAAACCCGCTACACCTTTTCGCCTCAGAAAACTCATTCCTTCCTTCTCCTCACCGTCCACTAAAGATCTGATTTGAGTCAAAGAGGAACTCACGCTCCCGTTGTCGACGCTTTCTCTCGGTGTGACGGAGAATTCGCTCGCGTTTCTCTTCAAACTCAAAGAACGGTGCCTTCAGATACGGAAGGAGCACCTCCAGGTAGAGGAGCTCGGCAACCGTCTTTTCCTCTTCCTTGCGAAGCTCTTCTTCAAGAAGCTCAATCGCCTTATAATGCTCCTTAAGATTCTTCTCGTCATCAACGAGGGCTTGCGAGAACCGCACCGCTGCATCGAGAACCACGAGGTTCGGAGTGTTCTGGTTTCGCGGGAGCTTCGCGCGCAACTCCGTCAATTCCCCTTCTCGTTGAGCGATCTCCTCTTCAAGAGCGAGCACCTCCTCCTCGTCTGGCCCCTCTTCAGGAGAAGCCTCTTCGAGTAACTCCGCCAACTGCTTCTTTCGAAGCGCGAGGGTTCGCTTGGCGTTTCCAATATCCTTCTCTAATTTCATAAAGCTCCGCGGAGCTTTGCCACACTGGGAAAAGAGTAAACGGAAGAAGGGCTTACACGCCGGACATCCGAGCACCCCTCCCTTGAACTCCTCCCCCACATCGCTCAGAAGCTCCGCACGAGAATCGGTATAGAGCGCCTCACAGAGCCCCGTAAAGTATCGCTTCTGCCGACTGTACCCCCGAAAGCGAGAAGGCTTCTTCGAACCGACCTCTGGTCCCGGTGGAAGTTCACTAAACTCGTAGACATTCGGATTGGAGAACTGCTTCTCCACCTGCACTCCTCCGAGATCTTCCACCTGAAACTCTCCGAGCGTCTCGCCACTCGACTGAGCAGAAGCGCCGTCGACCGCAACCAACACCGAAAGCACGGCGATGAAGAGCGTTGCTCCAACTCCCCCGAGCTGAAGCGCAGAGTCGCGGCAGTCGCTGGGGTGAGATCTCCTTCTTCGTTCTCCCATACACGATTTTATCGGCACGGATAGGAAAAATACTGAGAGATATCCTCCAAATATGGAGGACTACCGTGAGAGGCTGGGAAGCACCCGCCTCGGCACCCGGAGGCAGTATGAGCGGTACTCAGGGTCACGCGAGAGGTGGCGCTCTTCAGTCCAGATCCGGAGTCCATAGACCACCGTAAAGACCCCCACCAAGAGCACCGTGAAGCTCCCAAAGAAGATCGCCTGGAGGTACCAGATCAGAAGCTTGCTCGTATAGGCGGGGTGCCTGAGATATCGGTACGGTCCATGGCAGATGATCCCGCGGTGGGTGAGGTTTGAAGCCTTCCACCCGAGGGCGAGGGAGGCCCAGAGGTAGATCCCCCACAGCAGCAGGATGCCCCCGAGCACCCCATTTCGCACGAACGTCGGAAGCCCCTCGTGGGAAAAGAGGAGATCAAAGGGAGATTCGATATCAAAAAACGGAAAGAAGATCTCATTGAATGGCGGATAGCAGACGAGACAGACGGCCCACCCGAGGATCGTTGGCTCTACCGAGCGGATCGAGTTTTTCAGCTGTGGAAGCTCTGTCAGATACCCTCCGGTGAAGATCATCACATCAACCGTGATGATCAGGTGAAAGAGCAGTCGGTGGAGGAAGGCACCATCAAGGCTCCACTCAACAGACAGCTCGTGGAGAAAGAAAAAGTTCCCAATAGACCAGCTCACGAGAAGTGGAGCAAAAAAACACTTCACGAGGAGCGCCCTCCCCGCCGTTCCTGCCCTCGCACGATCCTCCTCTGCACCGCTCCATCCCCACTCCGTGCGGCCGAACGTGCAGACGTACTTCATGAGCTGCCAGTATTTCTCTTTCTTCGGATCAGGTCGAACCAACCACCGGAGCACCAGATAGTTTGGAAGGAGAAAATAGAGGTACACCACCGCCTCGCCGTACCGAAAGAAATACCCCCACTCCTCCCGAAAAAAAATCTCGGTCTCAGGAAGAGCAAAGATCCCTCCCTGACGCACCGTACGGAGCGCAAGCATCACGGCCGAGCAGAGCGCTCCACTCCATCCCCACCGAACGAGGGCCACCAAAACGGGTGAGGCCTCCCGCTCGGCCCTCCGCCACACCGAAGCGGTCAGAAAAACCCCTCCGACGAGAGAGAAAAAAAGCGCCGAAGATGGCACAGTCATAGCGCTCCTCGCAGAACATCCCCAAAGACGGTGACACCCTCCAATCGGCTCTTCAAGGGCTGAAAAGATCGGTAACCAACGAGAAAATCCCACATATAATTAATGGCATGTATTTTGCCTCTTATATATGTTACCCTTTTGGAAGGTTTTTTGAGAAACCAAGAGCACGGAAGGTAATCATAAGAGAAGCTCCCACGAGAACGAGGAGAAGGAACCATGAAATCGTCAACTCTTACGAGCGTAGCAGGCTCAGCAAATTTGTGTGCATCCCGAGAAGCCGCACCCCGAGAAGCCGGTGCGGCCATTAGTGAGTTCGCACTCTCTGTGGTGGCGCTGTTCGGAGCCGTATCGCTCGCATTTTCCGTTATTCAGTCCATCGGTGAAGACGCCACCGCCGAGCAAAAAGGGCGCGCTGCCCACCGCCAGATCATCGCGATGTTGGCCGGAAACGAGGGGTATACCACGATGACGGAGACCACCTCCGGAGTATCGCGAGACCCAAACCTTCCCGGGATCCTCAACGAACTCTCGCTCCAGAGCTGGACGATGCTTCGCTCCTCCAACGGAGCCGCTAACGCCACCTGGTGTGTGCAGGTCCACGACGTCGTCCTGGACTGTAGTGGGGCGAGCCCCACTACACCGCAGCTCACCGGCTTTTCAACTAACTGCCTCAGCCCAACACCGGTAGCGGTTGGCTCACTTCCGGCCGGCTCACTGACGGACAACTGTAAGATTCAGAACAACGACGACAACCTCTCTCAGACCTTCAATCTCGGCCCCACCTGTGGCGACCTCACCGCAGAGGCGAACCGGTATGCCGCACGAGTTTTCGCGAGCCGGGGCGGAGGCAGCTCAGCAAGCTGCGCCCGAAAGAAGCACCTCGTGTGCTCAAAGGTGGTAGTGGAACAGTCCAACGGACCTGAAACCGTCGCAGTGAGTTGTCACCCCGCGCTGGTTCGAAAGGGAGAAGTTGTATTTCTCTCACCCAATTCCTCTTCGTCATCATCATCATCTTCATCGTCGAGCTCCTCTTCTTCATCAGGGACTCCCGGTGGAACCGTTGGCACTGACGACGGTGACGGAGGAACTCCTGGAGGAGGAAGCTCCGGAGACGAGACCGGTGTCGGAGATGTCGCCGACGGCGGAAGCTCTGGCGGAGATGCCGGTGACGGGACATCGAGTAGCGATGGGGAGGGTGATTCCGGTCTCGACGATGGCCTGGGAAGTCAGGCCGGTGGTGGAGGAGATGCCGCTAACGGAAACGGTATGGACTCTGGCGAGGCTCAGAGGATAGGATAAGAGGAGGCATTTTCGGGCAGAGCACTGTTTTTTATGGAGAACCCAAAAGACGCTTCCGGAGCAGCGCTTATTGAGCTCGCATTTATTCTTCCGATCGTATTCCTCGTCTTTTTCTTCTTCCTGAACTTCTCTCTCCTCGCAAACGCCGCGGTATCACTGAACAGCGCCATGAGTGATGCGGCACTCATCGCCACAACGCGGGGAGATGCCCGACTCTTAAACCTTGATATCGGGCTCGGAGGAGTCAGGCGCAACGGGATTATCACCCCCCTTGATGACTGGTACAACGGCGGCGCAGCAAGTCTGAGCACCCTTTCGACCGGCACCCTCGGAAAGCTCTTTCTCAACAACACCGACCCGGCGCAGTTCGTCGCAACGATGGAATCTGACGTCCTCCGCTATCAGAGTCCAGCAGAAGGAGTGCTCACCTTTCAGAAAAACGGCGGAGTCTCCCCAGACGACTATCCGCTCTTCTACTACTACACCCTCGCCTACATCTATCAGGCGATGGAACAGAGCGTCGGAGCCGGGCTGAAGTACCCCTGTCGGAGACCGTTAACCGAAAGCAGCTGCCTCTCGTGCGGTTTTTATGCGACCAGCGCCGGAGCAGATGAATCAACAACGCAGAACCTCGATAACGTCCCACTGAAGGGGACGAAGGATATCCACCTCGTCTGTCGCTTTAAGGGGTTTGGCTTCCCTGAGATATCTCGGGTCATACAGATCAAACAGGATGAGGTACTGAGATGACGAAAGAGAACACCCAGGGGAGTGGAGTGATCCTCGTGCTCGTCTCGGTCTTTACCGTGATCTGTCTCGGAGCCTTCGCCTACTTCGCCTACTACGTCCCACTGACGAAGAACGTCGCATCAGACCTTCGGCTGAAGACGGAGGAGCTCTGCGCACAGATCTCAAGCGACTCACTGATGGCAGAAGAAGCAGAACAGCTCTTCTTCGGAGGGCTCGCAGATCTGGAGGTGAAGAATGCAACGGTCAACCGAGCCGTCCTCTTCTTTAACGAGATGCGGAGCGACGCTCCATTCGATATCCTCTCCTACTCCAGTGTGATCGATGACTCGGGAAGTGGAGGCGATGGGACAGATACCGCTGGCCGAAAGGAAGCGATGCCGTCGTTTACCCCGAAGATCCTCCCATCACTCCCTCCGTCTCACCCGTGCAACTCCGGAGTAGAGTGTTACGCTCACGGAAGGCTCGGCTTTAACAATCCCGGGGCGGGGAACAATGCGATCAACTACGGCCCTGAACCAGCCCCCATCGGCCGAGGAATGCCGACCACCGTGCCCGTTCCAGAGAGCCTCGTTCTCCGCTCATATAACTCCGGAAACCTGATCGGGTGTGAGATCAGCGCCACGGTCGACGTTGGTATCCTTACGAACTTTCTCAACCTCACCGGAGACACCACCACCGTCGCCCGGGTGATCTATCAGCAGGTTCCAACTGCCCTTATCGACGGTATCTTTGATCCCTCAGCGAGGGCCTTTGCTGGCTCAAACCTGAACCCCACCAGCCCGAAGCTCACGATCATTATCGACCCCTACTTTCAAACAAACACCAATGAAGCTCGTTTCACGCCGGATCCTGCTGTCCTTTCGAGCGGACTCGATCCAGCTTCCTCTGCAGCTGCGATCGAGGTATTCTCGGCCAACAATCCTGGGGTGGAGTTTCAGAACGCTTCGGATGGGATTGATATCGATTTTGATGGGACGGCTGACAATATCAACCGCTTTCCGGTGACCGCTCCAAGTACGACGGCAGAAAAAGAGGAACGACTTCGCGCCTGCTTTAATGCGCCGGCGCTTGCGAGAAACGCCTTTCTCTATCACCTCCTCTCCTACATCGTGCGAGACGGGTTCTTTCTCGGAAACACCTCGATCTATCTCACCAATCCTCAGCACCGGGTATACTTTGGAGACGATCCAAATGTGAACTTTCAGAATGCCCACGAGTACCATCCCGGCATTGGAAACCCCCCGACCGCGATCTTCACCAACGACCTCCTCGGGCAGAGCGCAGAGATCCCCTTTCTGAATTTCTTCGGCACCATGTTTCCGTGGACCACGAGTGGAGATACCGCCTACGATCCGAATACGGAACCGTACCTGACCCCGCGGGCTTATCTCGACCGAAACCTTGATGGAACCCGTGATATTAACCCGATGGGCTCTCCGCTCACCGGAGGAAACGCCACCGCCCTGCAAGACCACCGCTACTCACAAGGGTTCACCCAGCCATTCCACGAGCGGAGCAATGTCAACACCACCCCCTTTAACGGTCCATCACCCCGCGCCGCTGACCAGATGGCATATCACTCACTCGTCAGTGGACAGCTTCGAGACTGCTTCGGCCTCTATAACGGGGACGGCACCTCAGGAGTAGCGATTGATAGTGGCTGGTTCGGACCGGCGAATCAGTTTGACAAGGAGGCCATCAATCGGCTGACTGCCGACACCGCTCCTGCCTCTGTGGGGGGACACAGCTCCCTGTGGGGGCCAACCTACTCCGGCACCAATCCGATTATCCCGGGACAGGGAGCAAACCAACCCCGACTCAACGCACTCGAGTTTGTAAGTGTCTTGGGGGCCGCACAGTCTTGTCCGGTCGCAGCGCGAGGTGGCACCGCCTTTGGAGACCACTGCTACAAGCCGGCAAACGCGCTCTCCTCTGCCATCGGAGGAACCTCGGGGGTTCGAGCTGGAGACCTCCGAGGTGACATGCTCGCAGCCCTGATGCACCTCGCTCGTGAACCGCTCCCCACCCTCATCACCCGCAATACCCCGTGGCAACCAGAAACCGCGGGAAGCGTCCGGATGCCGGCCGTCACCATCCCTGGCCTCACCTTTCAATCCTCACCGTTCTGCCTCGGAAATACCGGTGGGAGCTGCACCTCTAACACCCTTAACCCGGTCCAGATCGTCACCCCCTACCTCAATCCGAATCCGAGAAGTGAGTACTTCGTTCGCCCCGCACTCCTCACGAACTGTAACGACTATGCGATGGAAAAGGCCGATTGGGACTTTGCCGAGTGTAACTCCCTCTATAACCGCCAGCTCGGCCAAGATGACCTGAGCGACCCACCGATCGGCGATAACATTATTCTGATCGTCACCTCTCAGCCTCCCCTCGAAGGAGAGCTCGAAGTGTGGAAACGCTTTCTCACCGGGAATTGGGAGGAAACCGCGCCGGGGGAGTTTCGGATACGAAATCCGGTACAATCCAACTCCCCCGTACTGCAGAGCCACACCACGAGCTTTATCGGAGTGGTTCACTTCGATCCGTATAGTAACAACCACACGGAAGCAGACGCCGCCTACTCGCTCTGGCAGAACGCCATTATGGGAGCAGCGGGTGACAGCACTTCGCTCTCAACCTCTACAGGACCAACCAACGGCAACTACTTTCAATCTCGCCGACGAGTATTCTTTATGAGCCCCTTCGGAGAGCAACGCTACTTCTCCTCCGCATCAGACTACGCCGACTCCTGTGACACTGCCGTTGCTGACCCATCTCCCGTAGAAACCTGTGAATACGGCGAACTCGTCGGTACCACCTATGGCACTGCCGATGACGCCTACGTGGCCTACTACTCCCACCTCCTCGGTGGCAACGCCGGAGGAGGCGCTGGGCAGGCATTTGGAGGAAATGTAAAAGACCGAGCCCTCGGTGTGTTAAACTGGATCAAAAAGGTACGAAGACTCTTCTAAGGAAGCGAGCATGGCCCTCCACCGAAACAGACAACACCACCGCCACCGTGAACTCGGTGCCGTCATCCCCGAATACGCCGTCACCTTCCTCATGCTCGCCCCGATCGTGGCCGCCGCAGCGCTCCTCTACTTCTGGGACGGTGACAACTCCACCGGCGCCATCGTCGACCGAGGAAACACCTCCGTAAAACCCACCACAAGCATGAGCCCCACCCAATCCAAATACTGCACCGGCACCGAAGAGGTCACCCCCGAGTTCTGTTATTAACCCCCCTCAGATCCCTCGAACCTGACCTTCATCATTACCTTTTTCGCTCGCGATCGGTATGCTATCCCCAGAAAACACGAGAGGGGGAAGGAAATGAAAACCGTTATTATTACCGGCGCCAACCGTGGGCTTGGCCTTGAGTTTACTCACCAATACGCCACGTGCGGCTGGTCGGTTATAGCGACCTGTCGAGATCCGCAATCTGCCGATGAATTACAACAGCTCTCAACCTCACACTCCGTTCGAATTCTACCGCTCGATGTTTCGGACGAGAACTCTCGGGAGAGCCTCCGTCAAGCACTCGAAAACCACCCAGTTGACCTGCTCCTCAACAACGCTGGAATCTATCCCAAATCCTCCCTTGAAGAGATCAATACCGAAGGGTGGATGCACGCCTTTGCGGTAAACACCATAGCACCCATCGCCCTCAGCAGAGAGCTCCTCCCAAATCTGAAAGCAGCAGAACAGCCCAAGATCGCCTTTATCACCAGCTTGATGGGAAGCATCTCTGACAACGGAAGTGGCGGAAGCTACGCCTATCGCTCCAGTAAAGCCGCCCTCAACATGGCCGCAAGAAGCCTCTCGATAGACCTCAAGAACGAAGGAATCCACACCGTCCTCCTCCACCCCGGTTGGGTACAGACCGACATGGGAGGACCAAACGCCCGCACCACCCCCACAGAAAGCATCAATGGCATGCAGAAAGTGATCGAAAACCTCTCAGCCACCACCTCCGGAAACTTCTACCGCTTCGACGGCGAACCCATCGGCTGGTAACGCGGCCACAGAGTCCTCTTCCGACAAAGCTCAACCAGGTGCGACATACGGCAGTCGGCTAGAGATCAAGATCCTTCGTGTATCGAGGCTCTCCATGGTGAATCACCGCACAATCACCAATACCGAGGGAGCGAACTCTATGCTCGTTTAATCACTGCAGTAGTTCTTAGTAATCCTGAAACATCTTCGTATGACTTTCCCTTCATCTCGATTACCTGCATCGCGAGTGCAGTAACTTGACGAAACTTCTCTTCAGTGGACAGATCTTTCCAGTCATTCGCATGCTCTGAAGGACGAAAATCATCGATTTGCCCTCTGTACAACGGCTTCCAGTTTCGCTTCTTCCTCATGAGATAATAATCTCAGAACTCTGCGAGCATGCAAAGCCTCTCTCCTCTCCGTCCAATTTCATTATACAAACTCTACCGAGGGATGCAGCGCACAAAGCTGGCGAAGACTCATTTTCGGACAAAGCCTATAGAAATTTTTCGAGTAAATGCTCTAAAGTGCCGAAAATGGGACGTGCAAAGTGTCTTTCGCGAGCCAAAAGCACCGCTCATTTGTTGTCACGAGTATCTTCATCGCCACTTGATCTCCATACACTTCTGCGAACGATTCTAGCCCCGATGTGGTATCAGATTCTGGATTGGCGGTGAGCTTTACCTCTATGGGATAGAGCTTTCCACCATCGTGCTCTACCACGAGATCGACTTCTTTCTGATTTTTGAAATTCCAGTGATAGATAGGAACCGTAGCGGTCGAGCTGCGAAAAAGAAGTGCGCGAAAAGCATTTGCGACCGCACTCTCCATAATAAATCCAGAGAGTGGATTTTTTCGTAATCCTTCTACCGATTGAACACTCATAAGATTGCAGATCAAACCGGAATCGATCAGGAATCCTTTGGGACGTTTCCGCTCTCGTTTTCCCAGATTCACGGAATAACCAGGTGCTGACCAGTGCACAAGAGAGGCGGTGGCAAGTGAGAGCCAATCATGCGCTGAGCCTTGGGGAATATCTGCAGCCCTTGCAATATTCGAAAGCTCGGTAATCTTTCCTGAGTACGATGCCAAGACTCGAAGAAATCTCTCGAATCGGCCTAAATCTGAGACGAAGGAAATATCTCGGAGATCCTTCGAAAGATACGTCTGCGTATAGTCCTTCAATCGGATGGCCGCCTCATCCGAAGTCGCGCTGTACTCCTTCAGGGTCATCTGAGGAAACCCCCCACGAAAAAGAAAATCGATAGGAGACTCTTGCCACGGAAAGGTTTCACCGACTGGCGGATCTTCAATCCAATCGTTGAATGAAAAACTCTTCGTTGAGTATTGAAAAGCTTCAGCAGGGGTCATGGGAAGGAGACTGACTAATCCAATTCGTCCTGCAAGGGACTCTGTTACCAGCTGCATCAGTGGCAACGGTTGAGAACCAGTAAGAATGATGCTTCCCTTCGGGGCTTCACCTCGATCAATCTTCTCCTTCAGCGCTGGAAATATACCGGGGGCTTTCTGGATCTCATCAAGGATAAATGGAGGAGAATAGTTCTGAAGAAAGAGCTGAGGGTCGCTATTCGCCTGACTCGCCAAGAGAGCATCATCAAAGAGAATCCACTCGTGTTCCGGAAAACAGTGCCGAACCAGCGCCGTTTTCCCCGCTTGGCGAGGTCCAGTTACCAACACCGCTGAATACATCTCAGCCAGTTTTTCGAGATACGGCTCACATCTGCGAGGGCGAAAACTCTGTAACATCCTCAAAATACTACCATATGGAATTTTAAGGGCAACTCCCCTAAAATTCCCCGTGAATTAATTCGTCCCCGAATTAATTCGTCCCCGGGATGACTTTCCCCTTTTTTTTTACGGAGAGCTTTATAAATATTTGAAATTGCAGGGCTTTATGCACGAAAAATGGGAAAGTCATCCCGGGGACGAATTTTGCCATAACTGGAGAGTGAGGATATTTTCGGAAGGGAAATTATGACTGGTACTGCTGCATCTCCTGAGCCGTCTCCGCGGGAGCCGGAGAATTCGCAATGGCGTTATCATCTTGGGCTGATGCTTAATTCTCGACAGGATGAGGGTGTGGCCAGCGGGATGCGGGGGCTCTCTCAAGCGATGGGCGGGATGACTCCTCCTGAGGAGCTTTTTGTGGCGGGAGAGCTGCTTGAAAAGTGCACGATGGAGCTCACTCCCGCTGCACGGAATCATCTCTCGTTGCGTATTGGACAGCAAGCGGCTGCTTCAAACGAGTTTCGGGAGAGAGTAGAGCGACATCTCTCAGAACATGCTGGCATTGAATGGTGTGGGTATTGTGAGGGGCTTTTCTCAAGTCGAAGGCATACCGTTCCCGAAGGGGGAAGTGAGCACTACGGGAATGCTCTCTACGAGGCCATCATACAGGGTGACAGCGAATATCTTGAGGATGCCTGCAGTAGCGTTCTCGTCTTTTTGCTTGGAACTACTACTCAGCAACCCATAGAGCTCCTCCACGAACTTCAGAGCGATGAGAGACTTGGGGGGGCCATTGACGAGCGTCTTTCAGCGCTTCCAGATCTGGAGATGAGGTTTCTCCAGCAACTCAAGGGAACGATCGCTGGAGAGGCTCTACGCTCTGGACTCTCTCGTTTAGCGGCAGCAAGGGTGGAAAGGATTCAAGCGAGGGCCGAGCTCCTGGCCCCTGAACTGAGGGAATTTTTCGAGCAACACCAGCGGTCTCCGGCTCAAGCCGTTGTAGATGCCTTTCTCGAGGAAGGGGCAGACCTTGTTTTTCTCGCCGAACCGTTCTGGCGTCCAGAAGAATCTGATCGTCTGGTGAGAGAGTTACTCTCGATCTGTGAAGAAGCAAGCGTCACCCATCTCTTTGTTCAGGGGCTACCGATCGGCGCATCTCTGGACGACATTGATATTCGAGCGCAGGCGATCGCTCCCGATGGGAGCGCTCTCCAAGAGCTCCTTCTCTTTCCTGACGATGAAGAAGAGGTGATGCTCCGAGCGATCGAGCAGTTCTATCAGCAACTTTCTCCCGTGGTTCAGGTGAAGGGAATTGATTGTCCTGCCTCCATCTACACCAAAAACTTTGGTGAGCTACAACGTGATCAGCAAGTAGCCGCCCTGCAGGAAGTACTCGAAGACCCCTCCAGCAGAGTACTCGTCCTCAGTGATCAGGAACTCGCGTTCGCTCCCAAGAGAGAATCCCTGGGCCAGGTTCTCCCCTCACACCTCGGTGTGCGGCAGAAGGTACGGCGAGTTTTGACTCGTCACATTGAGGATCTGGACCGTGATCTCATCGGGAAATTCTTCAGCCAGTATCCCCCCTCTCAGAGCGTCGGTGTTCCGACAACGGTTGCACCACTTGCTGAGATTGAGCACGCCGAACTGAAGGCTCCCTATGGAGCAGTGGCAGACTACTTCATTTTTCGAGTCAAAGGTGATCCCGGACCAGAGAGGGAGCGGCAGGAAACACCCACACCCGGCACCTCCGTTCCGTCTTCACCGCTGCTAACCGTATAGGCAAAGGAGGGGGCACAAAAAAGGGCGCCTGTAGAGGCGCCCTTTTTGTCTCAATGGTGGTTAGAGCTCTTACTCGTTTGCTGCCTGGTCAGAGATGGCTTCTTTGAGGGAGAGTCTGATCTTTCCCATGCGGTCCATTTCGAGGACCTTCACGGGGATCTGATCGCCTTCGTTTACCACATCTTCCACCCGGCGGACTCGCTCTTCCGCAAGTTGCGAGATATGGACGAGCCCCTCTGTCCCGGGGAGGATCTCAACGAATGCTCCGAAGTCAGCAACTCGCTTGACGACACCTTCGTAGATCTTTCCGATCTCTGGTTTCTCGGTGATGCTCTTACAGATCTTCACCGCATTGTCGAGCGCATCTCCGTCGTTTCCGGATACGGTGACATCACCGTTATCCTCAATGGAGATCTTCACATCCCAGGTCTCTTGGATCCCCTTGATGGTCTTTCCACCACTTCCGATGAGATCTCGGATCTTGTCGGTTGGGATCTTAAAGCTCACGATGCGAGGAGCGTACTTGCTCAGCTCAGTCCGAGCCGAACCGAGCGCTTCTCCCATCTTCGTTAAGATGTGCAGCCGCGCATCCCGCGCCTGACTCAGCGCCTTCGTCATGATCTCCTGACTGAGGCCCTTGATCTTGATGTCCATCTGGAGCGCGGTAATCCCCGCTTCGGTTCCACACACCTTAAAGTCCATGTCACCGAGGTGATCTTCATCACCGAGGATATCAGTGAGGATAGAGGTCTTCTCCCCTTCCTGAATAAGGCCCATCGCCACCCCAGCAACCGGTGCTTCCAACGGGACACCCGCGTCAAGGAGTGAGAGCGAACCTCCACACACACTCGCCATGGAGCTCGATCCGTTACTCTCTGTTATCTCTGATACGACCCGCAGGACGTACGGGAACTGGCTGTGCGGAGGGATAACCGACCGCAACGCTCGCTCGGCAAGCGCTCCGTGGCCGATCTCTCTCCGTCCAGGACCACGGAGTGGTCGTGCCTCTCCCACCGAGAATGCGGGAAAGTTGTAGTGCAACATAAAGTCCTTTGAGGACTCACCGTAGAGGTTGTCGATCCGTTGTGCGTCTTCGTCCACTCCGAGAGTCGCCGTAACGATCGCCTGGGTCTCACCTCGAGTAAAAAGTGCTGAACCGTGCACTCGAGGAAGATATCCGGTCTGAATCTCTATCGGTCGGACGGTGGTGTTGTCACGTCCATCGATCCGAACTCCTTCATCAAGAATCTTGCTTCGAACGAATTCAGAGTGCAGGTCACCAAAGAGCGACTTCACCTCAGTAGTTCGCGCTTCGGCGTCTTCTGCATCCGCATCAACAAACTTCTCAACGGCTTTCTTCTTTACCGCGCTGAGCGCAACTTTTCGCTCGAGCTTGTCCGGAACCACACTCGCCTGTGCGAGGTCATCCTTGATGAAGGCGAGGATCTCTTGAGAAAGCGTCTCGTTCTTCTCTGCTGGAACGAATTCAATCTTCTCTTTTCCAACCTTTTCAACCAGCTCATTCTGCATCGCGATGATGTGCTGAATCTCTTGATGCGCAAAGAAGAGCGCTTCGAGAACATCAGCTTCTGAGGCCTGATCCGCGCCCCCTTCCACCATCACGATCGCATCGGCGGTTCCAGCAACGATAAAGTTGAGATCGTTGTCGTAGAGCTCTTCGGGGGTTGGGTTGATGGCGAGCTTGCCGTTAATTCGAGCAACTCGAACTCCAGCGAGCGGTCCGTCAAAGGGGATCTCTGAGATGGAGGTTGCTGCTGAGGCACCACAGAGGGCGAGTACATCAGTATCAACATCGGGATCCGCCGAGAGCACAGTTGCTACGATCTGAATCTCGTTGCTGAAGCCCTTCTTGAAGAGCGGACGACACGGCCGATCGATAAATCGAGAAGTAAGAGTTTCCCTTTCGGTAAGACGCCCCTCTCGCTTAAAGAATCCTCCGGGAATCCGTCCTGCAGCATAGGTCTTCTCGATGTAATCGATAGTGAGGGGGAGAAAATCAACTCCCCTGTCATCACCAAGGACACAGGTGACGAGCACAACGGATTCGCCACACCGCACCACCACAGAACCTGAAGTCTGCTTTGCTACCACACCCGTCTCAAACGAGAGCTTCTGGCCATGAAAATCACGCTCAACAGTAACCGGCGTGTTTAACTTTGCATTGTCATCTGACATGTCTACTTTCTCCTTCTTTGTCTCTAGCAGGGGCAGTGTAAAATAAAATCATCCCCGTGCGTTACCTATAAAATGAGGTTGTTGATAAAAATTCTGCGGTTGGCAATCGTTAGCCAGCACGAGTGCACCCCCTTCACCAGAGATGGGCACAGATGAAAAGATTCACTGAGGCGATTGCACAACACTGGAAGGCAATACTGGATTGGAAAGAGATACTGCACTGAAAAGCAATACTGCCGAATGCGAACAGCGCTTACTTTCTCAATCCGAGTTCAGAGATGAGCGCCCGGTACCGGCCGATATCTTCGTTTCGAAGATAGCCGAGAAGACGCTTCCGCTTTGACACGATCCGGAGGAGGCCTCGGCGTGAATGCTTGTCGAGCTTGTGGTGCTCAAAATGACGATTCAGATTCTCGAGACGACGGGTGAGTATCGCCACCTGCACTTCAGGTGAACCGGTGTCCGTTTCGCTCTTGCGAAACTTCGCTGCTGCCTCGGCCTTCTCTTGTGAAAATCTCTTCTTCGAATTCGACATGTATACAGATCCCTTATTGTTCTGGACACTATTCCGTTCTGCTTTCCGAGCGATCTCTCGTCTCAGAACGTATCTCCGCGAATGTTCGCCTCAGAATCATCTCTCGATTCGAGGAAAGTTTTTAGGTGAAAACTCTCAGCAGAGCTATAAAAAACTGCCTACCGAACTCTCAACTAAAAACTTTCCCGAAATTCGGGAAGATACGCCTTCGGATTATGCGAAGTTTGACGGAGAAAGTCAACGAACGGGAGCTACCCTACTGCCACCTCCCGGGGGCTAACCCACTGCCGCCTCCCGCTCAAGCGCCTGAACGAGTGGGATCGCCTCTTCCAGGCGACTCCTAACCCGCTCCTTTCCGAGCAGCTCAAGCGACTCAAAAAGTGGTGGGGTGGCCTTCTTCCCAAGGACCGCAATGCGAGTGGTGAGGAGCACCGCGCCGCTCTTTACTCCGAGCGCCTCGGCAACTGCCACGAGGTGCGGCTCAATCGAATCAGCCCGTAACTCTTCAATTTCACCGAACTTTTCGTAAACCTGGGCGAGGATTCCCCCTGCTTTTGCCGCGCTCACCTTCTTCGTCACGATCTGATCAATCTCCCGAGTAAAGTGATCTTCGCTCAAGAAGGTGAGGAGCGCCGGGACTTCCGTGAGGAGCTTTACTCGCTCCTGAATGAGAGGAAGTAACGGCTCGAGCTCTTCAAAAGAGAATGAGAGCCCCTCAGCAGCAAGAAACCGCTCGCTCTCCTCAAAAAATCGCTTTGGCGAGAGCTGCCTGAGGTATACCCCGTTCATCCATGAGAGCTTGGTGTATTCGAAGACCCCAGAAGAGGCGTTCACGTGGTCAAGAGAAAATTTCTCGATCAACTCCTCACGAGAGAAGATCTCTTGCTCGTCGCCCTCTCCAGGAGACCATCCGATCCGCGCGATAAAGTTGAGCAGCGCTTCGGGGAGGTACCCTTCATCCTGAAACGAGCTCCATGAGGTAGAACCGTGTCGCTTGGAGAGCTTTTTCCCATCAGAACCCAACACCACGGGGAGGTGACAAAAAGTCGGTCGCTCCCACCCAAGAGCATCGTAGAGCATGAGGTGCAGCGGCGCTGAGGGGATCCACTCTTCTCCCCGCATCACGTGCGAGATCTCCATGTCGTGATCGTCCACGACCACGGCGAGGTGATAGGTTGGAAATCCATCGCTCTTGAGAAGGACCGGATCACGGAGTGGGATCTTCTCCCACTCGATCCTTCCACGAATTCCGTCCTGCATCACCACTTTGGCTTTATCTGGCATCTTGAAGCGGACCACGTGCTTCGTATCACGAGAGACGTTTCGGGTCCGACAGTATCCAGAGTATCCCGGAACCTCTTTCCTCGCCTGCTGGGCAAGGCGTTCCTCCTGCAACATCTCAGGGGTACAGTCGCACCGAAAGGCGACTCCCGCTTCAATCAACTGCTCGGCGATCTCTTGATACCGTGTAAGCCGGAGACTCTGGACATACGGTCCGTACGGTCCTCCCTCCCCTTTTTCCCCAGAGAGGTTTGGAGCAATCTGTTCACCATCGAGGGCCTGAATCTGTTGCTCGGTAGGACCTTCATCGATCTCCATTCCGAACCATCGGAATCCATCGAGGATGTACTGGATCGCACCAGGCACCCGACGCTCCTGGTCGGTGTCTTCAATGCGGAGGAGGAATTTTCCTCCGTGGTGTCTCGCCAATAGCCAGGCGTACAACGCACTTCGAAACCCTCCGATGTGCAACAGTCCAGTTGGGCTCGGCGCAAACCGAGTTCGTACCTCTTTCATATGTGGTCCTTCCATGCAGTGGAGTATAGGACAGGAAGAACGCTATGCAAACAGCGCCCGGAGTTCGGCTTCTGACAGAATAGAAATACCGAGCTTCTTGGCCTTCTCCACCTTGGAACCGGCGCTCTCTCCGGCGACGAGAAAGTCTGTCTTCTTGCTGACTGAGGAAGAGACCCGGCCGCCGTGACGCTCGATCTCCTCTTGAACTTCTCCCCGCGAACGAGAGAGGGTTCCGGTGAGCACAAAGCTTTTTCCCGCCAGCGATGTGGAGTGCTCTGTTGGTGGAGTGTGCGCTTGAAAGTGAAATCCCGCTGCCAGAATCCGATCCAGGAGCTCTTGCTCTGCTGGAGAGTTGAGAAATGCGAGGACCGATCTCGCAATCTCAGGCCCGACCTCCGGAAGCTCAAGGAGCCGTTCCTCACTGAGGTGACGGAGCTCTTCAACGGTCGGAGCGGCTTCCGCGATGATCTTGGCGGTCCGCTCTCCGACGTGGCGTATCCCGAGGGCGTAGAGAAAACGCCCAAAGGGAACCCCCTCTCGAGCCGCCCGGATCGCCGAGACCACGTTTTCGGCCGACTTCTCCCCCATCCGTGGAAGCTCCTGCACGGCCTCTGTGGTAAGCGAAAAGAGGTCAGCGATATCAGAGACGAGTTCGTGCTCGACGAGGAGCAAGATCAACTTCTCTCCTAGCCCTTCGATGTCGAGTGCCTTCCGACTCACAAAGTGAATAATCCGTTGGACGGTCTGCGCTGGACATGAGGGGTTCAGACACCGGATCACGGCCTCTCCCTCTTCACGTTCGACCTCCGCATTACACTCAGGACACCGAGTGGGAAAATGAAACTCTCGTTCACTGCCGTCACGCTTTCCAGCGACGTACGACACCACTGCGGGGATCACATCCCCCTGCCGTCGAACGATGACCGTATCACCAATACGAATCCCCTTCCGCCGGATCTCATCTTCGTTGTGAAGGGTCGCCCGAGATACCACCACTCCTCCTACCGGAACGGGGGTAAGATGCGCGACCGGCGTCAGCGCTCCGGTTCTTCCGACCTGAATCTCAATATCCTCCAGGGTGGTAAAGGCCTCTACCGGGGGGAACTTCACCGCAATTGCCCACCGTGGGGAGCGCTCACGCGCTCCGAGCAACTCTTGCAGTGGGACCTGATTCACCTTGATTACGAGGCCGTCGACCTCAAAGGGGAGCTCCTCTCGCTCGACGAGGGCGGCTTCATAGTGCGAAAAGATCTCTTCGGGGCTCGTACAGATCGCAAACCGGGAAGACAGGTGAAACCCGAGCCGGTGGAGGTACTGCATCTGTTCAAAGTGGGAATCGGGAAACGGCACCTGCTCTCGCACGCTCGCCGAGTAGGCGTAAAAACTGAGTGGGCGCTGCGCGGTTATCGTTGAATCAAGTTGGCGAAGACTTCCGGAGGCAGCGTTCCGGGGATTTGCAAAGGGAGGCTCGTCTCTCTCTACCCGCTCTTCATTCAGGGCGAGAAAATCGTCACGACGAAAGAGCACCTCGCCCCGCACTTCGAGTCGTTCAGGAAGTGGAAAACGCTCTTCCTCTGGCGACGAGAGCCGCAACGGCACCGAACGAATAGTGCGCACATTCTCTGAAACATCTTCACCAACAACTCCATCGCCTCGGGTCAGGGCCTGCTCTAAAACTCCATCAATATAGGTGAGTGAGAGAGCGACTCCATCAAACTTGTACTCGCTCGTCCACTCGAGTGCCTCCTCACTGGCATGCTCTTCCTCTTCCTTCCTCCGCTGAAGAAGCCGCTCGGTACGTTCGAGAAATTCTTGCAGCTCTTCCCCATTCATCGCGTTATCGAGTGAGAGCATCGGCGTCGTATGGGGATGCGAGCTGAAGTCCGTAAGCGGAACAGCTCCTACCCGACGGGTAGGAGAGTCCTTGCGAAGAAGTGCTGGGAAGGCAGTCTCCAGGTGCTGAAGTCGCCGGAAGAGGCGGTCGTACTCGGCATCGCTCAGCTCCGGAGCTTCTCTGTTGTAGTAGAGGTCTGCGTGATAGGTGAGCTCCCGAACCAGGGTATCGATCTCTTCGGCGGCTTCTTCCGGCGAGAGGGTCTCTGGCACCTGCTCGCTCATCGTGCTCTTCCACCGAGCAAGTCGTCAGAACCTGCCCATCGTGACTTTCTCGGCTCTCTCCTGGAGCGCGGAGCAAGACGCAGCGAGCGGGGTTCCTGTGCGAGCAGTTCCCCCACCACCTCAGAAAACCGAGCTCGAACAGCCTCCCAGGAATACTCCTGAGCAACATACGCTCTTCCTGCTTCGCCAAACGCTTCGGCCTGCTCGGGGTGCTCCATGAGGTAACGCACCGTTCCTCCAAAGTCTTCGGCATCGCGAAAATACAATCCACCTCCAGAGGAGTGCACGTGAAACTTCGTCACATCACACCCTTCATGCACCAACGCCGGTGTTCCTTCCCGCCACCCTTCCATCATCACGATACAGAACGACTCGTTCGTAGAGGGTTGCACGAGCACGAGAGCGTGACGGAGCAGTGCACGCTTCTCCTCTTCTGAGACCCGACCCACCGCGAGAATATCTTCCCGCCCCTCGTAGTGAGGCCGTTCGAGGTCGGAGAAAGATCCCCCACCGGCGATGACGAGCGAGAGCTCTTCCGGAAGCAGTCCCCGCTCTTTATTCTCCACAAAGAAATCGAGCAGGAGGTGTGCGTTCTTGCCGGTTTCCATTCGGCCAAGATAGAGCAGGTACTGATCTGCTTCGAAACGAGCAGCATCCTCGTGACGGGGCGGCAGATACGGAGGCACCTCTCCTTCCGCGAGATTCTCGAATCCCATGCCAACCACTCCGCCAGCGATCGTTCCCTGCAAGCCACCACCGTAGAGTCGCTGTGCGAGTTGCTCTTCAGGTTTCGCATTAAAGAGGCACCCCCGCACCTGGCGGAACATACTTGCAACGATCTCAAGATACGCATTTGGCTCATCGTGCAGACACGGGATAAGAACTGATTTTTCTGGCGCAACAAGGGATCCCCAAAAGGTCGTCCCAAAGAGATACGGCGCAAAAAAGACGAGATCAACCTCTTCTTTTCCCGGCGCACATGCTCTCCGAATATGTTCGAGCAACCCGGTGGAGGTGACGCTCTCTTCCATCCAGAGAAACTGCTCTTCAAGGGAGAGTACCACTCCCTGAGAGAGTCGGATCTGGAGTGGTATCCACTGTTCGAGATCTCTCTCATCTACGGCGAACCGTCGGGTGGTGATACCGTGGACAGCCTCAGTCCCCGGCGGAAAGGAGTTCTCCCAACTCCGGTTATCTCGAGCACAGGTTGTCCAGATCTCGACTTCGGCACCGAGCTTCTGCGCCTGTTGAGCCAACTCTCCAGAGAGGGTTTCTGCTCCACCGACGATCCCCTCAAAGTACCGTGGCAAGACAAAGGCAAAGCGATTACCAGCCAAGCTCATTTCGCACCTCTTCAAATGATGAGAGAAAAGCGCTCTCTAGGGCTCCTTCAAGGTGCACCTCATCCAACACTTCTTGCAGAAGAGCGCGAGAGGCATCGCTTTCAAACGCCGCCCAACGGGCAACTTTTCGCTGAAAGTGCGGACTTCGCCCGGTATGGAGGAGGAGGTGATGGAGTTGATCAGCGATCGATTGCTCGTGAAAGAGCTCCTCACTGTACCGCCGGATTCGCCCCTCCTCGTGAGGCGGCTTGGTTCCACCAGCGAGCACCCGAAAGACGGCATGCAGATCATTTGCCTCAGCAATCCCCGGTTCGATCTGGTACACGAGGTCCGGTGGGAGGCTCTCCCCTCCTCCGAACCGAGTGACAACAACCGGAACCCCCTGCGCCATCGAGATACCGAGATAGGGGTGAAGTTGACCGAAGACAGAAAAACGGAGGTGCAGGGCGATATCACTCTCTCTCACGAGCTCCTCCCACCGGCGAGGCGAGAGCTCTGGAAGAAGCTCGACCTGTGGAAGGTCAAACTCAACAAGCATCGCTTCCGCCCGGGAGAGATCTTCGGCGGGGATGAGCCACCGTGCCCGAATGCGGAGGCTCTCCGGGAGGGTCTCGTCGGAGGCGAACTGTTGCAGCGCCTGCAACACTTTGTGGCTGCGGTGCTCTACCCGCGCTCCGTCACAGATCGCGATCGTAAAGACCTCATCTCGCCGTTCTCGTGGCGTAAAAGCACTTTTCCGTACCGGAAGAGGGAGGTACGAAGCCGTAATCTCTGGCGGTTGGAACTGAGCACCATTCTCGCGACAGCTCTCTGAAAGCGGGTGTTCAATCAATCGGTGATATTCTGAAGAATCACGCTCGCTCGAAAAAAGCGGAAGAAAGGAGAAGGTCGCTTCGCGAGCACCGATCGGAGCCACCTGAGGGAATTCTCCCCCACGCTCTGGCCACGGGTGCTGAGGATCATCGAAACGCCTCCGAAGCTCCTGCCAGGCACTATTGAGGATCGGCTCAGGACCGTGCGAGGTAAAATAGAGATCGTGAAACCAAGTTATTCCGGGGAGGAGATTGGTCGCGATCCGTACCCACTGGCTCTCGGTTCGATCTTCGATCTGATAGAAGCAGAGATCAAAGGGCTTCTGCCGGTGACGCTCTCGGAGCCGTTGATACGGGTATACCGGGAGGTCGAGATAGCGAGTCGCGTCTCCACGGTGAAAGAGCTCAAAGGTGAACGACCTTTCTTCTTTCAGGTGTGGCAGGAGCACTTCACTGGCGTAGGCCGCCACAGAGCCCATCCCATTACTCCCCGGCGTTCTCCCCAAGGAGGGGAGCGGGCTCACCCATGCGATTCTCTTCACCCCTTTCGTCACGATGCGACCGCCCTCTGAGAGATCTCCCTTTCGTGCCGCTCACCATTCTCTCGGAGCGGAGTGAGCAGCCCTTCTACGATCGTATCCCACCCGCTCTGTTCAACTCCGAGCGCAGTGAGCCGCTCTCGTCCGTTGTCCCCAAGCCGTTCGGCAAGCCCTTCCTCCTCAACGAAGCGGTTTACTGCCTTCCCAAAACTCTCACTGTCGGGAGAGACGATCAGCCCGTGCTGCTCGTGCTCTACAAACTCAAGCACCCCACCGCTGTCGTGCGCGGTGATTACCGGCTTTGATGAGGCCATCGCCTCAAGGGTCACGTAGCCATAATCTTCATCGTGCGGGGCATAGTACACCGCCAGTGATTTTGCATAGAGCTCAAGGAGTTCTTCATCAGAAACACGACCGAGAAACTCAACCCGTTCCCAGAGGTGGTGTTTGTCGATCTCGTTCTTCAGGTAGTCCATCACCCCCGGCTCATCGGCCTGACCAACGATCTTGAGCTTCACAAAGGAGTGGATCTGTGGCAGTGCCTTTAGGATTAGGTCTACCCGCTTAATGGAACAGATCCGTCCCACGGAGAGGATGTAGGGCTCTGCCGCATCTTTATAGTACCGACCCGCGAGAGAGAGCGGTGGATAGAGCACCTCTCCCCCCATGCCGTTAAAGGCCTGCAATCGATCAACAACGTTCTGAGAGATACCGGCGATATAGCTCGCTTCGCCAAGGACCACCTTATCTCCCTCAACGAGCTTCTCGCGAAGCTGTTCATCTCTCGGGTCGTCAGAGAAATCTGAATACCGCCCACCGTAGAGGTCGTAGATCGCACGGTGCTGATGAACGAGCCACACGCTCTTCTTCGGATGTTTCGCGTAGTAGCTCGGAAACTTGGTCGAGATAACGAGATCAACTTCGTGCTCGCCGAACGATGAGAGATTTAGGCTCCGCCAGTGTGCCGCCTGGAGGAGGTAGCTCTCTTTTGGTTGTACCGAGAGGGGAAGCTCAACGGTATCAACCGTGTGTCCCCGTCGCTCGAGTTCTCCCCGGAGAGACTTCAGCAGGACATCCTGACCCCCTGTTGTGAAGGGAACTTTTACCCCGAGCAGAAGAATATTCGCCATCTCTTTTCCCTACCGTTACTGCCCGGCACCCTTCTCGGCGACCACCGCAAAATCCTGATATCCGTACAACAAGCCATTTAACCGATGAATATTCTCATTCATCTGCTGTACAAAGAACTGCCACCGCGGAGTCATATAGTCTTCAAACGCGATCTCCTTCAGTAATGCCTCATCTGGCACCGGAGAAAGGTATCGAATCGGAGCCGAGACAAAGCCATTCTTCGTACAGAGGTATGAAAGGGTGTCGGGATGTTGTGGGAAGATATGGGTAGGGTCACGGAAGTAATTCGATGAGAGCGCCAACACCGACTTCGGGTTAATCGTCTCAAGAATTAACTTTCCTCCCGGTGCTAACCGGTCATAGGCAAGCCGCACGAGATCTTCCACCTGCCGAGGAGGAAGGTGCTCGATTACCTGGATCGCGATCACCCCTCCAAGCGTTCCGGATGAGACCTGCTCTAGCGCTTCGAACCCATCTTGCTGTGTAACAGCGAGCCCCCGCTCTGCTGCCACGGAGATCATCCCCCGGTCGAGGTCAACTCCCCGCGCCGGAGTTTCCTCTGCCCGAAGAATCTCCAGCAATTCTCCCCGGCCACAACCGATATCGAGCACCTCGCCGGGAACACCACGAAAATCTTCCGCATACTGCCGGAGCCGCTCTGCGATCTCCTCTTCGCTTCCCCGAAAGCGATTCTCCAGAAGGAGATAATCAACCCCATCGTGCGCCTCGTCCCCTCCGTTCTCTTTCTCCCCGGGGATGACGACGGGAGCTTCCCGCTCCTTCGAGAGCCGAGAGGTAATACTTTCAAGCCCATGAGCGACCTTTGAAACCGTCTCGAGCTCGGCACGGTTGCCGGCAGCCTCTGCCCGAAGCTCTGCCACCTGCGAAGCAAGCTTGGTGAGCTCGGCATTTACCGCTTCGTGAAGCCGCCGCTCACTCGATCGTTGCTCGGCAACGAATTCATCCTGCAGCCGCTCCGCCCGTTCGATAGCCTTTGAAACATCCACATCAACCTTGTGGACGAGCTCCCAAAAATTCGAAGCATCCCGCTCATCGATATACTTCGCCTGGGTATTGAGTAACCGTACGAGCTTCGCCTGAAAAGCTTTCTCTCGTTCGAAGTAAGACCGAAAAAACCCCTCCCAGAGAAAATTCGCCAGCCGCCGCTTGAGGGCAACCACCACCCGACCGAGGAAGCCACCACGGTGAGATTGAATGTCATCAAGCGAATTTGCTACCGAGTAGTGGTAGTGCTCGTTCAGGTATCGAAGCTCTTCTGAATGCAAGAGCTCTCCCGCTTTCCGCTTCTTGTTGAAATCTCCCGCGTGGGTTCGGAATGAGAGCCGCTCATCCGCCGCTGCCGACACCTCATCCGCCGTCCGCCTGCGGATCTCCGCCATCAGCGAGGCAACCCCTACCGCTCCCTCGCCTTTCCCACTCTCCTGGACCGACGCCGCTCCATTCATATTTTCGCCCATCATAGAGGCTCCCCTTCACCACCTGCTCGTATTTGACAAGGCAGGTATCATATCAAAACCGCTCAGGAATGACACTGGCTGTCATTTCAAGGATACTCATTTCGACGAAAGCCACGATGCTTAGGTGCGCGCTCTCAAGGAGTAAAGATGAAAAAGTTCCTGTACGGCACCCTTACCGTTCTTGGAAGTACCGTCTCTGGAACCCTTCTCGGGGGGATCTATGCCAAATTCCTCATGCCAAAACGCGGCATGGGATGGGACCAGATCGCTGATGCCCTCGGAGCCCTCATGATCGGCTCAGCGGTCGGGCTCCTCGTTGGGGTGGTGACGCTTTGGCACCTTCCCCGAAAACGGTGAGGATCGCTCTAAAATGAGCGAGAAACGCCTGAGGCCGACATCGTAAGTAAAATTCTTGCCCCTCTCCGCAGATCCACCAGGGGAAAATCCGCTCCTTTCTCAGTTTAAAATGGTCTCCTCACCGATTCACTCCGACCGAAGACGGGTCGAATCACTCTCTACGAGTCAGAATGTGATGTTTTCATCCTGAAATACCCACGATCTGGCGGTGCTTACAAAGAGGTAATGATGACTGACAAGACTGATAACGCCCCCCTGCTCTTGACTGTCCGCGAAGCAGCGATGGTGCTCCGGATCCACCGACCGAAGGTGTATGAGCTCATTAAGGCCGGTGAGATCGATGGGTTTAAGCTCGGCGCTGACTGGAGGATTAAGCGAGACTCCATCGAGAAGCTGACAGGGCCGATTCCCGAGGATTTCTTTGAGGGGGGAGCCGAACAACAGGCGAGCTCTGGCTAAACTCTCAGAACTTCTCGAGAAGCCAACCGGTAGCCGCATGAACACTGCGGTAAACTTGAGACCCTGCCTCAGAGATCGTGTCGAGCACCACATCGACAAATCCCTCATCGGGGTCAGAGAGTCCGGCCTCAAGGTTTGCTCTCGCAACCTGCGCGACGACCATGTCGGCTTGAATTGCGTCTTGGATGGCGAGTGCCGCAGGGCTCTTTTCCGGCTCCGGCCGAGAGACCGGTGCTAACTTGGGGGGCGAGGCCCGTCTTCGATGTTCGGAGCACTGCGCCCCAAAGGTCAATACCCCAAGCGCCGTCACCGTAGAAGCGAGCCCGATGACAAGCGGTCGCTTCGATTTCTGGTGGTCAGGTGGGGTCACGCCCGTATCCGGATCCATAGTCACTCCTCCTTCTGGAAGACTAGCGA
>JALEGQ010000052.1 GCA_022763385.1 bacterium
TCCCTCCCTTATCGTCCCAGGGGCGAGAATGTGTGCGTGATTTTCTGAGAAAAGATGGAATTTTCCTGGCCTACCGGGTGTCAGACACCCATGAGGGTAGCTCAGTGGGGGAGGTGAAGGGTGTCAGACACCCGGTAGGGTGGTGGGGTGCGGGGTGTCTGACACCTGTTAGGGGGTGGTGAGGAGTTCTGATATTTCTTGGAGGGCTGCGATTTCGTTTCGCCAGTATTGGGGGGTGCCGAAGTAATCGAAGGTTTTCGGGAAGGTGGGATCTTGCCATCTTTTGGCGATCCAGGTTTGGAAGTGGAGAATTCTGAGCGCTCTGAGGAGCTCTATGAGAGAGAGTTCGCCGTAGTCAAAGGTGCGCAGCTCATCATAGCCTTCGAGGAGTAGGTCTTGGCGCTTTCGGGAGTCTTCGTCTCTTCCTGGGTTTACCAGCCAGATGTCCTGGACTGCTGGGCCGTAGAGCATGTCGTCGAAATCAAGGATGATGGGCTGATCGTCTTGCCACAATACATTCCCAAGGTGGCAGTCTCCGTGTAGCCGTATCTGTGGATGAGCCGTAAGTCGCTGCTTTGCATAGGCGACTATGGGTTCCACAACAGAGCGGTACGCTGTTTGTGATTCCTTCGGTAGGAAAGGGGAGTCACAGAGATATGAGATATTCTTGTCTCCATAGGTCTCGGCAGTGAGATGTTTTCGTGAGCGTGTGCTGACCTGGGAGCCGATGTTGTGTATTTGAGCAAGAATGCGCCCGATCTTCTTGGAATGTTCTGGGGGAAGTTCCGGTTGATGCCGTCCTCCTACTTTTGGACTTACACAGAACCAGATTGAATGCTCCGTGATGGTTTGTAAGGTATCTCCATCAGGAAATAGGAGGGGCCGAACAACTGGAATGCCATTTTCAGAAAGGAGCGAGAGGAACTCGTGCTCTTCACGTATCTGCTCTTCGCTCCACCTGTTAAGTCGATAAAACTTTGCTATTTTCTGAGTATCATAGACACTCTCCTCGCGAGAGGTTGCTTCAATCTCAACTTGATATACACGGTTCTCGAAGCTGTTGAGGGGGAGAATCTTTCCGGTGGTTCGAAATCCAATTCTCTCAACCGAAGTGAGTACTGTTTGCGGATCTAGGGAATAAAAAAACTGTTCTTCCTCGGTAGAGGAAGAGTATTCTGAAACGCTATCCAAGATTGCTCCTACGTATCTCTCTTTCCAGGAGCGTAACATGTCTCTCGCCCTCGAGGGATCTCTTACTTTACCTCGAAAGCGATTTCACCGTTCCAGTTTTCGGTGCCAGTAATCTTGCGGTAGGGAATCTGCTGAAGGTAGAGCTGAGCGGTGGTTCGAAAGTAACTTTTTTGCCGAAGAAGTTGCTTGCAGTGTGTTTCCGACTCTTCGAAGTGAGATTCGTGAAAATAGGTCAGGGCTGCCTCCCAGATCTCCCTCTCTTCTGATGTGACTTCTTCTGGCAGCAGGGTGAAGATCTCCTTCACCTGACTTTTCCCCTTTACTGCTACTTTTCCGAGGGAGCAGGGAGAGAGGCCTTTGCCGATCTGCTTTGCAACATTCTCGGAGAAGATAAGATCGGTCCCAAAGTACTTATTGAGACCCTCAAGTCGTGCGGCGAGATTTACGGAATCTCCGATAGCGGTGTAGTCGAATCTCTTCGCAGAGCCAAGGTTTCCTACTACCATCGGGCCACAATGAACTCCCATTCTCGTAAAAAGTTCTGGATATTTTCCTGATTGATTAAATTTCTGAACGGCATCTCGGATAGCAAGAGCAGTGAGTAGTGTTCGCTCCTCATGATCATCGAGTGGAAGTGGTGCTCCCCACAGGGCAAATACAGCATCACCGATAAACTTGATGAGAGTTCCCTCTGTCTCAAAGATAGCTTCCATGATCTCTGTAAAGTAATCGTTGAGCATCGTCACAACTTCCTTCGCAGGCATCGACTCACTGATCTTTGTGAAGTCTGCAATATCAGTAAATAGCGCTGTGGCAGTGATGACTTCTCCACCAAGATGGAGCGCCTCTGGATTCTGAGAGACCTGCTTCGCCATTGCTGGACTGAGATAGTGAGAGAAGGCTTTCTCTGTTTGTTTCTGTTTCTTCTTCGCGATGAGATAAGATGAGATCGTGTTTCCCAGAAAAATAAGGGGTAGGGCGATCGCGATGATGGAAAAGCCAGGAATAAACATCTTCTCCACAACAAACAGAGAGTAAGAGAGAAAGGCCCATCCTGCTCCCAGTCCGCAGAGAAAGATGAAGCCTAGCCCTGGAGGGATGAAAAGCACCACTAGTGTTGAGAGGAAGAGTGCCGTGATGACTCCGAGCGCTTCTATTTGAAGGGGAAAGCGTGAGATCCATTGCTGATGCAAAAGATTTAGTGCTGCCGTTGCATGAATTTCGACTCCAAAGGTATCTCCTTTTGAAGGAAACGGAGTAGAAAAAGCATCTTTTTGAGCAGGTCCGAGCGCTGTTTGAAGGGCAAGTCCCACATAGATTATTTTGTCCTGAAATTCTTCATGAGGAAAAAACTCCTCATCAAGTGCATCAGCATATGAGTATGTTCGAACTGTTCTTGATGGACCATAAAACCAGATAAGATCATTGTCATCTGGGAGTACGTGCGTGTTCTCCTCAGACAGAGCGGCCTGTGAGAGGCTTCTATACTGAGGTTTGCCGGGCTCTTGTTGATAGGTAGGGGTAAACCTTCGAATATATCGGCCGTCAGTTCGCTTCTTTACTACTGCAAGTTCGGTTGATGGAGTGATAAATCGTTCATCAGGAAGAAATACTTTTTCTCGGTCCTCTCCAGCAATCGGGGCTATCTCCACTCCGATCGCCGTGGGAAGGAGTGCTAATGCCTGTTCCAGAGCCTTATCAGCAGCTGGGTCCCCACTTGGGCCACTAAAGATGACATCAAAAATGACCTTTCGAGCTCCAGATCTTGCCATCCTCTGCAATAGCTTGGCGTGAAGGCTTCTTGGCCAAGGTCGGTTCATCGGGACGTGGAGTCTGTCGTAACTGTTCTCATCTAACGCTACAAGTATAACATCATCTCTTGGTTCTTCTTCTCCGCGGAGAAAGAACCAGAGGTCAATTCCACGATACTCTGTATTTTGAACCCATGGGGTGAGGAAAAGAACTCCTCCAATGACTGAGAAGAGAAGAGAGAGGCCTACCCTAAAAATGTATTGGCGAAGAGACATACTGCCGCGCTCTTGTGTGAGTGAATCTAGAAGTTGATGGAGACGTCTGCTAAGAATCCGATGCCTCGTGGTGGATCACGAAATCTCTGTCGAGATACATAGCTAAAGTCTTCATCAAGAATATTAACGACCTGAAGGGTGACTTGACCATGCCGTTTCGGAATTCGATATCCGATTCCGGCATTGAGGATCCAGAACTCTTCTGCTCCATCAACCATGTCATTTATTCCCGAACGATCTTGTCGGTACCAGTCAAGTTCAGAGAGCGCAAACCATCGTCGTGGTGAAAAGTATCGAGCACCGAGTCGAACTCGATCAGTTTCAATTTCCTCTCCAATATCAAAAGATTCAAGGTCGCTTCTTCGATATTCAAGAAGAGTTGTCGTGTTCTCATCGAGAACGGTATAGAGATATCCTCGAACCAGCCTCTCTTGCTCCTCTTCTCTGCTGGTATCTGGGGTGAATTGAACTGTTTCCGTGAGGTTTCCTGCATCAATATCAAACTGAGAGAGAAGTTCTAGGTCACTTCGTTCAAGATCACGATAGGTATACTCAACTCCGGTATAAAGACTCTTTGGTACTTTATAGTCGACTCCTATGCCGGCTGTTTCAGATGACGCGCCAGGAAGATCTCCAAGAAGTTGTACGAAACTTCCAACAACTGTCGGCTCAAGGGTGCCAATGTCGTCAATTGAGGCAGATCCGAGGTTTTTGAAGTATGCTCCACGTACTGTTAGCGAATCAGTAGGGGTAAGGGTAAAGGCGGCTTTTGGAGAGAGTTGGTTCTTCTCTCGTTCCCCCGAAACAAATGGAGCGATGGTATCAAAGCCGGGGAGCTCTATCCTACGGTAGTTTGCTCCAATGGTGGCGTGAAACCAACTGACGACCTCATGGGTATAGTAGGTATAAGCGGAAACGCTCTGGGTGTTGTAGTTCGCAAGAGAATTACGATTCCTCCGCTGCTCTTCAAAGGTGTTGATATCATCCGAGATGATTATGCTATTTTCGTCTGCGTCACCATTGGCGTAGATAAATTCAAAGCCAGAGATAAGAGTCCCCTGTTCATTCCTATGGATCAACTGTGAGTTGCCTCTCAAGGTAGTAATATCCTCCTCGGTTCGTTGATCTAACTCAAGTTCAAATTCAGGAAAGTCTATCACTCCGAATTCAGTGGTAAGATTCTGCGTCGCGGCATCAAAGAAGATGCCTTGGTTGTTCCTTTTTCGAGAGAAATACTCAAGACGATTTATTGCTTCGGTTTGTGGAGTTAGTCGGTGGTAAGAACTCAACGCGCCGGTGATATCCCTTCGTTCAAACTTTTCATCCCCTGAGTTTTCGTCATCGTACTGGGTGATATCTCCCTCCACGATAAATCTGTGGTCAAGACTGCCCTGATACTGAAGGGCCATTCTTGCTCGATGTTCGGTAAGGTCTGATGCTCCGAGATTCC
Organism: bacterium; assembly: GCA_022763385.1. GTDB lineage: Bacteria > Bdellovibrionota_C > UBA2361 > UBA2361 > RFPC01 > RFPC01. The sequence continues at coordinate 4,669 of JALEGQ010000052.1, forward strand.
GGTGTCCATAGCTGAGGAGGTGACCAACCTGCTCGGAGACACCTGACTGAAGAACGCTCCCTTCATATCTGTCGTCAATATTGGTGCCCGTTATGTTGATGGCTGCTCGCTGCTCAGGCCGGTCGAATAGGGCAGCATAGTCTCCAGAGGAGGGCTCGGCTGAAAAGCCGTTGAATGACTGGAATGAGTTAAAGCTCAGTGGAGAAAGAAGTTCTGATATGATTCGTTGAGAAAACTTTGCGTCGCTGAAGTAGTCACCTTCGAGAACCTCTCCCAGGAGGCGGTGTGCAGAGTAGTTAGTATAATCGTGAGAAAGTGATTTTAGCGCTTCAATCCTGGCGATATCACGAAATCCAAGTTGTCGAAAAACTTCAGAGAGGCTGGTGGTTCGAACTCCAAGGTCTTGATCAAGGAGGCTTCGGGAGCGGTACACCGCTCGCGCATCATTCTTTTCAATGGAATCTTCTACGTCGTTCAGCGCTCCTACAATGTTATTTCTTGAGAGCCGATTAAAAGCTCGATAGAGATATGGTGTTGGATCGTTTGGATCTCGATCAATTGCAAGAGCGTACTCCTTTTCTGCCTTGTCTTCTCGCTCTTCCTCAAAATAGGCCTTCCCGAGGTAGCTCCGGTAGAGACTTCTGGCGCTGTCGAGGTGGACGGTCTGCTCTAGGGCTTCTCGTCCCTGCTGCAGGTCGCCGTCCGCCATAAGAGTAAGTGCGCGTCCAAATGAGGCCTCGGGGATATCGCCATTTACTTCAAGTGCCTGCTGGAAGTATTTTCCGGCTTGCTCTTGGTTCCGCCGTGCGAGAGAGATGAATCCGAGGATACTGAGAGTATACGGGTCCTCTGGTCTGAGATTATGCGCACTCTCTGCTGCTTGGAGTGCTGCCTCTGTTCGGTCCTGTGCCAGTAAAAGCTCAGCTCTTCGAGCGAGAAAGGTCGGTTCTTCGGGAAAAAGCTTTAGGGCCCGATCAATAACTTTTAGTGATTCTTCAAAATCTCCCATGCGATTGTTGAGCAGTGCGCCGAGCAGGAAGGCGTGCGGAGTTTTTTCGTTGAGGTCCAGCGCACGATACCTCTGTGTCGCACGATCTCTCTGATTCGTAATGAGTTCGATAATAGCACGTCGTGCTTCTACTTCTTGCTGAAGAAGAGGGGACTGTACTTTGCCGAGAATCTCTCGTGCTTCCGAAGTTGAGCCGGTCAGCAGCAAGAGAGAAGATTCCAGTAGCAGTTTCTCGTCGCTCGCCGCTATCTCGGACCTGAGCTTCTCTAGTGCGGTGGAGTATCGAGCTCGAAAGGCCAGCTCATAGACTTTGAACAGCGGAAGAGAGTTCTTCTTGGCAGCCCTGTAGTCTTTCTCCATGAAGAGGGAGGGAAAGTACAGAGCCCATTCAACTTGTCCGCTCGGATGAGCGAGCACCGTCTTCTGCGGAGCCCTATCTTTTTTGACGAGCCCACTCTCTCCTTGCTGAAGCCGGAGAGTTTTCTGTTGAGCATCGAGGAGTACCTCTCCATCGAATACCGTGACCTGTGAAGAACCGTTCTCGCTTGAGATCACCAGCTCAGTTCCTCTGATGGCAGCGCTTACCTCAGGAGTTTTGACGGTGTATTGTGCTTTTCCAAGTCGGTTAAAGAGGTGGAGGGCTCCTTGGACAAGGGAAAGTTCCTTCTTTTTCTGATTCTTCGGTGACTGAAGAGTAAGCTCTGAGTTCTCCCGAAGCCTCACCAGCTTCCCGTCAGGAAAACGCAGCCCCACTCGAGAATTTGCGGAAACTTTTACTGTGCCGAGAAAAGGAAGGCGTTGTTCCTTCTGGAGTGGGGTCCAGCTATCGCCGGATCGTTCTTGGTAGTGTGCTTCTCCGGAGAGAGCATAGACTTCGATCTGTTCTTTGCTGTCGGCAAGGACCACGGTCGGAACGATCAGGCTTAGAAGTGCTCCACAAAGATAGCCAAATACTGTATTTCTCACTGGAATCTGCCTCGCGTCTGTTGAAACTTTCTCCAAACGGTCGCTTGCGAACGTGCATGGACCTCATGTAGTGAGATGCGAGAGAATGAGAGAGGAGAACAAGTAAGTATAGAACAATGTTTGACATTTGCGCTTCCGAAAGAGTAGCCCCGTCGAAAGCTTTCGCAGAAAGCTTCTCCTACTTTTTACTGCTCAGCTCACGAATTTCTAAAACGCTTGTTGAGCCTGGGGTCCTTACATTCAGTCCGGCAGTAATCACCGCACGCGAGCCATTCGGGAAATTTCCCACTTCCTGTACCCGTTCTAGGGCCGTTTCAAGCTCTCCACGGTGACTTTCAGGAACATGGAATTCAATTGGTTGAACACCCCAGTACAGGCACATTCGACGGATAGTTTCCGGAGAGCTTGATGCGCCAAAAAGGGGCTGCTGAGGTCGATACTTCGCTATGAGCCTCGCTGAGTTTCCTGTCTCAGTACACGCGACGAGAGCACTTGCTTTTACCTTAATCGCCGCAGCCGCCGCCGCATAGGAGACTGCATCGGGAATGGTTTCGGTATCAGACTCCTTGAGACGAAACTTATACTCTCCAAAGTCGAATTCTCTTTCAGCTTCAAAAGCGATTTTGCCGAGAGTCTTTAGCGCTAACACCGGGTTCTCTCCAATGGCAGTTTCCTCCGAAAGCATAAGCGCATCTGCTCCCGACATCACCGCGGTAGCGATATCTGACGCTTCCGCACGGGTCGGTCGGACAGAATTGACCATGGAGTGGAGCATTTGCGTGGCCACGATTACTGGAACGCCGCAGTAATTCGCATCTTCGATAAGCTTCTTCTGGACTCGAGGAACTTTCTCGAGGGGGAGCTCCAAGCCAAGGTCTCCTCTCGCTACCATTAGCCCATCGCTTGCCTGGAGTATCTCTTGGATATTTCGGAGAGCCGTTTTTCTCTCGATCTTTGCAATAATCTTTGAGTGCCCGTTTTTTCTCTCTATTTCCTCGCGCAGTGTGGTGATGTCAGATGCCGAATTTACAAATGAGATAGCAACGTAGTCAACTCGGTTCTCTATTCCCCAGGCGAGATCGCGGAAATCCTTATCGGTAGTTGCAGGAAGGTTTATCTCACTATCTGGGAAGGCAATACCAACTCGCGAACGAATTCTCCCTCCCTTGCTCACGGCACATCGAACAGAGTTCTCTCGCACCTCGAGTGCTCTCAACTCCAAGATTCCATCGGCGAGAAGCACCTGATGCCCTGGAAGGAGGAATTCTACGGGATCAAGAGTTTCAAGATATACGGTTCGGGCGCTACTCATCTTGCCAGGACCGTATTGAAGGGTGATTTCATCTCCGTCGTTGACCTGCTGAAAATCTTCTTCGATCTTTGTGATACGAATCTTCGGGCCGCTGAGGTCTTGGAGGACTGCGACTGGAATATCGAGCTCTTCTGATGCCTCTCGAATCCGTCGCAGTGTTTCTGAATGCTCTTCATGTGAGCCGTGCGAGAAGTTCAACCGGACAACATTCATCCCGCTTCGCATGAGATCTCGCAATTTTTCGGGAGACCGACTCGCGGGTCCGATGGTAGCGATGATTTTCGTTTTTCGTACCTGGAACCCATCAGTTTCTGAACGGAGGATCTCTTCCATTTTTTCTTCTTTCTCAAATAATACAGTTATTTATTCAATGAGTAGCCTAGCACGTCTCCTGCTCCTCCGTGAAGTGTTCGGAAGTGAAAGGTAAGGCCTCTCCTACGATGCGGCCGGGAGGAACGAGCTTTTTTCGGCGACCTGAAGAGCCCGTAGGATCTGCTCTTCGGTGATTCCCCCACTCGCAAAGAGGAGCTGAAGCTCACTCGCGAGGCTTGTTACCTGGAGGGATGGAGCGTCAGTTGAAAAGGTGTAGGGGATCTCGAACTCATCGAAGATATCGATGTAGGCTCCATACTCTTCGAGCGACGATACTGCTCCGGTCAAGAGATTTGACTGAACGCAGAGCTCACAGGTGATTTTACGTTCTTGAAGAACTTTCAATCCATCAGCATTCCCCTTCTCGCGATAACTTCGAACCGCGACGATCGGGTGAGCTACCCGAGAAGGCTCTAGTGTTTCCACCGTCTTGATGAAGGTATCAAGATCGACGTGCGGGGTTTCTCCGACATGAATGGTCCTTCCGAGATTCGGACCCGCGAGGTCGAAAATCTCCTGCATCTTCTTTCGCTCACTTTGATCGGAGAGTGAATTACTGGATTCGGGTCCCGCGAGGTCGAGCCCAACGATACACGATTCTTTTTCGTTCCAGACTCGAACCTTCTTTGCGAGGGCGCAGTTGGCCTCGTGGGTCATATCTCGTCCGAAGCAGAACAGTAGGCCTGTTTGAATCTTTCCTTTAAACCCGAGTTGGCAGTCTGCGATCGCTGAAGCCGCCGCCTGAATTATTCGGTCGACATCGTAAAGCCCGGCGTGTTCACCCTTTAAGAAAACGGCTCCAGTTCGCTTTAAAGGGTTAAAACGTAATTCAAGTCTCGAAATCGTGAAGAGAGGAGCAGTTTGAGAGTGTTCTCCTCCTTGTCCTGTTATCAGTGTTCCACCATCGAGGTAGGCACGGTGTATAGCGATAATGACGCTCTCTCGGACCGCGTGTGGCCCTGATTGGATGAGTTCAACTCGGTCATATATCTCAAGGTATTCATCGAGTGAGGAGATTCGATCTCCATCTCGTTTGAGGGTATCGATGAACTCTTCATATCCATTGCCGAGTCCCCGAATTCCTCGGGTAACCGCTATTTCCCAGAGTCGGTAAAGGGGGACCGAGCCACCGAGGTGGACATGGAGCTCTGTTGCACTTTTGGGCCACGTGATATCGCGCCATGCTTTCTGAAGCTCTTCGTTCTTAAACATCTCCAGGAACTCCTTTTCTCTTCTCACTACAGACTGGTACGACGATCTTCAAATGTGAATCCTTCAGGACAGGGAGCTCATCTCAAGGAAGAGGTGTGTGCCCTCTTGAGGAACGACCATGACTTCTCGAAAACCCCGCTATCTCACGAAAACCGTCCGCTTTGACGGGGAAGAGCATACCCTATTCAGCATTGATGGGGCTACCTGGAGTTCACGAAAGGAGGAACTTTCTCAGATTCAAGATAGGTATGAAGATGGAAGGGTAACTTTTGAGGAGATCCGTTCAGGGGTGGTTCAGAAGAAAGCTCGGAAGTCAGGAAAATCTCAGAGTGACAGCACCGAAAAGACCTCTTCAGGGAGGAAGTCTCCCTCCAAGAGTGTGGCCAGTGCCGCAAGAGAAGACAAGGGATCGAGCAAGCTGGCAACAAGATCAAAGAAGCGAGCCTCCTCAAAGCCGAAATCAAAGGTCAAATCGAAGGCTCAATCGAGGACCAAGACGAAGGTTGCATAAGACGCTCAAGGGTCATTCAACGACCTTTGCTGAGCTTTTTGTGGAAAAGGGAATTCTCCCGCGAAGCAGAAAACCTTCCTCCCGGTTTCCGGTGAAGGAGAATGTAGACTCTTGAGGTGGAGTGCTCTCCTCTGAGTCTCCAAAGATCAGTTCGCCCACAATGAGATTCGTTTCTGAATCGTATCCGAGAAGAATTCTCGAGTGACCGACCTCTCTAAATCTATCCTTGCCTTGCTCGATGAAGAGACGAACAGGACTGCTGGATACACTTTGCCCGAGTTCGTCCTGTGTGAAAGTGATTCCGGCCATTTCCGCGGTATGTACCCAAGGTCGTGCGGTGGTGCCAAGACCAAACTCCAGCTTCGAGAGAGGTTCAGGCTTTGGTGCGGTATAGGTGACATCACCCTTGATGATCCGATCGCCCCTGGCGAGAAATTGGAACCAGATCTGGCCGAGAGGGGTCTTCACATCCCCTGCAATTTTACTTAATGGCATTACCGGGGCTGTTGACTCCTGTTTCGCCTTTCTCTCTGTCGACGCCCTCTTTGCGGTAGCTTCGATGATCGAGTCGAGTGAATCCTCTGTAATTCCTATTGCTGCTTGCGGAGCAGCGAAGAAATTCGACCAAAAAAGGGCGATATTGCCCACCAGGAGGAGGATGGCAACAAGAGACGCTATGGCGGGCAGAGGGATTCCTTTCCGTTCCTTACTATCTTTTGAAACTTCTTCCTCATCTCTTGAAGATGTCGGACTGATTGCTTCCTTCGGGGCGTCTTGAGTGATCTCTTCTGTATGAGGGGGAGGAGAGCGTGTCTCTTCTGCTTCCCCGACTTCGACCGTGGAGGTGAAAGAGGCGAGTGTTGAGGCAGCCGCAGATACATCTTCTTCAAGCTCGTGGAGGGTTTCAAGAATCTCGCTTTGGGGTTGTTCTTCGGCTTCGGCTTCGACTTCCTCGCGATCTTCCACTTCTTCGAGGTCGAATATGAGGAGGTCGTCTTCCGTTGAAGGAGCTTCCTGTTCCTCAACAACTTCTTCAGGGGAAGCGCTCTCTTCTTCGTTCTCAAGTTCAGGGGAGATTTCAGATTGTGTTCGTTCACTCTCTTCATCGAGAGAGAGATCCCACTGCTCTCCGTCGTTCAATTCTCCGGCAACTTGAGGGTCAAGGGAACGTTTCTCTTGGAGGGCTGTTTCTGGTTCGAAATCATCATCGAAGGTAAGGTCAAGGTCACTGGTATCCGGCTCTTCTGTTGAATCTTCTGAAAGGAGTTTCTCCGTGCCGCTTGCCTCCTGAGACACTTCGGACGAAGGTGCATCAAACTCGAGGGTCGGGAGTTGTTCGGCCTCTTGCGGGGAACCCTCTTCCTCCTCTGCCGCAAGGGAGAGCCCTGTGGCGGTTATGGTCTCGGCGAGCTCATCATTCTCTACCGGACCTTCCTCTGAGATGTCGAGGAGGGGAGACTCCTCTTCTTCGGCAAAAGGTGAGTCCTCCGGGTTGAACTCAAGAGAATAGACTTTTGGAGCTTGAGACTTCTTCTCCGTTTTTGAGTCGGTCAGTTCTTCAAGGTCAAAGGTAAACTCGAGTTCGTCTTCCTCAGCTTCCTCTTCGACTTTCTCGCCTGACTGCGATTGGAGGAGGCCTGCAACCGAGACGATGCCACCGGCAGACTCTAAGACGGTAGCCATGTGCTTCAAAGCCTCCTCTTCTTCGGTTGAGAAGATTACGGTAGGAGCATCATCGAGATATTTCTTGACCTCTTCTATCGAACAGTCCAGTTCCGCGATGAAGACCCCCTTAATTCGACGGAGGGTCTCCGGAGAGGTGTCCCGTGGTCCATTAAATATGAGTTGGTATCCCGAGGATCCATCCATGAGAGATTCCAGTTCTTCCGTCCGTACTGTACTTGTCGGCACGAGGGCTCACCCGATGACCGTCCTCGGTGCTCCTGCCTCTCTGGGATATCGACAGTAATAGGCAACAACTTTGGTGAAATTTCCGATTAGAAAGGGAGAGAAGAATTTCCGCTGAACCATAAGGAGGACGGGATATGGATAACGTTTTGATATTATTGCGAATAAATGCATTGCCACTACGGCAAAAAAGAAGGTGTATTGAGCTGCTCCGAAGCGCTTATCATCGAGATGGAGGGATCTCTGATGTTCTGAAGGAGCTCTCGGCAGGGCTTCCGTCCGCGGCGGCTGAGGTCAGAGATGTTCGCCGAGCACTTGAGCGTGCTGAGCGCTCCGGGCTGACGGTGTTGCCACTGGGGACGAGCGCGTATCCGCCAGAGCTCTGGCACTTGTCGGTGCCTCCACTCGTGTTGTTCGTGCGCACTCGCTCAGATAAAGAGCTTTTGCCAGCAGCATCGCGATCGGTTTCTATGGTTGGAGCTCGAAAGGGCGATAGCGAGGGAGTTGCACTAACGAAGAAGCTAGCGATTTTCCTCCGTCATCGATTGCTTACCATTGTGAGTGGTCTTGCTTACGGGATAGATTCAGCCAGCCACTGGGCCGCGCTCTCGGTGGTGAATGAGGCGGTTCCAACTATTGCGGTCCTTCCCTGTGGTGGTGATGTTATCTACCCGCGCGGGCATGAGCGCCTCGCGCAGCAGATCCTCGATAATGGGGGTGCCCTTGTAAGTGAGTATCTTCCGGGAACTCCTGCGAAGAAACATCACTTCTTAGAGCGAAACAGGATTGTTGCTGCCCTCTCCTCGTGTGTGGTGATCGTCCAGGCGGCTCTTCGAAGTGGAGCGTTATCAACAGCAACACATGGTGCTGAGATCGGAAGAGATGTTTTTGTCTTTCCGGGTCCATTTCAAGCACCTCTCTACCAGGGAAATCATCGCCTCATTCGCTCTGGGGCGCAGTTGCTCTCAACCTTCGACGATATACTTGAGTGCTCCTCTCTTGAAGACTTTTCGAGAGGTGAAGACTCCTCCTCGAATCCAGTGAGCAGAGCTCCAGAGGCATGTGCGGTATTGGAGATCTTGAAACAGCAACCGGTGATACACTTCACTCAGATCGCAGAGCAACTCTCGACAAATTTCTCGATAAAGACCGGAGAAAGTGATTTCTCGCTCTCTCGACTTCTCCTAGAGCTCGAAATGGAAGGAGTGGTGCGGAGTCACGCGGGTGGGCAATATTCGGTGGCTTAAGCCGTTTCTCCTCACACTCCGTCGCCGTCGGTAACCTCAACCAGGGTATATCCGGCGCTGCTGATGATTCGAGCGATTTTCTCCTCCGAGAGAGCGTTGGCCTGGCCTGCCACAAATGAGAGGACCACCTCCTTCGTCCCGGGGTCAGCGCTTACGTGGGTAACGGCAATATGTTTCTTGAAGGCATCATGAAGGGTAAGAGCACAGGCCTCACATACGAGGCCGTCAACTTTGAGTCTCAATCGCGAGATGAGAGGTGCCTCCAGAAGAGAGAAGAATTTCTTTGCCAGAGAAACTCCACGATCAAGGACTCTCTTTTGCCACTGTTCACTTGCCGGAGAGAAGACATCCACAAGTTCCCTTTTACTCCAATGCGTTTGCGAGTAATCACTTCCGTGGTGGTGATAGGCGTTCTCATTGCGAAGAGCTCGCAACATTCGGATCGGACCGAAAGTTCCGAACTCCTGGAGTATCCAGTATACCTCTGTCTGAGGGAGAATCTTTGGTAGTTCGTTCTGTAGATCTCCAGGGGTGCGAAACCCCGCTCCCTCTGTCGGATCATCGCTATCAAGAGTTTCCTCGAGACGGGTCTGCAAGAGCTTTGTCTTCTCATCGGATGGCGCAAGGGGCCAAAAGAGGAGATCGGTACCGAATTCGCCGAGCCCTGTATGAACCTCGAGTACATAGAGCTCCTGCACACCATCGAGCCGTTCACGGAGAAAATCCCTCAGGAATATGGAGCTCGGTTGTAGCTCGTGTCCACCGTAGTAGATCCCCTTCGGATATTCATATTGTCCACCGGCGATTGCTTGTTTCAGGAGGGTGAATCCGTGTCGAAGAATTTGGTAGGCGATCTCTGGGAAAAAGAGATCGATGCGGGTAGGGGCCTCTTTGGGGTTGAGGAAAGACTGTACCTTTCGATAGGCATCTGGAGCTCCTTCATACTTCTGATCGTCGAGGAGGAAGTTGCGGTTTAAGTCAACGTTGCCTTCATTCCCGCGCCTTCCGTGAGCCATTCCCCACGGATTGAGGGCGTGAAGGAAGACGATAGCGCTTCCGGTAGGGGGAGAAATCTCCCCTTTGAGGAGCTCTGTTTGAATGGCGCTTCCGGCATACCCCTCCACCCCATGAGTGCCAGAAATATGGAGAAAAACACGCTTCGGATTGCTCTCTCCTATCCAGAGCACGTCAATGGCGAGCTCTTCCCCCGAGGGACCTTTCTCTGCAAGGAGATGGGAGAAGACGGTTCTGTTCTGACGAGAGGCCTGGTCGAGAAAGTTCCTCCGGAGTTCCTGATAGTTCGTCGAAATCACCGTCGCTCGGACTTCATCTTGCGCATATATCCAAGCCGCGTAGAGCCCTCCGTAAAGCGAAACCGTAAGGAAGATGATGATAAGAGCTTTTTTCATGTCGGAGCACTAGGCACTTGCCTGCTCAATGTTCGTGATATGAACATCAAAGAAGAGCCTCTTTCCAGCGAGTGGATGATTCATATCGAGAACAACATGCTCGGTATGGAGCTCTTTGACCGTTGCTGGAAGCGGGACACCATCCTCGGTGACCGCCTGAAGCTGAGCTCCTACGTGAAGGGCTTCTTCTGGCACCTGTGCACGAGGAATCTCAACGCACCTTTCTTCATCGACGACTCCGTATCCCTCCTCCGGTTCGACGGTGACCTTCTTACGGTCGCCGACCTGGAGGTCAGTGAGTTCTCGCTCAAGCCCAATGACGATCTCCCGAGCACCGTGTGTATATTGGAGGGGTTCCCCGCCCACATTAGAGTCAATGACCTCTCCCGCTTCATCTGTCAGTGTATACTCAAAGCTTACCTGAGCTCCGTGTGCTATAGTCCCTGTTTGACTCATCGGTCCCTCTTTATCATGTTGAGCATGCCGGTATTGGCGGTAGCGTCTCTTCACTGTGAAGGGTAGGGGTCTTTTACTGGAAAGTACAGGGCGGAGTGAAATGGAGAAGAAGATCGCGGTCATTGGCGGTGGGGCCGCTGGATACTTTGCTGCGATTCGAGCGAAGGAGTTACATCCTCAGTGCTCAGTATCAATTCTTGAGGCCTCTCAGAAGACCCTCGCGAAGGTTCGAATCTCTGGGGGAGGGAGGTGCAATGTCACCAATGCAGGTTTTGATGCAAGGCGGCTCTCTGAGTTCTATCCGAGGGGAGCCCGAGAGCTTCGGGGGGCATTTAGCCGGTTTGCGATGGAGGATACGGTCGAGTGGTTTCGGAAACGCGGAGTCCCCTTGAAGGAGGAGGGTGACAAGCGGATGTTTCCGGTCAGTAACAGTTCCGAGACCGTCGTTCGCTGTCTGAAAGAAGCAGCAAGCACCGCGGGAGTAGAAACACTCCTCAACCATAAAGTGATAGGTCTAGAGCAAAGGGGAGGTGTCCTCGTGCTCTCTCTGAGGGGGAAAAAGGACCAACGCTGCGATCGTGTCGTCTTTGCGACCGGTGGAATTCGCTCTCAGGCAGAGCTCTTTATGAATCTGGGTCACACGGTAGTGGCGTTGGCTCCGTCGCTTTTCACCTTTCAGATTACACATCCTCTCCTGGAAGGACTTTCCGGAGTCAGTTTTCCTCGAGCTGTTTTGACGCTCATGTCATCAAAGGATGCCCAGGGGAAACCATATCGGATGAAGCGCAGAGGCCCACTTCTCATTACTCATTGGGGGGTGAGTGGCCCCGCCGTGATACAGCTATCGGCCTTCGCTGCTCGTGAACTGTATCGAGATAACTATTCTGCGGTGCTCCGTGTGCAGTTTGATGAAGCGCTTGACCATACACAGTGTATTGAAGCACTCCTGGCGCTCAAGCAGAATCATCCCAAGCGTTTGGTTCGAGAGAACCCCTTTTCGTCGTATCCGAAGAGTTTGTGGGAGAAAGTGCTCTCTTTCTGCGAGATTCCTGAGCGATCACGTTATGCGGAGTGCTCTCATAAAGAGCTGAAGAGAGTTGCACGGTGTTTGACAGAGGTCGAACTTCCCGTCTCTGGAAAGGGCGTTTTCAAAGAAGAGTTTGTTACCTGTGGGGGTATTTCTCTCGCTGAGATCGATTTTAGAACGATGAAGAGCAAGATTCTGCCGAGCATCTCCTTTGCCGGAGAAGTTCTTGATATTGATGGAATAACAGGAGGTTTTAACTTTCAGGCCGCCTGGACCACAGGGTACATCGCTGGTGATAACATCATCAACTGAGTGATGCCGCCTTCAATACAGCTCGGAAGGGTTCTGAGGCAGCGACAGTAAAGGGAAACAGTAAAGGGAAGGGGAGTAAGATGAGGCAAAGTGAGAAGAAGCTGCCCGAACGGTAACGGGCAGCTTCAAAGACAAGCTTCTAGCAAGTCGATACTTCAGTAGCGCATGGCCCTTTGTGGCCTTGGCCGATGGAGAACTCAACCTTGTCTCCTTCTTGGAGGTATCCGCCCTGAACTTCGTTTTTGTGAACGAAGAGGTCTTCACCATTTTCTTGTTCGATAAAACCGAACCCTTTTTCTGGGTTAAACCACTTTACCGTTCCTTTCTTCTTGCTCATATTTTTTCCTAATTAAATGTATACACGTCAGCACTCTCTTTCCTCGCCTCTTTCGAAACACTCTTCCGCTTTCATTACAGAATCCTCCAGCTTCTCGTCGATTTTTCAGTGAAAAAACAAAAAGAAAGGAGCCGTATCTCTGCCGAATACCAACTTTAAGAGAGAGGGAATATCCGTCTCCAGCTCAAAGCTTCTCGAACAAGATGCAGACCGCAAGTGATAAGGGAATTATAGTGTCATAAAAGAGGTATATCTGAGGAAGTCCCCACTAAAGATGAAAGTTTTCTTCTCTCAGCTCTCGTAAGGCCGTAAAAGAATCGCGCTAACCTCTGTATCGTATCTTTCTTTGGCCGATTATTCAACAAAAACCGGTCATTCAGTGGAAATATCCTGCTCCCCAGTAAAAAAAGCCAGTCAGAAGCTTCGGAGGAGGTGTTCCCCTCAAGTTTGCTCCGGGGGAAACTCTACATGCTCGAAATACGGACGAATCAACTCTACGAGGCCACTGCAGTCTCGATCGTCAATAGATTTTACAAGATAACCAGCGACACACTCCTGGTAAGCGGCCCTCATATCGCTGATGTTGTCGGAGGTCGTGAATACGATAACGATAGAATTGGCGATCGAAGAGTCTTTTCTCAACGCCTTTAGAAACTCCAATCCATTCATTCTCGGCATGTTGAGATCAAGAAGAATAAGATACGGGCGTTCGATCTTCGCCTCTGCTCCTCGTTGAAGAAGTGCTAGCGCTTCTTCTCCATCTTTAGCGAGGTGAATATTATAGGGCAGGTTGTGCCGGCGAAAAGCTCGAACGACGGCCTCTCGGTCCGTTTCATCATCTTCAACAAGAAGAATGTTTGCATCACTCGCTTCGCTGTTCACTTCTTTACCCCTCGCAAGTATTCTTTATGCAACGTTGGGGTATACGCCCCAAGCCAAATCTCCGGACCGCTTGTCCAAGACTGTTCGCTTTCGTCCCCTATTGTTGAAGTATACTATCACCAATGCAACTTTGGCGATAAGTTTCCTTGGAGGTCGATGTGACCCCCTTCAGCGTAAGGTATCCGTTTTGTGAAATGTCAATGATTGAGTATCTTCAGGAAAATGATTGGGCGGCAAACGTCCTCAAGAGCCTCTGTCTTGTTGTCCTTCTTATTGCTCTCCGCGTGGGGGCCAATATCGCTCTCGACAAGCGGATTGCCTCAAGCGACCTCCGCCTTCGATGGCGTATCCAGATAAGGAACGCCAGCTTCGTCCTCTTCTTTATCGGACTTATCGCCATTTGGGGGACCGAGTTGCGGACCCTGGCGCTCTCCCTGGTCGCTGTTGCTGTTGCACAGATTATTGCGACCAAAGAAAAGATCATGTGTCTCATGGGAAGTGTTTTTAATGCAAAATCGGGATCATTATCGATCGGTGATCGAATAATTTTAGGGGAGTACCGCGGCGA
>JALEGQ010000053.1 GCA_022763385.1 bacterium
GAAATATTGGCATTTTGTATAGTATAGCACACAAAACTGCAAAACATACCATACAAAATGTAAGATATCCCACCCTAAAGGGTGTCAGACACCCATGAGGTTTAGGAGAATACGTAATTAATTCAGCACTATAGAAATGGCAAAAAAGGGAAAAGTCATCCCGCGGACGATTTATTCCACCACTGCTCGAGGGTCGCTCGGTAGCGGGTAAGCGGTTCCTGAGAGTGGGCGTATTCGGCGAGTGGATTGTTATAGGGCGCTACGAGCATATTGGCGATATAGGCGTAGAGTCCGACGTCGTAAGAGGAGATCTCTGCTCCAAAGAGGTAGGGGTCTGCGCTCTCTAGGGCCTGAGAGAGACACTGGAGATCGGCAATTCCGAGTTCATAGACGCGCTCTTGCGGCTGAAGACCGAATCCTTGATGGTTGCACCGTTGTTTCATCTGTCTTCGAACCATCCACCCCAAGAAACGCCGCTTGAGCGGGGACAGAGCGCCGAACACCTCTCGCTCGGTGATCTCCCAGCCGGAGGAGTCATACCACCGACTGTACAGTCCCACCCAATAGAGGTGCCCATCACACATCCGAAGCAGAGCATGACCGAGCACTTTCTGCTCGCGACTCAGGTGAGCGTCGATCTCCGCTCCATATTGTCTCTCGAGATACTGCAAGATCACCGCACTCTCTGCGAGCTGAGTTGAACCGTCAACGATATACGGCAACCGTCCCGACGGTGAACTGGAAGGATTGTGCACCGCACAGACCCGGTGTGGAGCACCGCTGAGCTTCAGATACCCCTCCACCTTCATACACGGCGGGCTCATATTCGGCACACCAAGCAACCGCGGATATTGATATAATTCGATCATAGGTCCTCCTATTTCTGATCCCCGACTCTACGACAGATCTCCCTTCCAAAAAAGAGAACCTCACGGGTGTCAGACACCCATGAGGTTTTGGGGAATGCGTAATGAATTCAGCAGGATAGAATCGCAAAAAAAGGAAAAGTCATCCCGGGGACGATTTATTAGCCGGCGAGGTTTTGGGTCCACCAGTGTTCTCCGGTGGTTGAGCGGTAGCAGCCTATTCCGATGTAGCGGTTCTTGGGATCCAAGAGGTTTTTGCGGTGAGAGGGGCTTCTCATCCAGGCTCGAAGGAGCGCCTGGGGGGTGCTCAGACCTCGTGCGAGGTTCTGTGCGAAGTGCGTGAGGGAGGAGCTCGGAAGCTCACGGAGCACTTCACGGGTCCAACCACGGTGGGTAAGGCGCTTCTCGTGGATCATCTGGAGTGTTCGACTCTCAGCCGCTCGTTCTAGCGGAATCAGGGAGACCAAGGGTGGCAAACCAACATCCTCGCGCGTCTCGTTGGTCACACGCACCGCTTCGTTCCTTAGGAATTCGGAACACTGCTGGGGGGTCCGAAAGATCTGGGGCCGCACTGACGGCGTTCTGCCCTCCCCTCTCTGAAATCCACACGCGGGAAGAAGTGCCACGACGAGTGTTCCGACAAGGAACACTCGCACTGAGAAGAGCGCCATCTCGGTCGACTACCAGCTCTTGACATCTCCATTCGCCTGCGGATGCGAGAAGGTCATAAAGGGAAAAGTCTTCAAGAAGTTTCCAACCGCGAGGAGGTAGATACCGAAGAAGCCGATGAAGATACCGATATCAACAAAGCCGAACGGGATCTCTCCGGGGCTGAGCTGAGGCATGATTACCATGTACTTCGTCAGCCATACGCCGATAAAAATGATGCACGCGACGATCGAGAACGTCACTGGATTCTTCTTTACATCTCGACTGATGAGAAGGATGAACGGAATCACGAAAGCGGTCGCAAGCGTTACGTAACCGAGCGACTTCCACGGGAATTCTCGTGTCCGCAAGATAAGCCACTGGGTTTCTTCCGGCATGTTCCCGTACCACTGCGGGAGGAACTGCGAAAAGAAGGTGTAGCCCCACAACATGCAGAATCCAAAGGTGAGCATCCCTAGGTCCCACTTCTGTCGGTTCTTCAGGTTCTTCCCAAATTGTGTGTGACGAGTCGCGAGATAGAAGGAGATCACGGCCGTCATGGCCCAGGCGGTATAGATATTGGCGAGGAACTCAAAACCTCCGAACATATTCGAAAACCAGACGGTGTCCATCCCTGCTACGAGCTCTGTGGCAAAGAGGGTCCACACCACGGCGTAACACACCACAAGTACCGGTGCGAGGATACTCATCTTCCGTTGAGCACCGATTACTTCTTCTTCTTCTCCTTTCCAATTCTCGGTAAGCCCTTTGTAGACTCCCCCCTTCCAAAGCTCCTTGTTCGCAGCGTGAAGTCGCGCGAGCCCTACGTCAGAGCGAAGGGAGAGCCGAACGAAGTACCGGAGAAAGAGAAAGAAACCAAGAAACAGAACAGCGAAACGGATATACACAAAGTTTGGCTCCATCCACTCCTCCCTTCCCGGCATCGGTGCTGTTGCCCAGGGGTAAAGCTCTTCCTTTCCGAAATAGGTAGCGGCCCACAACATAAAGGCCCAAGGAAGAAAGGATATGTGCGCCTCACCGATCCGACGGATGGGAACTGCCCATAGTGCTCGTACGATCTGAAAGATCGCTGTAGTCATTACCGCTCCCACCGAGAGTCCCATCCAAAACAGGAGACTGGCGAAGTACGTTCCCCAGAGCAACTTATTCGGATAGTCAGAGAAAAATGCCGTAAAAAACACGGTCACCCCGACGAGTACACCGAGAATCCCCACGGTGCGAACTCCTTTTCCCGGGTCCATCGGTGGGGCGTCAAGAGCGGCTCTGAGGTCAATATCTGGAACTTCTATGTGCATGGTCTTCTCTACTCTTAATGATTCTTCTTGAACTCTTCACCACTCTCGAAGCTATCTCACTCTGAGTCCCCTTCCCCATTGTCCTGCTCCTCCATACCGAGTACCGCGGAGAAGTCCTCTTGCATCCACCGGATGTAGTGGATGATATTCCAATGCTCTTCAGGAGAGAGCTTGTATCCGTATCGCGGCATCACCGCGAGTCCACCAAAATGGATATAGCTAAAGAGGTGCCCATCACTCTTCGCCGGGTCTGTGATATACGACTTCGAAACGAGGGTCGGTCCAGAGGTCGCTCCAGCAACCGCCGGATCGATAGACTTCAGAAACTTTGCTGAGGTCGGAAGATTCGGATCAGCCTCCCCGGTGTAGCTCCCGTGGCAAGGAGAACAGTTCACCGCCCACAATCGCCTTCCGGCAGCAACGCTCTTCTCGGTGCTCGGAAAAGGACTCTGCACTTCGGCCCGTGCGGCTATCCCCTCCGGAGTGAGATTCTTCGTCGCCAACGTTTCAGAGACTCGATACTTCCCCGCGCCGACCGGTATACTCCCCTCGGGCCGGTCGCGCATGACCTCACTCGTCTTGAACTGGTCGTGGACCATGTCATCGTTAAAAGGAAGTGCATTGGCGTGCACTGCATAGCCAAAGGCTACTCCGAACACAGCGACGCCTACATGCGTTACGAGATAACGCGCTCTCTGAGCTCTACAGACCATCCTCAACCTCTACCTCTTCTGCACCAATCTCTAAAAGTCTGTTCTTGACCTCTTCGGTTTTCCTCGAATCACACCCGATAAGAACTCCAAACTTATCGCGTGAAAATCTCGGGTCATATCCGGCATTCCTCAGCACATTCGGAAGTCCACACAGCAGAACAAGCGCAGTCAGTGTCGCGATAGCCCCGAATAAGATCGTACACTCGTACCCAATCACCACAAAGCCTGGTACGGAAACGATTGCCTTCGCGCTCGTTCGCAACGGGTAATCCAGTGAACACATAATGGCAAGCGCAAAACCAGCAGTCAGTCCCGTTACCGCACCGATTCCCGAGATAAAGCGAACTGGTCCGCGATCGGTCGAGGTCGCATCATCAAGGTGATGATTTGGGACCGGCGAATACACTTTGTACTCCAATCCCTCCTGCTTCGCTGCCTCTACTGCCGCTATTGCATCGTCAAGATATCCGAAGACTCCAACGACTACTCTATTTCCTTTCATCATCTCCCCTCTTCAATTCTCAGTGATGCCCAAGACGTTTCTTGTCGCGTACCGGAGGTGGAAGGATCATCTTAATCTCCGTAATCGCTACCGCTGGGAAGAACTTAATAAAGAGCGTCATCCACATTCCGAACCATCCGAAGGCACCGATCGTAATGCCGAACTCCACCCAGCTAAAATTGTACCCGCCCCATGCCGCTGGGAGGAACTCCCGCGAGAGTGAGGTAAAGATAATATTAAACCGCTCGAGCCACATCCCGATATTAATGACGATAGAAAGCACGAAGAGGAATGCGATATTGGTCCGCAATGGCTTGTACCAGAGCGAGAGGGGCGCAATACAGTTACAAAAGGTCATCCCCCAGAATGCTGGTGCAAACTCTCCAAACGGTCGAAACCAGAACTGATATCGCTCATAGATGTTGTTACTCCACCACGCAGTGTAGAACTCAGTGATATACGCGTAGGAGACGATACCACTCGTTAGCATGATCAATTTTGACATCGCGTCAAAATGCTCCTTCCGCACAAGTCCTTCGAGGTGAAATATTTTTCGCAGCGGGATCATTAAGGTCATTACCATAGCAACGCCGGAAAAAATCGCTCCTGCGACAAAGTACGGAGGGAAAATAGTGGCGTGCCACCCTGGAACATTCCCCATGGCAAAGTCCCATGAAACGACGCTGTGCACCGATATGACCAGTGGTGTCGCGAGGGCAGCAAAGATCAGATAGGCCTCTTCATAGTGGTGCCAGGCCTTGTGATTTCCATTCCACCCCAATGAGGTGACGGTATACAGCGCCTTCTTAATCTTTGTCTTTGCAGCGTCTCTCGCTACCGCAACATCCGGGATGAGACCAACGATAAAGAACACCGCAGAGACCGTGAAGTAGGTCGAAACCGCAAAAACATCCCACAGCAATGGCGAACGAAAGTTCGGCCAGAGGAGCCGCTCGTTTGGATACGGCATCAGCCAGTAGGCAAACCACGGTCGGCCCACGTGAATAAGAGGAAAGAGCCCCGCCGTCATCACGGCAAATACGGTCATTGCTTCGGCAAGCCGATAGATCGGCATCCGAAAACGGGCTCGGAAGAGATAAAGCACCGCCGAGATCAAGGTGCCGGAGTGCGCGATACCAACCCAAAAAACAAAGTTCGTGATGTATACCCCCCACGCGATCGGATGAGCGATTCCCGCTGCCCCCATTCCGGTTAAGAGCTGCCATCCAAACGACACCGCACCAATCGCCACAAGTACGAGACAGAGCGCAAGAAGCGCAAACCATCCTCCCTTGGGCGGCTCCAACATCTTCAGGACGGTATCGTTTACATACCCGTAATCCACCTCGATCTTCTCGGGATCGACCCCCGCACCGTGCTCAGCCGATTGCGCGTGAGGAGCTGCTGAATAAGTTGTTCCGTCAGACATAATCTCAGACCTTATACTTTACATTCTCAAGGTAGACGACACTCGGCTGGGTATTCAGGTGATGATCAAGCACCTTGTACGAGCGAGGGTCCTTCGACCACTTCGACACCTTACTCTCCGGATCATTACGATTTCCAAACGCAAGCGCCTGCGTCGGACAGCTCTGAACACACGCCGGCTGGACCTCCCCATCGGCAACCACCCTTCCGGCATCCTTCGCCTGATCCTGTGATTCTTTAATCCGCTGCACGCAGAAGGTACACTTCTCCATCACCCCAGCAGAACGTTTCGTAACATCCGGGTTGACCTGGAGGTTCATCGGCTCTGGCCACTCAAACTCAAACCAATTAAACCGACGGACTTTGTAACTACAGTTGTTCGAACAATACCTCGTTCCGACACACCGGTTGTACACCATCACATTCAGCCCCTCCTCGTTGTGGTAGGTAGCGTATACCGGACACACCGGTTCGCATGGGGCATTATTGCAGTGCTGACACATCATCGGCATAAAGCTGACCGTGAACTCCTCTGCAGAATGCTCTTCGTGGTCACCGTGACTCCCGTGATGACCCCCCGACTCTGGTTTTTCATCGAAGTAACGGTCAATTCGGAGCCATGACATCTCTCGTCCCTGATGAAAGACCTCCTTGCCAACAGTCGGTATGTTATTCTCGGCGTAACAAGCGGTCACACACGCAGAACATCCGGTACACGACGCAAGATCTACTCCAAGCACCCACTCATACATCGGATGCTTGCGTTGTTCGTACATCTGCTTCGGCTCGTGATGTCCCCCCTCATGGTGACCGTCTGCGTGATGCTCCTCACCGCCATGACCCCCGCTCTGGTGGCCACCGCTCTGGTCACCGTGATGTTCATCATGGTGTGACCGGTCCTTCACGGTCGTTCGCGCGAGAGCTCGCCCTTTCTGCGAATCACTCCCCTGAGCAACAACGAGCTCGTTTTTCTGAAAAGCACGGGTTGCTTCAACGGAC
>JALEGQ010000054.1 GCA_022763385.1 bacterium
ACCGGTTTGCACCAGACACCAGAGATGATCGTCACGAGTGCTATCCAAGAAGATGTTGACTGCCTCGGGATGAGTATTCTCTCTGGGGCACATATGACCCTTTTTACTGAAGTGCTGGAGCTCCTCCGTGAGCGAGGTGCGGAAGAGATTATTGTGTTTGGAGGTGGCATTATCCCGGAGGAAGATGCTGAGGAGCTCAAGGGCAAAGGAGTTCGTCAACTCTTTCCGCCAGGGACGACCACCGAAGAGATCGTTTCTTGGATTCGATCTCACGTAGAGCCTAAAAGCTAGTTATTCATGAGCGTGTTCGAACTTCAGAGTTCCGATTGTCCGGAAGGTGATCTTCTTGAAATCTGGGAACAGTTGCTTGAGAAGGCCCCCGAGAAGCCGTTTCTCTACGTATCTCGTCCGCGCGAAACTCGGGTTCTGAAGTATTCAGTGACCGCTTTTTTTAAGCGGGTCAAGCGGCATGCTCTTGTCTTTCAGAAGGGGTTAGAGCTGAATCCAGGCGATAAGATTGCGCTCTGCCTGGAAGACCTGAGCGAGTTTGCACTCCTCACGCACGGAGCACTCTTGGCTCACCTGGTGGTTATCCCGATCTCACGGAGTGCAACTCCGGCGGAGCTTCGAAAGATTTTGAAAGGTGTCGCTCCGAAGGCTCTTTTTTTTCCTCCAGCTCTTACCGCGACCGTGGCAGAACTCCTTTCAGCAGCACCCTCGGTAGAACACTGGGTTGTGACGGGAGAACAGAGCGCCTCAGCCGGTCTCTCTGCCACCGGTGATAATCGGGTCGTGAAGCGGCTTGAAAACCTCTTGCAAGAGTTTGGAAGGGATGATTTTCCTCGGGGTGATCGTTCAAAGGCTCCTTCAGGGGTGGTGTTTTCACCGGGAGCGAAGTTCCTTTCTGCCTCGTCGAGCACCTTTCTCAAGAAGGAACAGCTCCTTCAGAAGTCGTGGTTGATGGGCAATGTCCTCAGGACGGCGGCGACACGTGACGGTCAGATTCCGGATCAGCCGATCTGGACGAGTGCTCACCCGTACTCGAAGGCTGGTTTTCTCTTTCAGTTTTTCTTGGCACTTTTTCATCCGGCCCCAGTTCTTATCCGACCCGGATTTCATGAGCGAGAGTTTTGGCCTCAGATGCTTACGGATGGAATTCAGCTCGCAGTACTCTCGGGAGAGCAGTTCGAGCTCTTGGAACGTAAGGGCCGAGCGCGAGGGTGGAGAAAGCCAGAGATCTTTTCCATCTTGGTGAGCGATGAACTTCGTCTTGATGAATCGGTGTTAAGTCGTTTTACGGAACGATTTCATACCCCAGTTGGAGTTTCTTTCTTTTCGCAACGGCTCGCAGAGTACCTCTCCCTTCGAGCTCCGGAGGAGGAAGATCTCAGGAGTGTTGAAGGGGAGAGTGGGGAAGCTGTCCCCTCTTTTGGTCGACTTTTCGGGAATGCTTCGGTCGAGGAGCTTCCGATCGCTTCTCTTGCTCGCCCAAATCGGTATTCGTGGGGGACTCTTCACGTACAGAGTTTTTTTGGCGGGGAGCTCGCTTCTGTCGATATCCGAGCAACGTTGATCGATATTGATGGAAAGAAGGAGCTCTATGCGCTCGGCCGCGAGGCAGACATCGTTGTCCGTCGGGGGAGGCTGATCAATCTCGGAAGGATCTCTACCGTTGTTTCTCAGATGAAGGGGGTGACCTACTGTCTCGCGGTGGCACGTCCCGGGTCTAGAGAGGGAGCGGGGCCCTTTGAGGGGGACTATGCTCTCTATGTGATGCGCCACCGCCTTGCTGAGATGAACAAGTATGATGTTGAGATCTTTCTTCGAGAACACTTCAAGAAGGAGGAGCTTCCGGCAGAGATCGTTATAGAGGAGCGGTTAGAGGCGGAACGGCCCCAAACGAGAGAAGACGTTCAGGCTCGCCTCTTTGGGCGATCGGGCCGGTGATTCGGATCTTCCGGCTGTATTGTGAGGAGGGGAGAGATTTGGCACACTACCGGTCATGGCGCAGAAAGGAACCCTTCTTGAATACTCCATCATTGTTCTCCTTGCGACGGGTATAACGGTTCTCGGTGCGCACGACCTTTCACTCTCGAAGAAGGTCGATGCGGTTGCCGGGTCTGGAGCTGACCGCCCGGTGATCACTACGTTTCTGGAGGATCCCTCCACGTTGCTCACCGAAGGAACTCCTGCTGAGCAGATCGCTCCGAAGTCAGAGAGTGAAGCCAAGGCGCGGTACCCGTGGGGAGGATCCGCCGAACGGGTTCGCAAAGGTCCAGTTCCGCAGGATGATGCTCCTGAGCGAGTTACCGTGATGAAGCGAGTCGATGGGCTGCTGAGAAAGATCAAGACACCAGCCTCTTCTCCCAATGTTGTGAAAGAGGGGGATAGAGAGTGACGCAGTGTTTTGGAAGTTCTCGGTCGGCGCCGGGAAGGAGAGGGGGGAAAAGGTGGACCTCGCTCGTGTTGGCCCTCTTTCTCTGTGCCTTTGCTTTCGGGTCGCTCCCGGGATGTATCCTCGTTCCATTTATTAACTCAGCGAAGCAGTCCGGCCTCATGCGAGAGGACCGGGAGCGGCTTCTTCAGGAAGAGGTGACGAAGTTCCACCGGGTGAGGTTTTGGGGAAAGCCGATGCAGGCACTCGCCTTTGCTTCGAGAGAGGGACGAGGCGAGGTAGAGGATTTTCTCCGTGCGCACAGCAAGAATGAGAAGGTGGTAGAGAGCGAGGTCGAGTTGATCGACTATGCCGAGGACGCGTATGAGGCGATCGTCTCTGCTCGGGTAAAGTACTATCGGATTCCCTATTACATCGTAGAAGAGCGGATCGAGAAGCAGGATTGGACCTTCTCTC
>JALEGQ010000007.1 GCA_022763385.1 bacterium
ACTCCACCCGAATAAATTTCTCTTCGTAATCTCCCCATGATGCTTTCTCTATCGAATACTTTCGAAAAAAGTTTCCTCTTTTCGAACATTCTTCGAATTTTTCTTCTCGCTGCTAATGATTTCAACGAGATAGCGCATCACCCCGGGTTGGGGTGCACCAGAGGGGGGGGTTACTGGCTGAGGACTTTTCGGGTGAGTTCTGGGAGTATTCGCTGCAGTTTGGGGTCTCGAAGGCCTTTTCTGGCGAGGCGGGACCAGCTGAGGGGTTTTCGGAAGTGGGCGTGATCTGGATTATCCTTCGAGATGTCGATTGCGCGACGGAGAAGGTCGATTTCATGCAGGCCAGCTCGCATGACGTCATCAAGGGTCCGCGTCGCGAGCTCTACTTCTAAAAAAGCAAGGTCAAGTGTACGGAGGTCTTCAACCTCTCCATCCGATACAAAACGGGAGTGTGGGATATCGATCTCGAGAGAGAGTGCGTCCTCAGGACCGTTCACCTGCGCAACATATCGATCCTTGGTGATCGTCCCTGCGGTTGCTTGCGGCAAAAGCGCACGATAGGTCTCTTCAGAGAGTGCCAGGGGAAGCTCAATCCGCTCCGTCGGAAGCAGATCGGGGAGTCGACCCTTCACCGTCAGGAAATAACTTTCCTCTGTATTTTTAGTAAGATGGCGAAGTCGAGCTTGGGTAACCTGAAGCCTTCGAAACTTCGGATGAAGCAGGCGAAGTTCGATAGCAAGGGGAATGAGAAATTCTCCATACTGCTTCGGAAAGTAACTCTGGACTATCGCTTCCCGCTGGAGCTCGTTAGAAAGCTGGGGTGCACCAGAGCAGCCCTTGGCAACAGAGCCCTTGCGATTGGAAAGTTGGGGTGCACCAGAGAGGCTGTGGAGGAACTCTGAGGCGTGGCGGCCGGAGACGACGTACTTTCGCTCACGCTCGATCTCTGAGGTGGAGTAGCTTCTTCTGACCCGACGCTCACGAGAAAACTCTTCTCTCATCTCTTCCTGCATACAGAGACACTCCGTGTTCCTTCTTCAGGATCTTCCCCTACATAGCGCATTTTCGATAGGGGGCAATTCAGCTTCGAAGCTGCGGTTCTTGGTTTTGGCTGGTCTTGTCTCGCTGGTCCTCTTCGACTTCTGCCGACGATACCCGCTTTCCCCCAGCACGAAAGAACCCAACGTCCGAAATGATCACCTCTCGTTCTTCACCTCCCTTTGCTTCTCTTGGAGGATCTCCCACGGCGGGCTCGGCGGGGGTGGCTTCTTGAAGTGTGTCAATCTTTCGTAACTCCTCGTGAAGTGAATGGAACTGCTGAGAGTCCTCTCCAACGAGCTCAATCTCAATCTGAAGGGCTTCCTGATAGTAGCCCCGCGCGAGCGGATAGGCTCCACATTTCCGAGCAAGAAATCCTAGCGCGATCAGGGTGAGCTGTGCTTCCAAACTCTCAGCGCCAAAGAAAAGACGCTTTTTTTCGAGTGCGTTCACGAGGTACTGCTCCGCTTCCTCGAACTGTTCGTCCTCGAGCGAGAGCATTCCGAGACGGTGAAGAAGGTGTGCTACCTGCTCTGAGTCTTCTGCTTCAGCTAAGGAACTCTCCAAGGCTGATTTCAAAAATTTCTTGCTCTCTTCGAGCTGTCCAAAACAATAGGCCAGCTCTCCAAGGCGATGTGACGTCGTAGATGCTCGCTCCCCAGCACCGGCTACTTTTTGAAAAAGGAGACGGGCCTCCTCGTAGTAGGAATAGGCGGTATCAAAATCCTCTTCCTCGGCATGAAGTCGAGCGAGCTCAATCTTGTTTTCGAGAAGCTCAGCATGCGAAGCGCCATCCTCCTCCTGGTCTTCGGCATTTCTCACCTTCAGAAGGAGCACCTCCTTTCGAAATGGCGGATAAGTTTGCGTGAGATTCTCTAAAACATCGAAAAGTTCTTGAGCCGACTCACCTCCCGGCGGAAGCTCCTGAAAGAGCGCGCAGCTCCACTCAAAAAGATCGGTTTCTTCCGAATTCTCCATTGCCGGAGGAAGATCTTGAGAAAACAACTTCGGAAAGCAGGAGAGAAGAGAAGAAAGGGAGAGTTCTCGGGAGGCAAGGGCATCCTCAACATACTTTCGAAAATCATCGCCCCTCTGATGGTGTGCACTGAGTGACACAAAAACTTCTCGCTCTTGAGGAGAGAGAGTCCGTCCCGGCGACTGAATCAATCTCCTCGCCTCTTCGTAGAGCCCTCTACTCTCATCTCGATAATCACTTCGAAGATAGAACAGCGCGAGACCAAGTAACGCTCGAGCCGCGAGCGGGTGACTGTCATAGAGTGCATCTCGAGTTCGGGTGCGGAGAAGGATCAGGAGTGGCTGAGAATCGACAAAATTGTCGGAAAGCACGGTATCAAAGGCGTAGTCAGCAAGAGATTCAAGAGTTATCGGATGAAATTCTCCGTAACGCTGCTCCGCAATAAGATACCGCTGTTTCGCCAGCTCCTGAAGCGTCGCTGGTATTATCCGTTGCAAAAGAAGATACTCGCACTGGTTTCCTGAGAGCTCTTTCCGAGAGGCTCGATAAAGCTCATCGTGTGCAGCAAACGGCTGCTCGCCTGTTTCACCCATAATTCCCCACCAGCAGATAGCTTTTCAGAGGAAGAAACGGCGAGATGGTGAGAGAACTCAAGAATTTTCGCAGCTGAGAGCCAAAAAGAGCTGCTTAATAGAGATTCGGTGGGAACAGTGTCTCTACTGCCTCAAAAAGGGCAGAAGGCTGGAGGCCAAGCAGCACGGTCAACACGCCACATACGGCGAGCGTCCCAGCGAGCGGCATAGCCACGATCGCCTCTCCACAGTCATCCTCATAGGAAGAAGTAGCTCCTCCTGCCTGAGATGGCGATGGTACAAAGTACATGGCTACGATGACCCTCAGATAGTAGTAACAGGAGATAGCACTCCCCAGGACACCGATCAGCGCAAGCCCAACGTACTCCGCTCGAATGGCGGCATTAAAGACATAGAACTTCCCGAGAAGACCCGCCATTCCAGGAGGCAACCCTGCCAAAGAGAGGAGAAAGAGACTCATCAACGCCGCCAAGAATGGGCGCTTCCGCGAGAGAAGGTTGAACCGGACGATGTCATCACTATCAGGGCTGTCTTGATAGCGAGCCGATACGGCCATGACAACTCCGAACGCTCCGAGTGTCATCACCGCATACGCGACGAGATAGAAGAGAACGGCCGGACCTCCTCCAAACTCTCCAGGTGCCAAAAATCCCATAAGCATGTATCCGGCATGGGCCACGCTTGAGTACGCCAGCATGCGCTTCACACTCCGCTGCCGAATCGCAACGAGGTTGCCAATGACAATCGTTAACACCGCCGCGATCCAGATTCCTCGAGACCAGAGTTCATAGTATTCGGCTCCTCCAAAAGTAAGCGAGAAGACGCGTAGACCAACCGCAACTGCTGCAACCTTAATGACGGAAGCCATGTAGAGCGTTACGGAGGTGGGAGAGCCTTGGTACACATCCGGTGCCCAAAAGTGCAACGGCGCGGCCCCCATCTTGAAGAGGATTCCCACGAGGAAAAGGGCGATACCGATCCCAACCAGTCCGGTTGGTGACTCCGGCAGAGCACTGGCGAGCTCAAGTAGTGACAACGTTCCGGTCGCGCCATAAAGAAAGGCAATGCCAAGGAGGAGAAATGCCGAGCTAAACGAGCCGAGGAAGAAGTACTTCATGGCCGCTTCTGCTGAAGCACTCCGGTACAGCGCTGCTCCACACAGGGCATAGAGCGCCATAGACATCAGTTCTAAACCGAGGAAAAGGGTAATGAGATCAGCAGCAGCCACAAAAACAAGCGCTCCAGCTGTTGCCATGAGGTACAACGAGATGTACTCCCCTTTCGCCTCGGAGATCCCTTCTCCTTCTAGGTATTCCTTTCCCATGAGAAGACAGAGAATTGAGCCAGAAATAACCAGAGCTGAGATAAAACTGGTATAGGGATCCACAAAGAGGGCGCCAGAAAACGCCGTTCCGTGAGAGAGGTACTCCGGTGCCACGACAACAGCCGAGACGAGGGCGAGGAGCAACACTCCAATACTTGCCGACACGTTCGGCCACCGCCCACGAAGGAAGACATCGATGAGAAGAACGAGAAGTGACCCGCCAGCAACAACCAGCAACGGAGCGATAAGGGGGAGATCTGTCATCATGAGGACACCTGTTGAACAAGAGTTTCTTGAGCGGTAGAGACAAGCACTGATGGAACACCAGAACTCGCCTTCGCCGTCTCCGACTCCACTTCCGGAGTCTCTGGACTTCGCGCAAAATCAATTCCACCAGATGGCAGCGCTCGAGGGTTCGAACGGTTCTGAGAGGTCATCGTGCGCTCGTGATGGTCCTTTACATACTGTGCAACGGTCGGCTCAATCATTCCAAGGAACGGTGCCGGATACACTCCCATAACGAACACGAGCACAAAGAGCGGAGCGAGTGTCATGAGCTCCCGAGAGTTCACATCAGTAAGATCCCCGTTTCGCTCCTCATGAAATTCACCAAACATCGTCTTCATATACAAGGTGAGCATATATACCGCCCCAAGGATTACCCCACTAACGGCAACCAGGGTGAGCGTGGGAAACTGCTGATAGGACCCAGCGAGGATTAAAAACTCACCGACAAAACCATTCGTAAGCGGAAGCGCAATCGAACTTAAGGTAAACACGAGAAAGAGAAAAGCAAAAAGAGGGACTTTTCCGGCAAGCCCTCCATAGGCAGATATCTCACGAGTATGCTTCCGGTCATACAGGACTCCGACGAGCAGAAAGAGCGCTCCAGTTGAGATACCGTGATTTAACATCTGGTAAATAGAGCCGGTCGCAGCAAGAGTATTCATTGCGACAAAGCCAAGCACACAGTAGCCAAGATGAGAAACAGATGAGTACGCCACGAGCTTCTTGATATCGTGCTGCGCCCATGCGACAAGCGCCCCGTACACAATACCGATGACTGCTAATCCGGCGAGATATGGACCAAAAAACGAAGCTCCTTCTGGAAAGAGTGGGTACGCTATCCGAATAAACCCATAGAGGCCCATCTTCAACAACACACCTGCGAGTACGACAGAACCACCGGTCGGTGCTTCAACATGCGCATCCGGCAACCAGGTATGAAAGGGAAATATCGGGACTTTGATCCCGAAAGCGAGAGCAAAAGCGGCAAAAAGCCAGAGCTGCTCCTCTACTGAGAGCTGTACATTACCGACGATCTCGTTTAGCGCGAAAGTCACCTCGCCACTCTGCTCGGCATAACTCCAGACCAGAGAGAAGAGCGCCACGAGCATCAGGAGACTTCCGACGACCGTGTAAAGGACAAACTTCAACGTCGCGTATATTCGCCGCTTTCCACCCCATATTCCGATGATGAAATACATCGGCGCGAGCATGAGCTCCCAAAAAACATAGAAGAGAAAGAGGTCAAGTGAGAGCAGGGTGCCGAGCATCGCTGTTTCAAGGGCAAGCATGTGGAACAGATACCCTCTTCTTCCCTCGCGAACGCTCTTCGATGCGAGAAAGATAATCGGCATCAGGAAGGTTGTCAGGAGCACCAGCAAAATACTAATTCCATCCACCCCAAGGATGTACGAAACACCGAGAGAGGGAATCCATGATATCTGCTCCTGAAACTGGTAAGAGGTGTTCTCAGGATCAAAGCGGGAAACAAGAACGAGAGAAACAAGAAAGGTGAGAGCCGAAAAAAACAGTGCCACCACCACTGGGAGTCCAAGTGCACCTTCCCCTTCTCCCTGCTCACTGCTTCGCTCTCCAGGAAGAAAGAGAAGGGTCACTGCTCCGAGGAGCGGCAAAAATATCAGCGTCGTAAGAAGCGGAAAAGTTCCGAAAAGTAGTTGCTCATCCATCTGAATCGAATATCTCCGAACCGTTACATAGCAAAGTAAAATGCAATGAGGAACACCGTTCCCGCAAACATAAGAAGGGCATAGTGCCGAAGCTGACCCGTGGCAGTGTTCCGAACAACCTCCCCAGAGACGTCAACAATCGCTGCAGTCCCGTTCACACATCCATCAACCACTCGTTGATCGACTCCTTTCCACAACATTCGCGCCATCCCCTCTAACGGACGAACGATCACTGCTCCGTACAGCTCATCAATATAGAGCTTGCCGCGGAGGGCACCCAGCATCCACGGCAAAGTGGTAGCCAGGGCCTTGGGCACCTGCGGGAGCACCGTATAGAAAAGAAGTCCGAAGGCAACTCCAACAAATCCCGGCCATGAGTGAAGCAGGGCTGCCCCAATAGACTCTGATGAATGCACATGGCCAACCGGGATAGTGTGCCCAAGCCAGAGCTGGAACGGCACCATTCCGTTCAACACTCCCCCACCAAGCGCCAAGAGAGCAAGTACCACGAGTGGAATGACCATCGTGACTGGTGACTCATGGGGATGAGCATGACCACGATAGCTCCCGAGGAACGTCATGGCAAAGCTTCGAGTAACGTAAAAGGCCGTCATAATCGCAGCAGCGGTAATGACAGCGGTAAAGGCGGCTTCGTAGGTTCCGAGATACGGGTTGGTCTCTCCACTATGCGACAAGGCTTCCACAATGTGGTGCTTTGAAAAATATCCTGAGAGAGGAAAAATCCCCGCGATGGCCAATGTCGAGATGCCATAAGTAAGCCCGGTCCACGGCATCACCTTCAACAGCCCTCCCATCTCGCGCATATCTTGCTCGTGGTGACAGGCATGAATCACCGAACCGGAACCCAGGAAGAGGCACGCCTTAAAGAATGCGTGCGTCACGAGGTGGAACACGGCCACCCAGTACGCTCCGCATCCAGCCGCTACAAACATAAAGCCAAGCTGACTCACCGTTGAATAGGCGAGAACTTTCTTAATATCGTTTTGCACCAGTGCGATGGAAGCCGCGACGATGGCGGTGAGGACGGCGATGCACACGACGATCAGGAGTGCATACGGTGTCAGGTCAAAGAGGAAGTGCATCCGCGCCGTCAGATAGACACCTGCCGTCACCATGGTTGCTGCGTGAATGAGAGCAGAGACAGGGGTCGGACCCGCCATGGCATCTGGCAGCCAAACAAAAAGCGGTATCTGGGCGGATTTCCCCGTAGCACCGATAAAGAAACAGAGCGCAATAGCCGTGAGAAGCGCCTCACTCGCAAGGGTATTCTCAAAAGCAGCCTTGAGGGCCACAAAATCAAGGGTGCCAAAGTGCTGAATCAAGAGAAAAAGCGCAATCAGAAACGCTGCATCTCCAATTCGGTTCACGACAAAGGCTTTTCGCCCAGCTCCCGCAAAGGCGATGTTCTTGTGCCAAAAACCGATCAAGAGGTAGGAGCAGAGTCCGACACCTTCCCAGCCGACAAAAAGCACCAGTAGGTTCCCTCCGAGCACGAGGAGAAGCATGGAGAAGAGAAAGAGATTGAGATACGAGAAAAATCGTGGTCGCGATTCGTCCTCAGCCATATAGCCGATCGAATAGAGGTGGATCAGGGTTCCGATTCCCGTCACGACCAGACACATGACGGCTGTCAGCGAATCAAAACGAAAAAGAAAATCCACCCCAAAGTCGCCGATGCGGAACCACTCAAAGAGTGGGGCTTCAAGAGCGCGATACACCTGCGCCTCACCTCCGTGATGCGCCCCGTGAGCTCCAGCAGCCGCGACTTCGTACGAGTGGGCCCCGACCAGCGCACGAAGCTGCTGGAAGGTGAGCAGAGTAAAGATAAACGAGAGAAGACTTGCTCCGGTAGCGACCCAGCCAGCGAGGTCTTTAGAGGACTTCCCAACACCGTAGGTGAGGAGAGCTCCCACCAGCGGGAAAAGAGGGATACAGGCAAGAGTTAAACTGTTTTCCACGATACTTCCTTACTCACATTCCTTCATCACAGTACCAGCGAAGCTCCTTTCTCTTGGAAGCGGGGCTACAACCGAAGCTCCATTGCATCGGAGCTCTCGGTTGTTTCCAAATTCCGAAAGAGCGCGATGACGATTGCCAGTCCGACCGCCGCCTCGGCTGCTGCTACTGCCATTACAAAGAACACGGCGATCTCTCCATCGAGATTCCCCACTCTTCTCGAGAGGGCGACAAAGGCGATATTCGCCGCATTCAACATCAGTTCAAGACACATAAAGGCAACGATTGCGTTCTTCCGAACGATAAAACCGACCGTTCCAATGGTGAACAGCACCAGGGAAAGAAGTACGTAGTACGCTGAGTAGTCGTAATTCATCACTGCTCTCCCCCTGCTTGGATGGTCCCGTCGTTTTTCCCCTCAGATATTCGAGGATGGTTTGGATCTCCCCCCTTGGTCTTGGCGAGCATCGCGGCCGCAACGAGAGCCGCCATCACCAAAAATCCGGCCGTTTCAAAGGGAAAGATATAGTCGGTATAGAGCACCTTTCCGAGAGCCTCAACCGACCCGCTTATCGGAGGTTCTTCCCGAGCAACAATGGGCCACTGCTCTATGATAAAAGGACCCACAACGCTCACCAGGCACCCCCCGATGATGCCAGAGAGCACCAGTTGGATGACTCCTGAAAGGGTCCTCTCCTCTGTCTTGGAGTTCAAGAGCATGAGGACGAATACCACGAGTACCATAATCGCCCCAGCATAAACGATGACCTGTACCACCGCGAGAAAGTGCGCCTCCAACGCGGCAAAGACACAGGCAACTCCGACGAGATTCACTACGAGACAGAGCGCCGAGTGAATCGGATTTCGAAATAGGATCACTCCGACCGCAGAAGCGATAAGGAGCGCACTGAGGATGACAAAAACGAGTGGCATGTTCGAATACTCCTTCCTCTTACAGTGAAAGCTTTACCGCAGCAGCGACGATGAGGTTAACGATACTCAATGGAAGAAGCATCTTCCATCCGAGATTCATGAGCTGGTCATAACGAAATCGAGGGAGTGTCCAACGAATCGTTATCTGCAGAACACAGAAAAAGAGCACTTTGCCGATGAAGACCGCGTGGCCGATCAAGGCTGCCCACCACTCGCCTGCGGGGAACTCTACAAACGGGATATGCCAACCTCCGAAAAAGAAGGTCGCGAGCACGATCGCAAACAGCGCGATTTCAGCGAACTCCCCGAGCCAAAACAGAAGAAACTTCATCCCAGAATACTCCGTAAAGTATCCCGCAACGAGTTCCGATTCACTCTCAGGAAGATCGAAGGGCCCCCGTTTGGTCTCTGCCATTCCAACAATAAAAAGGATCAGAAAACAGAGGAAGCCTGTGGGGAACATGAAAAATACGCCCCAGTTCGCAATCGAACCGCCCTGCATTTCGATCACTCGGTAAAGGTCGAAAGTACCAAAATGGAGTACCACCGTGGCAAACACGACGCCCATCGCCAGCTCGTAGGAGATCATCTGCGCTGCTGCCCGTAGGGCTCCAAGAAGAGAAAACTTATTGTTCCCCGTCCATCCCGCGATCACGACGCCGTAGACGGCGATAGAACCCATCGCGAGGAGAAACAAGAGTCCCGTACTGATCTCTGCCACCTGAAATCGGATTACCGTGTCAAAGATCTGCACGTCGGGAGCAAGCGGGATGACTCCGAAAGCGAGAAAAACCGGGAAAACCGCCATAAATGGCCCAAGAGCATGGAGAAAGAGATTTGTTCCTGCAGGAACAAAATCTTCCTTCAGCAAGGCCTTCAGGGCGTCATTCAGGAGGGTGTTAATAACGCCAATCGATCCGAGGAATCGAAAGACCGCAAAGGCGGGTCGGAGGAGAAGGTTTCGAACGATAAAGGCGAAGGGTTTCAGGAGAAAAACATCGGTTTTCAGGAACTCTCCCACGTAGAGGTTTGTCCCCGCTCGGTTCGCACCAACTCGATCCTGAATCAGGGCAGACCCCTTTCTCTCTACCCAGGTACAGAATGAAGCAAGTCCAAGCGTTACCTGCTGAACGAGAAAACCTTTGATCACTATCCCTAAAACCGCGCCCATTTTCTTCGTTCTCTCTTTCTCTGTTACACCACCGGCGGTCACTAAAACCGGCAGCCCTTAAAAAAACCGAGAGGCCGTCGTCTTACTCTGAAGACTTCGAGACCTCAACATTCGAGCTCTCGCCTGACTCTCCCTCTTGTGCCGGAACATAGGTCAGAAGATCAATCCCTCCATTCTTGACCTGACGGATAGTGATGCCAGCAACCCGAGGCTCCGCCCCAAGATACGACAGTGTTAGATCTCGATCGGAGCGGGCATCCACGATTGGCTTTCCAAACGATGCCGCTATCTCTCCAAAGATCTTCCAGTGCTGAAATGCTCCTTCAGCCAAGGGAACAACCCGATCGACGTACTGCAATCGAAACTTCCCATTCAAAAAGAGCCCACTTTTCTCGAGAATACTTCGCGCCGGGAGAACAACCGTACAGTTCTCATACAACGCTCCTTCCCGATCGCAGAGCATTCCAAGGGTAAATGGGGTGCGACTGATCGCCTGCAAAAGCTCCATATCAGCGAGATCCTGATCACACACCGCTCGATCTCCAACGAAGACGATGTTATCAAAGGTATTCTCCTTCACCTCTCGGAGTGCATTCTCGTATGCCTGCTCTCGCTCTTCACGGTGAGCGGACTCACAAACCGCACCGTTGGGACGGAGTCGCTCTTGCGAGAAGTACGCCCCTTGAAAGTTCGGTGCGTAATCAGGGCTGACGAGGATCTCCTCAACCCGGCTCAACTCCCGTGAACGATAGGCGACCACAGCCTGCGAATCTTCTTGCAGACATCGCTCACGAAATGCTTCGACGAGCGAATACTCTTCGACGGTCAGATCTGGGGCGAGCAACAGGAGGGTCTTCCCATTCTTGAGCGGCGTAACCTTGGCGAGCGCCTCCTCCCAAGAAGTCGCCTCCCCCTTGACCGAGCTGGTCAACACCCGTTCTCTAGGCAAGAATCGATCAAATCCGTAGCGCCCTTCGTCACAGAGCCACTCTTTGTTTACTGCCGAATTCAGCCGAGCCTTTACCTGAACGACCTGTCCATCACGCTCAAAGACCTTTGCATTACAACCAGTTGAGCATCCCGTACACACCGAATCAGTTGGATTCGCATACCAGATCCGGGTGTTAAATCGCCAATCACGGTGCGTGAGCGCTCCCACTGGACAGAGATCCACCACCGTTCCAGAGAGTGGATTCTCCAGCTCTTTCCCCTCTTTCACCGAAATCAGATAGCGATCGCCCCGGTTCATGAGACCGATCTCTCCCGTCTCGGTCACCTCGTCACAGAAGCGCACGCACCTCGTGCACGCGATACACCGCTCCCCATCAAGCATCACGGTCGAGCCAAGTGGCACCGCCTTCGGTTTGTTCTGCTTGTATTCAAGAAACCGACTCGGCTTGGCATTATACTCGAAGTGGTAGTCCTGTAACTTACAGTGCCCTGCCTGGTCACACACCGTGCAATCGAGAGGATGGTTAATGAGGAGGAGCTCCATCGTCGACGCCTGAGTCTTCTGAACCAACTCACTCGTCTTGTGGGTCTTTACGACCATGCCGTCGGTCAACTGAGTATGACACCCAATCATCAGCTTGGGTGCTCCTTCCACCTCAACCTGACATATCCGACAGTTCCCCGGGACACTGAGATGGGGGTGATAGCAGTAAAAAGGGATCTCGACCTCCACCGACTTCGCTGCTTCGATGATATTCGTTCCCTTCGGTACGGTTACCTCTTGTCCGTCGATAGTGGCCGTCACCATCGGTGGCTTTTCAGACTGAGACTGCGCCTCTGACATCTTTCCTCTCTCTGCCTAATGCATTCCTATCTCGAAATCTATCGGGTTTCGGGTACTCTCTCCCCCCTTCAAGACCTGAGTAATCCGTTCACGAAATTGCTGACGAAACTTTCTCACGAAACTCCGGTACGGAAGTATCATCGTGTCACCAAAAGCACAGATAGTATGCCCTCCGATCTGGTCACAGAGATTCTCGATAAGCTCGAGGTCTCCCGGCTGGCCCTCACCCCGAGCTATTCGGGCAAAGATCTTCTCAATCCAGTGCGCTCCTTCACGACACGGCGTGCACTGCCCACACGACTCGTGCGAGTAAAATCGCGAAAGACTGAGAACTGCTTCAATCGGGTCGGTTGTCTCATCCATCACCATAAAACCGGCACATCCGAGACTCGAACCGGCGTTCTTCAGTGAATCGTAGTCAAGTCGTACTCCCTCGCACTCTTCAGCGGTGAGCACGTTTACCGAAGAACCGCCCGGGATCACCCCCATCAGTGCATTTCCATCGCGCACTCCACCACACTCTTGTTCGATAAACTCCAAGAGCGGATATCCCATCTCCACTTCGAACACGCCCGGAGTATTGAGGTGACCTGAAGCTGAAACGAGCTTGGTTCCAGTAGAGTTCTCAACACCGATAGCCGCATAGGCTTCTCCGCCGTTATCGATGATCCATGGGATATTCGAAAGCGTTTCAACGTTATTGATCACCGTCGGACAGCCGTAGTAACCAGCAACGGCCGGAAAGGGAGGCTTCAAACGGGGCTGCCCCTTTCTCCCCTCCAACGATTCAAGGAGTGCGGTTTCTTCCCCGCAGATATACGCTCCTGCTCCACGGTGAATGACCATATGGTGCTTCCATCCACTGCCACAGACGTTATCACCGAGGAAGCCTTTCTCGTACGCCTGCTCAATGGCGCGTTGCACCCGCACATACGGAAAAGCGTACTCACCCCGGACATAGATACACGACCACTCGCTCTGAAGGGCCCAAGCGGCACAGAGCATTCCCTCTATCACGAGGTGCGGATCACGCTCGAGGAGCACCCGGTCTTTAAAGGTCCCGGGCTCACTCTCATCCGCGTTATTGATCAGATACACGGGCTTTCCGCTATCACGAGGGACGAAGCCCCACTTCATTCCCGTGGGAAATCCCGCTCCACCTCGGCCACGAAGCTGAGAGGCCTTCACTTCTTCTATGACCTTCAGTGGGTCGAGGGAAAGTGCTTTCTGCAGCCGCTCATACGCTCCGCGCTTGATCGCATGCTCAATGAGGTGTTGATCTGGCTGATTGACATTCGTCAAGAGTATCTGTTTGTGCTTGCTCATCGTACTTCCCGCTGCAACCCTTTCCCTTCTTCGAGAAACCTCCGTTATCCGAGAACCTGAGATTTCGTAAACCCTTTCGGACTCTCTGCCATGTCATCTCGTTTTGTCGAGTAGTCGAGATCAGGAAGCTCCTTGGCGAGTCGATCCATCACCTCACCGAGCTTTTCGGGGGTCAGATTTTCAAAGTAGGTATCGTTAATCTCACACATCGGCGCCGTTCCACACGAACCGAGACACTCAACGTGTTCGTAACTGAAGAGACCATCCTCGGAAACTTCCCGCGGCTCGACCTGAAGTCGCTCATGGAGGTACTCCATCAACTTTTTTGCCCCACACAACCCACACGAGAGGGTCCGGCACACCTGAATATGATACTTACCGAGCTTTTCCCGACGATACATGGTGTAGAAGGTCACGAGCTCCATCACATGGGCTGGTGTGATATCCACCTGCTCAGAAACCCAATCTATGGCCTCGTCAGAGATATGACCGTGCTCCTCCTGCACCAAAAACAGGATCGGCATCACCGCTGATTGAATGCGGGGATACTTCTGCTTGAGCGACTCAACCCGCTTCATCCCCTCATCAGATATTGAAAAACTCATACGCCTCGTCTCATCTCATTGAGAGCAACACAACCACATCCCCCTTCGGGACGTCACTACCGGTCGCACTCACCCCCGATCATATTTACCATTCCGAAGGTAGGCACGACATCCGCTATCGTCTGGCCTATCAACATCTCTCGAACCGCCCCCATATGGATAAACGAGGGGGCTCTCACGTGGACCTTGTACGGTCGGCCAGTGCCGTCAGAAACCGTATAGAAGCCAAGTTCGCCGTTCCCGCCCTCAACGGGGATGTAGACATCACCCTTGGGCGGTTTCACCCCGAATATCACCATTTCAAAGTGGTTTATCATTCCGTCGATAGAGTTGTACACCTCATCTTTCGGAGAGAGCACAATCCGCGGATCTTCCACCGAGATATCCCCCTTTGGCATCTGCTCCATCGCCTGTTCACAGATCCGCAGCGACTGAAAAAGCTCCTGAAACCTCACAAGAAAGCGGTCGTAGTTATCCCCCTTCTCTCCCAGCGGCACCTCAAACTCAAAATCTTCGTAGCTCGAATAGGGAAAATCACGGCGAACATCGTAGTCAAACCCCGAGGCTCGACCGAGTGGCCCAGTGATTCCGTACTGCATCACCTGTTCACAGGTGAGTGGAGCCACATCACACATTCGATCGATAAAGATACGATTTCTCGTCAGCAACCGATCGCAGTTCTCAAGGTGCTTCCGTATCCCCCGGAAGGCGCTCTTCATCTTCTCGTGAAAGTCTGCTGGGAGGTCATCTTTTAGCCCGCCAACGCGGCCGTAGGAGATCGTCAAACGAGCCCCAGTGACCTCCTCGATAAGCTCCCACAGATACTCGCGCGCCTGCATCATGTAGAGCATCACCGTAAAGGCGCCTAACTCCATCGCCGAAGCACCGAGACAGGTGAGGTGGTCACACACCCGTGATAGCTCAGACATGACGACTCGCACGTACTGAGCTCTTTTCGGCACCTCTATCCCAAGCAATTTCTCAACGGTGAGGCACCACCCAACGTTGTTAATAATCGGGGATACATAGTTCAACCGGTCTGCATACGGCATGACCTGGTTGTAGGTCACCGTCTCACACATCTTCTCGAAGCCTCGGTGGAGGTACCCGACCTCGACATCGGCATTAAGAATCTTCTCGCCAGAGAGCTCTGCAACGATCCGCACCGTCCCATGGGTGGCCGGGTGAGCTGGCCCGAGGTTCAAGATCATTGTATCGGAGTGAAGGTCATCCCCCTCTTGCCGGGGACGCATCTCGGTCGTCACCCCACCAACACCGTAATCGATATTTAGTAGCTCTCCCCCTTCGCTCATCCTTCAGCCCTCCGCTGTCCACCAAGCTGCTGTCCACCAAGCTGCTGTCCACTCAGATCCTGCTCAATCCGTCCCTGGCCAATCTGCACCAAGCCAGAAGAGAGACTCTCTCGATTCATCTGACGGGCGGTGTTCTCAACCTCTGGAGATCGCAACGGAATGCGAGGCTGCTTTCCCTGCACGGGGTAGTCTTTTCGGAGTGGGTACCCAGTAAACTCGTCATACATGAGAATTCGTCGCTGATCTGGATGACCGATAAAATCAATCCCATACATATCGTAGACTTCACGCTCCATAAAGTTTGCCGCAGCCCACAGCTCAGCAACAGACGCCACCTTTGGAGAGCTCTCTGGGAGCGATATCTTGACACGAATACGGTCAAGGCGAGGATGGCTCATGAGGTGGTAGACGAGTTCAAAGCGCTCGTCTCGGCTGTCCATCCAGTCAACTGCGGTGACATCGAGAAAAACATTAAAACCGAGCTCACTATCGAGCTTGAGCAGCCGGAAGAACTCCCCTGCTGATTCAGCGGAGATCTCTACTTCTGCATCACCAAGTGAAAGCTCAGAACGCACCAGGTAGCTCCCCAGCTTATCCTGAAGTCGGGCGAGGAGTTCCTTACTCCTCTCCTCTCGCTCACCATTTCGGACCGGCATCCCTCATCTCCCTGCGTAAAATCGTTCCTTCGCACCGCAACGGTATTACAAGCAGCCCCGAAGGAGCAACTGGGGAACCGGGGTCTGGTCGGTTTTTCCCGTGTTGAACACTCAAAAACAGGGCCACCTCCTCGTTGCAATCTCTCGGCGAAGTGCGTAGCGTAGCGGAGCCGAAGGGCACAAGCCGACCCGCACGTGAATTGGGTCCGTAAAGGCCGGATGGAAGACGGATGGATACGCGATCGCTTCTAGAGGACTCGGAGGCAACAGAGCAGAACGGTGTTACGGGCGAGGAACGCGCCCTTCTCGAAGAGGAGGAGGAGATCCTCTCTGAAACCGTCACCTCTCTCCGGAAGCAACTCGAGAAAAGAACAGAGCTCCTTGAAAGCGAAGACCGGAGATCTCGCGAACTCACGGCGGAGCTCGTTGCTGCCAGTCGAGACGAAGACAAACAGATGCTCGCTTCCGACGAAGCCGTATCCCACGCCCTCAAGACGAGCCATCTCGGTGAGTCGAAGAGCCTCGACCGACTGCTCGAAAAGCCGTACTTCGCCCGCTTTGTCATCGAAGAGGAACAGAACGGACGGACCACCTCCTTTCAGTATAAGCTCGGACACTCTTCCAACCCGGAGTGCCGTATCATCGATTGGCGAAAGTCACCCCTCGCCAAGATCTACTATGAGTATCAAGAAGACGATGAGTACAGCGAAGTCATCCAGGGAAGGGAGCGCGAAGGGGTCCTCACGGTTCGAAATCCGGTCCAGATAGGAGGAGGAGAGCTCCGCCAGGTCACCAACCGTCACGGAACGTTTCAACGAAAAGATGGTGAGTGGATTCGCGCCACCTCCCGCGCGACCGGCGGCATAAAGAGCGTCCTTCCCCTGATTACGAGGGAGCAGTTTCAAACGATCACGGAAGACGCGAAGACAGCGATCCTCATCCAGGGGATCGCCGGCTCTGGAAAGACCACGGTCGCTCTGCACCGACTCGCCTGGCTGCTGCACGAAAGAAACTCTGAAAGCTCTCCGGAGGCGTGTGCCGTCATTGTTCGGACCGAAGTACTCGCTCGTTTTATTCGTCACACCCTCTCTGCCATAGAAATAGAAGATGTTCCGGTCTACACCTATACCCAATGGAGGGAGAAGGTGGTTCGACGACTCTCTCCAACGGTGTCGCTGGAAGAGCAGACTCACGGAGAACGAGGGACGCTCCCAAAAGGCTTTACCGTCCTGCTCTTCTCAGAACAATTTTTCGAGTTGTTCGAAAAGGAGCTCCGCAGTGGAGATACGAAGAACACATTTTGGGAACTGCTCCACGAAGTCCTGAAGGAGGCTTCAGAGAAAAACCTCTTTCAGGCACTCGGCGGCGATATCAAACGGTACACGGACTACATCGCTGAGCTTGCTCACGGGGAGACCGTTCCCGAGGTGCTTGGAGACTGCTACCTGAGGTACCTCATGCACCGAGAGACCCTGAATACAGGCCCTCTCCGACCCCCGGTTCGCTTTGAGCACCTTGTTATTGACGAGCTTCAGGACTATGCGCTCCTTTCTCTCTCCTGCCTCATGAGTGCGGTAAAGGAGAGCTCAGCGCTTACCCTCGTCGGCGACGTCGGCCAGGCGCTCTCCGATGACTACCGCTTCATCGGCTGGCAACGACTTCAAGAGGTCTGGAACATTGACATCGGAGAGCAAGCGAAGTTCTTCACGCTCCAGGTCAGCCACCGCTCCAGCCTCCCCATCATGCAACTCGCTTCCGCCGTAGCAGAACGACCGAAGGTGGCCGAAGGTCATCAGGGACGGACCCCGATCTGGTTTCACCGAGCAGATGAGCAAGACGCTGTTGGCTCGCTCATGAACTGGCTCGAGAAAGCTATTGAACGATACCCCGACGCCATCACCGCGGTGCTCTGCCGCGATCACGAGAGTGCCCGTGAAGTGTACGAATACCTGAAACCAACCTTCGGCGGACTTGTTCGACTCGGTACCCGTTACTCCTTCAGCTTCGAAGAAGGGATCGTGGTGGCACCCATTGATGCGGTAAAAGGGCTCGAATTTACGAATGTCGTCATCTGGAACCCTTCCCAAGCGAACTATCCAAAGTCTGAACCGACGGCGAAAAACAGAATGTACGTTGCGATGACCAGGGCAGAGGAGAATCTCTGCCTCGTCGGCTGGGGAAGAGCGAGCTCCCTTCTTCCCTCTCGTCGCTCAAAACTTGTGCGGGTCTACGACTATCGGGATGAACAGCTCGAGGAAAACGAAAAATAGGAAGCTGCCCCTCCTTGAACTCCCTCCTTGAACTGGCACCCTACTGCGGCCACCCTTCTACTGCCATACCGCTATACCTTTGCGGTCGCCTGCATAAAGGAGAAGTAAAAAACCGCATCTTTATCAAAAGCAACCGTATCAAGCTCCTGCTTCATCCCTGAGATCATCTCCTCACTGACATACCCATCCTGAAGCAGTTGCCCGGAAGCGCTCAAGATCAGCTCCGTCCAGAATGAGATAATCTCTTTTCGTTGAGCAGGATTCCTATTGTCGAGGTGCCACGTCTTCACCGCCGTATGAATCTCACGGTACCCCTGCTGAAGCAGGAGGTTGCCAAGCTTTACTCCCACAAAGGGGTCCCCTGATTTTTCAAGTTGATAGTTATTGTAGGCCATCCAGTACTGCCACGTATTCGGCGAGTAGGGATCCAGAAAGAAGGTGGAATTCATCACCTCCGTTACCACGATCCGCGCTCCCGGACGGAGTACCCTTCGCACCTCTGCCAACACCTGAGATGGAGAATCGACGTGCTCGAGAATCCAACAGAGAAAGGCCCCATCAAACTCTCCTTCTGAAAAGGTCGTCCGGGCGGCATCCATCTTCTCAAGCGCGTACCGGTCCGAAAAGTGAGGCTGCTGCGAAAGACGCTTCTCGGCGGCTGCAAGCTGGTGTTCACTGCGGTCAATCCCCTGCACAACGAGCTTCGGAAAACGTCGGAGGAGGATCTCCGTCTGCGCACCAACCCCACACCCAACTTCGAGGATCCGACCGGCGCGAGAGAAATCGACATCGTGGTAAATGCTCTGCTCGGCAAACTGCGCCTGTCGGTACAGCCGGTCCTGCTCCACCTCAGAAAACCCGTGAAGATACGGAAAATCACTCGTGCTCATCACCATCCTCCTTCTGTTCTTGAGAGATTTCACGGAGTTCTTCCTGAAAGCCACCGCTCAAGATCGGCCACCGACACCATGTTCGAGGATCAAGGTTCACCGAATCGAGGTGAAAACTCGGCGCAAGCCGCTCTCGCTTCCACTGACTTCTCGCAAAGGACTCGAAAAAGTTCGTGATCCACTGGCGAAGATCCTCCTTCGAATCGGAAAACTCCCGCTGCAGGAGCTCCAAGATCTCCGAAGGAGAACGCCCCTCTCGGAAGTAGCATTCCTCAATCCGCGCCGCAAGTGCGTATGGTCCGAGTTCCTTTTCATCGGCCTGACCTGAAGTGGGAGGAAGCAGCTCCGCACTCGGAGCGAGCGCATTTACCAGATGAAGTTGCGGCAGCGGGAGGGGAAGAGCCGATACCCCAAGCTCTTCCCGAAAGGAGGTCGTCTCGCACCACCGAAGCCACTGACGCAGAAAGTGCTTTCCAACACCACCAATCGGATTAAGCCCACCAGCGGTATCGCCATCCATCGTACAGTATCCGAAGGCTGCCTCACTCCGATTGCTCGTGGTTAAGAGAAGCTTTCCCTCAGCATTCGCAAGCCCCCAGGGAAGCGGTGCGCGAACCCTCGCCTGGAGATTCTGAAGAACAAGACCATCGGCCTCGTACGAAAGGCTGCGACCAAGGGCCCCCTCGAGCTCTTTGCGATAGAGAGCAACCCAGGGATCAATATCGCTCTCGTGATGCCGGCTCCCCACCACCCGAGCGACCTCCTGAGCCGCCCGCAAGGTCTCCGGAGAATTATTCTCCGTTCCCTGCCATACCGTCGTCAGAAGAGCAGAGAGCACCTCCGGCTCCCCTCCTTCTGGAATGGAGAAAAAAGCCAGCCGTTCTCGAAACTCGTCAGCACCGAGCTCGCGAAAAGCACGAAGAATCGCCATCCGTGCAAGAACGACAACAGCAGTCGAATCACATCCCCCACTGAGAGAAACGACGTACCCCCGCGAGCGACTTTTCCTGAGATAATCAAAGAGGCCAAGCGATGCAGCCCGAGAAAACTCCTCGAATTCACGACTCTCGTCCGTGATTCCCTGCTCCCAATAAAGGGATGGCGAGCGTGCCCGAACAGCCGAAGATGGCGGAGAAAATCGAAACCTCTCCCCAGGGGAGACCGTATGAATGCCACACTTTTCCCCTTCAAAACCGACGAAACACGGCGCACCGTGCTGCTTGGCCTGTTCACCCCGACTCCGCTGAAGGTCTACGACCGCAGAGGTCACCTGCACCTCTTGAAAAGA
>JALEGQ010000055.1 GCA_022763385.1 bacterium
ACTGTTGGAATATTCGCCAGTTAAAGCGAGATCTGGTGGCGGGACCGCTCCCAAACCGAGAGTTCATCCGTTACCTGTTCTGGTTGACCTTTGTGACTTTGCTGGGAATAGAGGGGGTGCCACTTCTTCCGCCGGAAGGTCCGGTAACGGGGCTTGATGTCATTACCGCTCTTCTCTCGATATTCTTCGGTATGCTCGGACTGATCTGGGCCTACCGTGCTAATGGGGGCGACAACGGGAGGGAGTTTGCGGCCCGCTATTTTCCCATCTGCTGGGTTATCGCCTTTCGCTTTGTGGTGTTCTCAGTACCATTAATAATCGGCATAGTCGTTCTTCCTCCCACTTCTGAATGGATTTATGTCACTATCCTACAGCTCTGGATTATTGCGATGTACTGGAGAATCGCAGTACATATCGGCGATATTGCGCGAGAAGGTGCTGAGTGAATGCTGATTCGCCTATCGGAAATTCGATCACATCATAAGCTGCGAATTTTGCATAAAGCTTGTACCATGCCGGGGAATGAACCTCTGAGGAGAATTTTCGAGTTGAAGAATGGAGGTGATTGATGAAGCATTTTCTGCCGATATTTCGTGCTCTTGAGGCGAATGGTGTGAGATATGTAGCGGTAGGGGGTATTGCAGCCATTATTCACGGCGTTCCAAGAATGACCGGAGATATTGACCTTATTATCGATTTCGAAACTAAAAATTGCGAGCGAGCCCTTAAAGTGATGGAGAATCTTGGTTTTGTGCCGAGAGCTCCAGTGGCCCTCTTGGATTTCGCCAAACCTGATGTTCGAAGGTCATGGGTTAAAGAAAAGGGGATGGTTGTATTTTCCCTCAGCTCACCCAAATTTCCGGTGGTAGTCATTGACCTTTTTACCCAACCGCCCCTGCAGTATAATGAGATTAGTATAAAAACAGTTGCCATTGAGGAGTGTGAGATTTTTATCGCTTCTATAGAAGACCTTATAACGATGAAAAACGAAGCTGGGCGAGAGAAAGATCGTGAAGATGTCCGTATCTTGCAACAGGTATCTCGTGAAAGAGAGACGATGTAGCGCAGTATG
This sequence comes from bacterium, assembly GCA_022763385.1. Taxonomy (GTDB): domain Bacteria; phylum Bdellovibrionota_C; class UBA2361; order UBA2361; family RFPC01; genus RFPC01. The sequence continues at coordinate 1,073 of JALEGQ010000055.1, forward strand.
CTAGATCTTAGGTTTCATGTATGAAGGAACAAGAGAAGAATTCTGAGCTTTGGGAACGTCATCGCCTAGAGCAGATGGTTTGGCAGGCGTTGAATACCACTCCGAAACAGCGGCTTGAATTTGCCGAAGAGATGCTTGAATTTATGTATGCAGCGGGCCAAGACTACCACGAGCAGTGTGCCTTACTTGATCCCAACTATTTGAGCCGGCGAGGGCTGAACTCTTTCTGATCGGTAACCATTCAGCGAATATAGAGTAGGAGGCGATAGTTACTCTGATCGAAAGTCAGTGAGCAGAGCAGAAAGCCCTTTGCTCATTTCGCTACTTATTTCTGAAGAACACTATAACTCCTTGATATAAAGAGATATTTCATATATGATCACCTTGATAGCAATTTGCGGGCGATATTGATAGTATGGTGAAGAGGCTTGTTAACCCATTTAAATCTAACAGCTTTTTTGTTTTTGGAGCCAGAGGGACTGGAAAGACCTATTTTCTGCGCCGCTTCCTTGATCCGAGTTCTACGCTTGAGATAAATCTTCTTGATCCGGACGCCTATGAGCGATTCAGTCTCTCTCCGTCTACTTTGAAGGAGATCGCGCTCTCCACTCGGAAAGAACCTGAGTTCATCTTTATTGATGAAGTCCAACGAGTTCCAGAGCTTCTCAATGTCGTTCATGATCTTATTGAGAGCACTGATATAAAGTTTGCGCTCTCCGGATCAAGTGCGCGAAAGCTGAAGCGAGGGGCAGCAAACCTTCTGGCTGGACGGGCTTTTCAAAACTATCTCTTTCCACTTACTGCTTTGGAGCTCCAAGAGCATTTTCACCTTGATGATGCCCTTCATTGGGGTGGATTGCCCAAGCTCCTGGAGCTGAGGGAGTCGAGGGAAAAGGAAGCATATCTCAGAAGCTACGTTGATACCTATCTGCGTGAGGAGATCATGCAGGAGCAACTGGTACGAAACCTTATCCCCTTTCGAAAGTTTCTCGATGTTGCAGCGCAGTCCTCCGGAAAGATCATTAATTTTTCGGCTATCGCACGAGATATCGGAGTTCATCCGAATACCACACGGTCATATTTTCAGATCTTAGAAGACACCCTTCTTGGGCGCTTGCTCCAGCCCTATCACCGATCTCTTCGGAAGCGGCAACGTTCAAATCCGAAGTTCTATTTCTTTGATACTGGTGTTTTGAGGGCTATTGTAAAGCATCTTCGCCTTGAGTTAAGGGTCGGAACGTACGAATACGGGAGGTACTTCGAGCATTTCCTGCTCAACGAGATCTTTGCCCGCGCGGCCTATCTTCAGCCCGATTACACGTTTTCATATCTCACCACTGGGGATGGAGCTGAGATTGATCTTGTTGTCGAACGACCTGGAATGCCGACCGCTCTTATTGAGATCAAATCGAAAGATCGAATTGATACGCACGATATACGTCATCTCAGAGATTTGAGTAAGGACTTTAGGAATGCAGATGCTTTTTGTTTGTCGAAAGATCCGCACGCCGTATCTCTTGATGGCGTGGCATGCCTTCCGTGGAGTCGTGGGCTCGAGGAGCTTGGATTTGTCTCGTAAAGGCCAATCGAATCCAACTATCGGCTTCGGCCTCGATAAAGCCGTTATTTCTCAATGAGTGTTTTTCGAAGGTTCGGACCTCAAGTTCGTCGAGGATTATCGCCAGTCTCTTTCTCTTACTTTCGGGCGATCTGTACTAAAAGGAGAGAGCCATCCATGGGAGTAGCGGTCCTGTGAAATGGGGAGAGAAAGAGTGTGCGCACCTCCTGGAAAGCTAATGTCTCTATAGCTTGCTGAGAACTGTCCGTTCTCCGTTGTGCGAAAATCAAAGGCTCTCGTCGTTGGATCGTAGAAGAGGAGCTCCTCTTCTGTAGTTCCGCTCTTTAGGATCCTCACTGAGAATGAGTTGAGACGAGTCGAATCGGGATCTTGGTATTCGTCGTGAAAGGTGTGCGTCGTAAAGTAGCGAGCCCGAATCTCTGGGTCCGGTACCTCTATCTCCGAAGAGAGGAGCTCCCCATCGTTTCCTTGCTCCGCCGGTTGAATGGTCTCTTCTGTGCTATAGATAAAGAATGGAACATGCTCTCTCGAGTTATTGATGTAGAGCGCCCAATCGAAGGCTTCGTGGCGGTGAGGGAGAGAGAACGAGATTTTTCCTTCGGCGTTCGGTCGGTAGCTCGCATGGAGGGAATAGTCCTGCGGCTTGGCATTTCCGGGAAGCTCGTATTCAAAATGAGGATTTCTTGATCCGCGGGAGTGGATCTCTTCAACGTGACGATAGTCGAAGCGAAGACCGGGTTTGAAGAGATAGAGCGACGCGACGCTTCCGAAAACTGGTGATCGATCGGGCCTGACGAAGTGGAGGAGGTAGCTTTGCTCCAGAAGAGGTTGCGTGGCATCCGAAGTGGAATGGTCTGGAAATTCTCGTCGTACCTCCGGGAGCGGAGCGTTGGAAAAGAAGTCTCGGTCGGTCGTGTTGGTTTCGCGAAAACTCGGCTCTACTGGGTTCGAGCGGGGGGAGTCCCCTTCGGGTCGCAAGGGTTTCTCCGCATCCTCGAAGCAGCCTGATATTGTTAGTCCAACGAGGGTGCAGGCCGCGGCAGCCGTAGCGACGGACTTCCCCTTCTGTAATGAGATCTGAGTCATGAGTTAAGGACAACAGAGAGACTCCACAACCAAAAGGCTTCATACAGCAGAAGCGCCATTACGATACCACTCTTGAAGACGGTATCCAAAGGGTTGCCCATAAAGAAGTAGCCAGCTCGATATCGGTGACTCTCGGTTTCTTCTGAAGGGAGAGGCTCTGAGCGGGCGATGTTCTCTCGAATCTCAGCACAGATCGCCTCCACCTGAGCGATCTCTTCAGGGTCTTTATGCTCTGCTCGGAAGCGACACTGATAGGCCTTTCGAATAAACCGTTCGGAATCTCCCGGCGTAACGACATCAGCACCAAAAAGCCCTGCCGGCGATCCGGTTCGGTAAGAAAATCGTGGATAGGCGAGGATCTTCTTCTGAAGCTCCGGCGGGAAAATCTGTGCGACCCGGTCCGGCTCATTGCAGAGAAGGCCGAATCGTTCTCCGAATTCCCCCAGTGAATTCGTCCTCTGGAAGATCTGTTGAAAGAGGCGGAGGAGATGGTATTCGAGGGTATAATCTCCGATGGAGATATAGAGCGTTGTGGGGGCCTTCAGGTATCCGTATACAGAGGGGTTTAACAGCTCAACCGCGATTCGCGTGTCCCAGCGGTGAAAGGTTCCTCGTTGTTGGAGTGCGAGCCGCTCTTGGCGTACCTTTTCCGTAACCTTCGGGAAGAGCCATTCCGGCCCTTTCCACTCTGTCCCAATTCGTCTCATCAGCCAGATAACAGCCGGCGCCACGAGAAAACACCCGATTATGGTGATGGTAAGATGTTTCGAATCCATAAGTCGCCACAGGATACCCAATAGCGAGCCCTCAGGTCGAGAGGCGGTGTTCAAATGCCCAGATCTCAGCTATCAACGGCGAAGATGAGAGCTCTGTTGTTGCTGGAACGGGAAGATCTTTTCACCGTGAAGAGATATTTGCCCCCTGCGGGAGTGAGGCTTCAATCTGCTGAAGTTGTCTGAGAAATTCCTGTTCAACGGAGAGGGCCGGTTTCCAGAGGAGTTTCGCGCGGAGGGCATTACCTGTTTCAAGCTCCCACTGCTTTGCCTCTTCTGGGATCTCTGCGATCAGTTCGTGGAGGGGTTTTTCGGCGTGAAACTCGTAGGGAAATTTCTGCTCCACCTCACGAACGATCTCTTCGAGGGCGATTCCGCGGTGGAACAGGTTCTGTGAGAGAGCGCTGGAGCTTTCGGCGTTCTCTATCCCCGCTTTAATCTTTCGAATGCTCTTCTGAAGGCTTTTGATCTTTGTCGAAAGGAGCGAGCGGTAGTCAAGGAGCGCTTCTAGCTCGATCTGTAGAGCGGTGGGGAAGTCAGAGCCCTCACGGGTCACGAGGCGGATCAATCGATCGCGATAGGCTCTGAGAAAATAGAAAGCGAAGAGAAAGGTGTGGTGAGGCTCTGCCTCATTTCGTTGGCTAATTCTCGTGAGGAGCTCTATCAGGCCGAGTCGGGTGAGGAGGTAGGGCGAGCGTGGAGCCCGGGTGACGCACTTTGCATGCCCCTCTCGTACGAGTTCGTTGAGAAAGCGGGTGAATTGAGTGGTCTGAAGCTCTGCTCGCGGTGCAGAGCGATCCCAGCTCGCCCATTCGCGAAAGAGTTCAAAGTAGAATCGGAGGTTGCGTTGTCGAAACCCGCTCTCCTGAAAGGAGGCCTGGCAGGCTACCGTTGCGGTTGAGAGAAGGGTCTCCAGCTCTGAAGTAATAATCGCCACACCCAAGAGGGTAGAGTGTCGCCTCCCTTCATGGAAGAGGAGATCTCCTGAAGGAGAGAGCTGCTACGGGCACCAAGAAGGCACCCGCAGCAAACCGTAGTGCTTATGGGCAGCTCTCCAGCCCTTCTTCAGCACTCTGTATGGCATCACTCTCACAGAATCGCGTTCCTTCAGGAAGGAAGCTGTTACACTCTGCGTCGATTGCCTGCATCGTTTCGGCGCTCATATCAACCGATACCACGACGTCAGCAGTTGCTCCACAATCGTACCCGGTGGTGTCGACAGAGATAGCGGGGTCGGTGGTGAAGAAGTCTTCGGAGAAATCCTCTTCCTGAACACTCGAAAGGAACTCGCTCGTCTCGGTTACGAGATAGGCGCTGTCTCGGTATTCAAAGGCCGCAGATCCCGTTCCGGTGAGCACCTCTCCTTCCACGAAGCGGAAAGCACCTGCTCCCTGTGTCATGGCGAGGTCGCTCATCCCTCCGAGGTACTCAAGGATGAAGCGAGAGAGATTCCTCTCGCCGCTGCCGACGTTAAGGTCGTGTTTGGCGAGGTCAATCACCCCGTCTTCAACCGAAATACGATAGGCGCTACGAGTTTGAACCTCCTCACCATCGTCTCCCGTGTCTACAAAGATAATATCGGCATCAACCGCTTCCGAAGGGTCAAACTCAAAGGCGTTCTCATCTTCTGAGGAAGCTGCGAGTTGAGCATCAACGGAGATCGAGAGCTGGCCATCCCGGAGTCCAACAGAGGAAGCCGAGAAGCTGTTATCGGTGCCAACCTGAATCTGATCGATTCCGCCTGGGGCCCCGGAAGTCTGATCTCCATCGCAGAACCAGAGGTCTACGCGATAGCTTCGCTCGGCGGCGCTGTTCTCTTCTTCACTGTATGTTCGTACAAAGATGTTCTGAGCAAATTCATCCCCAGTGATCTCCATCTTCACGATCCGGCTCTCAGAGCCTGTCGGAGGGATATAGAGATTTGCTACGTGCCCAGCCGGAAAGCTTCCCCGTACGAGGGAAATTCCACCTCCTTCGAGGTTCTCTTCGGTCGCGAGATTTCTCAGGTAACACGCCGAGATTCCCGCTTCGAGTGGTTTTACGAGCGCCCGAACGGAGTCAATATTCGCTTCACACGCAATCAAGCCACCAGATTCGCCGTCGTTTGCGCCGATGAAGAATTCATCACACTGGGCAGCGCTCGGAGTGCCCTCTTGGAGAGCCGTGATAACATTCTCTCCCTCCACTTCTCTCCAGTAGAGCGAAAGCGCAGACTCCTCTGAGATCTCAGGGTATGAGGGAGGTGTTCCTGATACCGCGTCAGCAGAGGAAACTTCGGCAAGGAGTCGCTCGTTGCCAGGAAACTTATCGAGGCTGAGTGCGTTTGGCTGAGGTTGTCGTTTGCATACCCGGTTTCGCTTCTTGAAGTTCTTAAGCTTCTTGCTGAAGTTCTTCGCCTTCTTCTTTGGCCGCTTCATGACGGAATAGAGGCCAGATTTCTTTTTGCGGGCTGGAAGCCATTTCGAACGAGAATCCTCATACACACAGTGAGATTTTTTGATCTTGCGGGTGACCTCAAAGGCCCTCGGTTTGGCGAAGAGCTCAGGGATGAAAACGCAGCAGGTGAAGAGAGCGCAGAGCAGAAATCGGAAGCAGAAGGTCATACGAGACTCCTTGGTAGTAGTGAATGGACAAGGGAAGTTTTCGGCCAGCCCTCTCAGGGAACTTGAGGGGAACCCGCAAAAATATAGAGCCTGGCAAAAGTTACTATGTAAGTAAGCAAAGAGCAGGTTAATGCAGTAAATAAACTAGTGATATTAGTGGTATAGCTAAGATGCTATCGTGGTAGTTACTCTGTAAGCTATATTAGTTCGATTCACCTGACTTCACTCGCCATACTGTTTCATAGACAACACCGTTATGGAGGTACTCATGAATCGATTGCGAATCTTTGCCACCCGTATCACTGCACACTTTGACTGGCTCGTTCGTCAGGTCGAGAACCACGAAGCGCTCGTCAGCTCCACCCTGGATGAGATGTCTCGTCACGCCGCCAATGCCAAGGTTCAGCGAAAGCGGGTGCAACGTGATGGACGAGCATTACGAGAGCGGCTCGTTGAGCTCCAGAAAACGGTCGCCCTCTGGGAAGATCGCGCCCGAACGGCAAAGAGTAGTGATGAACAGAAAGCGCTTGCCTGTTTGCAGCGGAAGAAGCGCGCAGAAAAAGAGTGCGAGCAGGTGGAGGCACACCTCCTGGAGCATGCTCGAATGGAAGAACAGCTCAAGCATTCATTGGAAACGATAGAAGAGAAACTGGCCCACCTCCGCCGCGAGCGAAACATCATGCGTTCACGTGAGTCGAGTGCACGTGCGCTCGCTTCTTTCCCCAAAGGAGAAAGTGAGATGGTCGCTGATCTCTCAGAGATCTTTGAGCGGTGGGACACACGGGTAACCAGCTATGAGATGAGAGGAGAATCGTACTGCCAAGATATCGATGAACTTGAAGAGAGTTTCTCTCAAGAAGAAGAGCAGCAAGCCCTCCGTGAAGAGTTAGCAGCGCTGTAATACCGAGATATCAGATCAGGAGAAGAGTGATGAAGTGTGAGATCGTATCCCCAGAGAGAGAAGAAAACAGTGAGCTTCAGAGCGATACGGAGCCTCGCCTTACCCTGCCTTCGCTTTTGCGAGGAATCGGAATAACGCTCCTTATCGCAGCATCTCTCGTCTTTCTCGTGCAGCGGTGGGATGGATTCAGTGAGATCGCACGGTATGCGAGCTTTCTCGGTTTTACCGTGGCTCTTGCCGGAGTAGGTATTCTCTGTGCTATCCGACTCGGTGATAGCCGTGCTGCTCGAGCACTGCTCGGGATAGCACTCTTTACCGTTCCTATTCACGGTGCCCAACTCGGTGCCCTGCTGTACTCGGTGTTTCCAGAGTCATTCGCTGTCTCTCTGAGGTATCCAGCGATGCTGCACTGGCAAGCACCGAGTGCCTTCTCAGCGCTCCTCACCACTGGTTTAGGGATGGCAGTTCTCGTCCCACTCACCTTCTTTGCCGTTTCTGTCTATTCGAGAACCTCTGCTCGGGGAGGAACTCTCCTGCTCCTGCTGACGAGTGGAATGCTTCTCCTACCGCTCCGTGATCCGAATATCGTGGGGTGGCTCGTGGTCGGACTCCTCGTTGTGACGGGGACCCTTGATTCCACCGTGTGGCGTCAGGAGAAAGAGTTGCGTACCCGTGAGGGTCAGTTTTTACGAGGGCTCTATTTCTTTCCGACGGTACTCCTGCTCGGAAGAAATCTGGTTCTCTATGATACCTCGGCCTTCTTCTTCTGTGCTCTTTTCAGCGGTCTCTCACTCGTGATGTTTTCTGTTCTTCCTTCTTACAGCGAGAAGCGAGAGACCCGCATGGCGTGGGAGTGCTCTGCAATGGCTCCAGCGATGATCGCCGTTCTCCTCCTGACGGATCAGTTGGTGAGCCTCTTTCAGATCGGGAATCCCTTTGTTGTTCCCCTCTTCGGAATACTTGCAGCAGGAGTCCTCGGACTCGCAAGCCGTTTCAGCACGGAGAGCGGACGGAACTACCTCGTAGCGGCAGCACTCACCCTGCTCACGACGATCGGCTGGAATACCGTTCTCCACCCGAACATCTTGAACTCTGTCCTCGCTCTCCTCGTCAGTATTCTCGGAATTATCGGTGGATACACCCTGAGAAGCACCACCATGAAGTGGGGAGGAGGGCTCACCCTCGCCATCACCCTCCTCGACCACCTCCGCCTCGCCATCGAGATTCAGAGCTACAGCCCCTGGATGGTCCTCGCCTTCTTTGGCATCGGAGCAGTGGTGTTCTCTAGTGTTATTGAGCGGAGCAAACACTGGCCGTAGGTGTTGCTATCGATGAAAATTCGTCCCTGGGATGACTTGTCCTTTTTTGCGCAAATTTTTGCGGCAATCCCTTTCCGTGGATAGGTACTCTTCCGCCGAAATGTTCGGGAAGAAGCGAGCACCGTCGAGCCCGCGTGAAGACGGTTCATGATGAGGTTCAACCGTTACGAGAGAGCTCTCTTTTTAAGGTGATTTCTTTCCTGCTGTTGCCTGGAGTGTCTTTTGTACATCTTCGAGAACCTTCAAGACAAGTTTATCCTTCTGCCTGTTTGCAGCCTTCTTGCTGGTGATGATCTTTGACAACGGAAGGAGGGGAACGGAGACTCCCTCAATTTCTATGAAGAGTGCTTCTTCAAACTCCTTCCGGAAATCTGGAAGTCCGCTCATATTCAGAACAAGGTCAAAAAGTTCAAATCCTTCCCCAGCGATAGCAGGAGGAGAGTGTCCAAAACCTGATACATAGATCGCGCCGACGGATTCAAGGGCGGCCTGAAACCGGGCATCGCGAAGATCTTCAATCCAGAGATCGATATCTTGAGTCACGACGGGGGCTCCTTGCAACGTTGCTGCTCCTAGTCCGACGACGAGATACGGGACTTCATGCTCCTGAAGAGCACGCAGGAGTGAGAGCTCTCTATGAGCAAACAGATGTGGCGAGTCCACGTCGGAGTGCTCCATTGAGTCGTTCTAGGGGAGGGCGTTCGAGAAGAATGAGGGTGTGTCGAACGTTATCAGCGTCTACGTCAGGAAAGTCATGCTGTATCTGCTGCACAAGTTCTTCTCGGAGACGAACCTTTCGGACCGCTGGTAGCTCATCTGACAACAATGCTCTCGGTCCGACTCCTAGGATAGTGGTGATCCGATCGATAGATCGCGGAAGGAGATTGCTTTTTCGAACGAGATGATAATACGCCGTCTTGCTTACTCCGGCTCGCTCTAGGAGTTCCGAAAGAGTAAGGTCGCGCGCTTTCAGGAGAGCTTTCACCTTCTTGGTATCGATATGCATTCCCAATAGTACTATAATTTAGCACCATTGGCAACGTACTCGTAAATTCGTCCCTGGGATGACTTGTCCTTTTTTGCGCAAATTTTTGCGATAATCCCTCTCCGCGGATAGGTTCTCTTCCGCTGAGGAGCCTCGCCTCTGGCCTGGGAGTCGGAGAGAGTCCGTTCCTTTTGACAAATTTCCTCTATTTATGTCCCCCACTTTTTGCAATACTAGCTCCTTAGAGTCCCCTACTTTTAGCAAAGAATATAGATATAATGATTATATTCAGGCAGTTAGAGAAAAGCCTTGAGAGTTGGCGTTCCAGCACTCCTCGACGCCCGTTGCTCTTACGGGGCGCTCGGCAAGTGGGAAAGTCTCATCTCGTCAGAACGTGGGGAGCGCGATCCTTCGGGGCAGATCATGTGATCGAGCTGAATCTCGAGGAATTTGAAAATTATCGGATCATTTTCGAGAAGGATTCTGACGTTTCTCGGATAGCATCGGAGCTCCGTTTTCTCTTTGGTCGTGATGTTGTCGAGCCAAACACCCTTCTTTTTATCGATGAAATTCAAGCTTGCCCGAAGGCCATTACGACGCTTCGGTACTTTTTTGAACGTATGCCAGAGATCCCGGTCATTGCAGCGGGTTCACTGATTGACTTTGTGCTCGAAGAAACCGGATTCCCCGTGGGAAGAGTTGATACACTCGTTGTTCCACCACTCAGTTTTTTTGAGTTCTTGGCTGCAGGAGAGAAGGCTCATTATATCGATGTGATGAAAAACTTCAGCCCTTTATCTGACCAAACTTTGCACATCCCTGAACAGGCTCACAGTGAGCTTCTTCTTGAGCTGAAGAAATACTTTCGCATCGGAGGAATGCCAGAGGCCGTTGCCTCTTTTTCTGCGAATAGAGATTATCACGCGGTTTCAAGAGTTCATGCTCGGCTTGTCAATGCGTACTTCGATGACTTTTCAAAGTACTCGAAAAAGGCAGACTGGGACCTACTGCTACGAGTTTTTACTCAAGCACCCCACATTGTTGGGAATACGAAGGTGCAGTACACCCATTTCGATCGAGAAACGAGAAGCTATAAGATCAAGCGGGCATTATCCCTCTTATTCCGAGCGAATCTTCTTACACCGATATATCATTCATCTGCAAAGTTGCCTCCCCTCCAGCTTGGTACCAAGAAAGAGGTATTTAAGCTGCTCTTTCTGGATATCGGCTTAATGCAGCATATGCTCGGTTTTGATTGGGGTTCTGTTGCCGTTGATGATCCTCTTTCTGAGATTGCTAACGGTCGCCTTGCGGAGCAGTTCGTAGGACAGGAGTTTCTGGCAAAAGACTCTCGAGAAACATTTGGTGAACTCTACTATTATGTCCGCCAAAAAAAAGGATCTGATGTTGAAGTCGATTATCTCCGCGAGATCTCGAAGACTATTATTCCCATTGAGGTAAAGAGCGGTCACCGCGGAACATTGAAAAGTCTGACCTGGTACCTGGAAAACCACCGTTCTCAACACGGTCTTATCCTCTCGCAACGAAATATAACGGTTCAAGATGAGCTTACTTGGCTCCCGTTGTATCTGGCGGCAGTTCTTTAGGCATAGCTCACTTTCAGAAGCGAAAAATAGACTAGCGCTGGGAATCTGCCTATTCTTGGAAAGCGTTGAGTGGGTGAGTTAGGACGGGCGGGTTGCGTTCATGTTTGGATCTGATCTTGATTATGGAGAGCCTCAGCCAGGAGAAAGCCGCGCGGAGTATACGGATCGGAGGATCTTTGAGGGGTGTAGGCTGCTCGAAAAACCTGTTTTTCCGGTAGCTGATACCCTTCTTCTCTATCCTGACAGTGAGTACCCGTTGCATGTGCGTGAGCCGGTGTCCACGGGTTTTCACTTTGGTCCTTCTTACTTTATCGAATTTGGTGGTTACAACCCGCTCTCCGACCGGGACAACTTTGATGAAACACCGGTGTTGCCGCCGGGGGATGCCTTTCGGAAGGCGATTTATGAGGAGGGGAGAGGCACTTCCGGGGCGGTGGAGGTCTTTCCGGAAGTTGAGCCAACTCGGGTAACGATTACTTTTCAGCAGCGTCGCCCGTTATCGGTCTCGGAGGAGCGGATCGCCCAAGGCCTTCTCTATCTCGACCATGAGAATCCAAACTGGAGAGCTGCGACTCCTACACCGGCTCTTTATACCGAAGGTGTGCAACCGCATACCGATCTCGATGGAAACGCTCACCCTATCGAGTGGGCCGCAGAGCGGATGAAGCTTCTCTGGCCGCTGGCGTTTACTTTCATGGGAAGAGATTACCCGTTGGCGGCAGCCGAGTATCCGGTAAAAGAACTTGCCCGTCTCGGGTGTAATACCCACCCCAAGGGGCTACATGAGAAGGTGTACTTCATTGGGATCGGGGATCACGAGAGAGCGCTTCTTGAGGTTGTCTCCGATACCGAAGCATTTCCAGAAAAAGCCTATCTCGTCCTCTCTTTCGCACCGTTTCTCCAACGAACAGATCTCCGGGAAGGAGCGATCGGCGAAGTGTTGGAGAGACTTCCCCTTCTCCTGGAGCACGGTCTTTCAGTGGTTCGGATTGTGGAGGCAGTTGCTGCGGATACCGAGCGACACGGTGGAGGTCGAGAAGCGCTTGAGCACTACTTGCGGCTTGCAGATGCACTGTACGGTGACTCGGAGAGACCGTGGTGGTTTAAGGAGGACTTTCCACTTACGCCGCCAGAGGGAAGCTCCCTCACCCCGAATGAACGGCTCGCACTCGCTCAAGAGGCAGGTCCAGGATTTCAGTATGCCGAGTCTCTTTTCGACATACGGGGGGTTCAACTTGCAAGCATCAGTGGCATCTGTCGCCAAGAGGCGATAAGCGCTTCGGCTCAGGTCGCCGTAGCATATGGGATTGGAAATATTCCGAGAGCCTGCAACGTTATGGATTTTCTCCTCGCCGCTGTCGTTGAAGGAGACGAAGCTGGGAGGCAAGAAGTACTCCGTAAGGGAACGGCGTGCACCGTTCGCCAAGCGCCAACTTCTCCTCTTATTGGAGTGCTTGAGGGAAGCGAGGTAAACTTTGCAAAACCTGGTCTGGATGGGATGATCGGGATGCTCCTCGGAGATCAGTATCTAGAAGAGAAGAAGCTCGATGGGATAACGGTAAGCCCTGGTGATCTCTCTCCGCTCGTTCAGCAGTTTGCAGTTCCGGTCGCCGAGAGGGCGCTGCTGAAACCGGCTTTTTGGGGCCCAATTGAGACGAATCACCTCCTGACGACCCATACCCGGAGATCCCCTTTTCTTTTGCCCGTCGCCGGAGAAGCTGCGGAGGTGCCTCCCCTTCCTCTCGGAGCTCCCCTCACCTCGTGGGTTGATTTTGATAGGCGGCTTCACGAGGAGTGTAGTACTCGATCTGCAGCAGCACGGGTGGCGAAGGGGTATTTTCATTTCTATGCGGCGAAGATGCCGAACCCATTTGCTCCGCCAGATGGATTTCTCGGATTCCTCGAAAAATACGATCGCATTCCAAAGCCGGAACTCTCGTATGACTTCCTCTTTGAGGAAGAGGATCGCAGTAGTGCAGTTGATCGGTACAATCAAGAGGTACTCGTCAATCGAAGACTGATCGTAGCACACCTGCTTGATGCCTGGGTGATGGGAGTTCTGGAGTGGAGAGATGTCAGTGAAGTATGCGATTGGCTTACGGAAGAGCTCTCCGAGGAAGATGTGCGCCATGTAGAGATGGACCGCGACTGGAATGCACGAGACCAAGAGGAGTACTGGTTATGGGATGGCCGAGAAGAGCGGGGAAAAGCTGCTGGAGGGAAGCTTCGTAATCTTGCCACGTATGACAAGGGGATTATCCACCTTCGCGACGAAACTGAAAAGGAGCTTCTCTGGGCACTCCGCGACCAACGCGCTGCGAAGGAGCGTGATCAGCGGGATGAGAGATATGATTTGAGAGTTGGTCGTCTTGAGAAGAAGGGAAGAAGGTTACAGGAGAAGTGGGATCAACTTCAGGTGCGACAACAACACCTTGAGCGTGCCTATGAGATGTCTTTTCACGATCCAGATGGACTTGATCAGGAGATCGACCTCTTTGGGTGGTTTACTGCTGGAGAGCGCCAGCAATTGGAAGAAGAGAGAGGAGCGCGCCTCTTTCGGTTTCAGGAGTGGGAAGATCTTGAGAAACGGGAGCGTTCTTCTCGGGTCTTTCAAGATGATGAGCAAGACGAGTCAGGAGAGGAGACCGCTTGGCAGGATCAACGAGCAAAAGAGGAGTATGTCGAGGCACGACAGCTTGCTCGGCTACAAGCACTCGAAGAAACTTTCGCCGCCATCATCTCGATCAATAGCTTGGTTGCCGAGGAGATTCTTGACGGAGGAGAGCTCCGAGAAGTTCTTCGGTCAACGATCCTGAGCAGTCGAGAGAGAGGCGATCGTGTGTTTGAGAGGAGAGCGCCCAGTGATGAGCTTGGTATAGAGCGGAGAAGACCGGCTTCTGTTGGTCCCACCCAAGCACGTGCCTATCTCGAAAGTGAGATCTTGGATCGGGAAGAGCTCGCTGCGCTTGCACAGTCTCCGGAAGGTCCTGCGGCTTTTTGGAGGGAGCTCTACGATTTTGTTGGAGCCCACAACAGCTATATCGATATCTTACATCGAGCAAACCAGAGGATGTTGGGGATGACCACCTCTCGGGTAGATCGAGAAAGAGGGGCTGTTTGGAGCGATATTGAAGATACATTTCGTGAGGTAACGCTTGCCGACACCGTGGCTCTGAAACGCCATTTCTCTCGTGAACTCTGGTCGGCACGCTATGTGATGGTGGCAGAAGAGGCGAAGCCATACAGAGAAGAGCTTCGAATTGATGGCGAGGGGAATACTGCTCCTTGGCACAGTGAAGCCCCCAGTGTTCACGCCATTAACCAAATGCTGCTCTATCATTCTCATCTGGTTCAGTTGCTCGATCAAGCACGAACATCGTCTGATGAGCAACGCGAAAAGACGATAGAGCGACGCAATCCTGTGTCGGCGCATGCCCTTCCGCAGTTGATTGAGCGACGGCATCACGTCGGTACCGAGCAGGTGATTGATTTCTTGAGGCGGAGTCGAATCGAACATTTTGGGCGATTGGCAATCGGTGCGAAGGCGCACTTCTTAAATCCGATCGATGAAAACCGACTTGACGCATTCAAGAAATTGGCTGGCTTGAGAAGTACCGATTTCAAGCTTGAGCGCGCGAATAAGTCACTGATCGTGCCGGCAACACCGAGTGTGCAAGAGCTTGAGTTCCTCTTGTTGACCCTTCAGTCAGAGGGGATTATCGACCTTGATTGCCCAGAGATACAGCTCTGCGGAGCAGGGCGACTTCCTCCTGCTGATATCCCCTTTCTTGCGTGTAGCGTTCTCTTAGCGACAGAACAGGGGGTTCAGTATGATGAAGAATTCTTTCGAACAAATCGTGATCGTCTGACCGGGGGTCGGATTATGCTCTATGACGATGGGGGAGAGAGATCGCCTTTTCCCTTTGACGGGCGACGGCACTTGGGAGGTGTGAACGGAAGAACTGATATGCTCGGAAGGGGAACGGTGAGCGATGCTCGAATTTTTAATGCCGTGCACACCGTCCTGTATCAGCACCGGATCGGCGGGCCATTCCGGCACTTGGCACCAGAGTTTACGGAGAAATTCAGGGCGATGCTCCGCAAGAATGACCTCGAGCTGGTTCTGCATGCAGACTGGATTCAAGAGGGAACGAGTTGGGGAGGAGAGGCAGCATCGTTACGCCACTACCACGAGGCGGTAAAGCCGTGTACCGATGCGTGGTGGGCGGCCACAGAGGATGATCCGCATAACCCTGTCGGGGTGGTTAAGGATGCTCGAGAACTGCTTAATTGGCTTGAATTGGAGATGGGGAAGGTCCACACTGAGATATTGAGGGATCCGCAATATGAAGCAGAGCGGAGAGCGCTGCTCTTTCCCCAGCAGGCGTTGTCTCTAGAGGATTAGTTTTTCACCGAGCAAGAGTTAATAACAACGGAAGCAGGCAGATATGTGTCAACCAGGGCAGAGCCATTCAGGAAGTAGAGAAAGACGATCGGCACCGTGGGGCAACTCTAGAGGGACAGTCGCGATTGTGGATGAGATACAGCGCCCGCCTCAAGTAGAGGCTGAAGAGGTGCCGGTACTTCCACCACCGACCAGAAAACCTCCACAAAAGGTGAAAAAAAACAGGACGCCGCCGCAGCCGACTCGGGTCTTCGAGATGCCTATACTCCCGGGTTCCGAATTAGCGAGAGAATATTCTCGATCTCGTAATACAGAGAGACGGCCCGCAGCAGAAGACCGCCCCATACAGAGGGATAAGGACGGAGCAGTAGTCTTATCTCCTGATGATCCACACTATCGGCTTAAGTCAGCTCTACAAGATGCAGCGGTGTTCGAAAAGACGCTGCAAGAACTTGGACGGGAGCAACAAGCAGAGGCCGCACAGGTCGCCGTACAAAGTGTCCATGTCGCACTTTTTGGATCAGGTGTGTCTTCGAGAAAGAAAGAAGATCCTCAGCTCCGGAAGAATCTTTGGGAGACTGTCCTTATTCCGGCCATCATCGAAAAGCTCGGATCAGACTTCGCTGGTATCCTTGTTCCGAGCTATGTCGGCGATAATTCGTCCCCGGGATGACTTGTCCCTTTTTTGCTGGCACTTCCCAAACAACCGTTACTTTTTCGGAAAATGACCCATTTACAACCGTTACCTTTTCGGATTTACTGTAGGTAACAACCGTTACTTTTTCAGTATTATAGCGTAAATGTTTGATATCCCTCGAAAAATTCACGAGGCTCTTGATGCCTGGTCCCAGGGGGCACAGCGCAAGCCCTTTGTGCTTCGGGGGGCTCGGCAAGTTGGGAAGTCGTATGCCGTTCGAGGGTGGGCCAAGAGAAATGTCCCTGAAGATCGATTTCTTGAGCTCAATCTGGAGCGGGAGGAGAGCGCCCGACATCTCTTTCGCGGCGACCTACGGCCGGATCGGATACTTCAAGATCTCCAGCTTTTCAGTGGGAAGAATCTCAGAGAGAAAGGAGCGTGTCTTTTCATCGATGAGATTCAATATGCCCCTCGAGCGATAACAGCGCTCCGGTATTTCTACGAAGAGATCCCGGATCTGTTCCTCATTGCCGCTGGATCACTTATTGACTTTAGTCTCGCTAACATTAGCTTCCCGGTGGGTCGGGTGCAGCAGCACTTTATGTTTCCACTCACATTCGCTGAGTTTCTTACGGCGTGCGGAGAGGAACATTTGGCAACGTATCTCAACGAAGCGCCCCTTGATGAAGAGATAAATCCTGCCATTCATCAAAAGTTTTTGCAGCTCTTAAAGGACTACTACTATGTTGGAGGAATGCCGGAAGCGGTGCGGGTGTATCTCGACTCACGAGATCTCTCTCAGGTCAGCGCGTTTCATGGGCAGCTATTAGCAGCCTTTCGGGAAGACTTTCAGAAGTATGCAAAAAACAATGAGATCGAGGCGCTCGCCACAACGTTTGAGCGTGTTCCGCACCTGGTTGGAGATCCTCGGGTAAAGTATGTACAGGTGGATCGGCACATTCATAGTGACAAGATTAAGCGATCTCTTTTGCTGTGTGAGAAAGCAAATCTGCTCACCCGCGTACATTCAACCTACGCTTCGTCCCTCCCTTTAGCTGCTGGCGCAGATAAGAAGTTCTTTAAGATTATCTTTCTCGATATCGGTTTATTGCACCACCTTCTCGGCTTTGATTGGCGCCAAGTTTCTCCTGACGCAGATCTGACGAATATCTGTCACGGGGCATTTGCTGAGCAATTTGTAGGACAAGAGCTCCTCGCACACGCTGATATTTTGGATCAGAGGAACCTCTACTATTGGTATCGCAAAGCAAAAGGTTCTGATGCTGAAGTTGATTACGTGGTGAGCTCCCGCGGCTCTCCCGCACCGGTTGAGGTAAAGAGCGGAAGCCGTGGAACGTTAAAAAGCCTCAATATGTACATAGAGAAATACCAGCCAAAAGAGGCCTTTGTCCTCTCGCAACGAAATATTGAGCGAGTAGACTCAGTACGCTTTCTTCCCCTCTATTTCGCTCACCGATTGGCAATGGGCTTTTGAAGCGAATGAGTGGAGATGAAAGAATCCTCGTTTTGCCGTGTTTGATATCAAGTATTCGGAGCCCCTATGTTTTGGAAGAGGCCGTCGTGTCCGGTAGATGAGGAAGAGCAGTTTTGGATTGAAGACTCACTGCTATGGCTTCTCTCAGAGTTTGGTGAACCGACGCTTCGTTCCGTTCGGGTCGTGACTCCAACTCGAGAGTTTTTTCGCACCTCTTTTCCACAAACGTCGGAGGGGGTGAGAGAATTGACCGCGCTGCTCTGTACCTACCTGAAGGTCGATCCGGATCGTATACGGGTGGAGTTCTTTGACGGTGGAGATAGTGAGGACTCTGGACGTTCACTTCCTGTGCTTCGTCAAAAAACGAGTGGTGCTGCAGGCACTTATCAGAAGGCTGCGTGGAGTGATCTCCATACTATCTCTCTGAATGCGAGTAATGTGCAGAACTTTGAGGATATCGTCGGCACGATCGCACATGAGTTGTGTCATGTGCACCTCCTCGGAGATCGACGTCTGACGGCACAGGAAGACGATCATGAACACATGACCGATCTTTTAACGGTTTTCCTTGGTCTCGGCATCTTTACGGCGAACTCTGCCTTTCACTTCATCCAGTGGCGGGAAGACGATCGGTCGGGATGGTCATCGAGCCAAAAGGGCTATCTCAGTGAACCGATGTTCGGCTACGCACTGGCAGCCTTCGCCTGGATGCGAGGTGAGCTCCGCCCCCGCTGGGCAAGATATCTCGATAGCAATGTGAGAGCACCGTTCAAGCAAGGGCTCCGTTTTCTGAAGAAAGGCGGTAAAAGTCACCTGAAGCAGATAACCGCCTAAGGGATATACTCAAACCCCTCGGTTCATCGCTGTGGTAATTTCAGGTAGTAATTATTGACAAAGCTGGGTTCCGATTGCAAGAATTGTCAATAATGTTTATTAAAAGAGATATATCAAGTAAAATCAAGAGGTTGCAGGACCAGTTTCCTGCACTTATTCTTACTGGGGCACGCCAAACGGGAAAAACTACTCTGTTGAGAGAGCTTTTTCCGAACCATACCTATGTCAGTCTCGACATACCAGCCACCGCGAGCCTTGCTGAGAGAGAGCCTTCAGCGTTTCTCGCGCAGTATCCCCCTCCCGTCCTTATTGATGAAGTTCAGTACGCTCCAGCTCTCTTCCGGAATCTGAAATCGGTCATTGACTCGGACAGAGATCAAAATGGCCGCTTTATCCTCACGGGCTCTCAGAAGTTCACCCTGATGAAAGAGGTCTCAGAGAGCCTTGCTGGGCGGTGTGCTCTTCTTGAACTCGAGACACTTTCGATGCAAGAGCTCGGTACGGACGGCCAGGAGTACCGGAGACTTCATCCGCCAGGAAGTATTCTGGTCCGGGGAATGTATCCCCAGCTCTGGAAGGATCGCACCCTCCACAGTGAAGATTTCTACAGCGCTTACTTTGCGACCTATATTGAGCGGGATGTGAGACAGATTCTTCACGTTACCTCTTTGCGTGATTTCGATCGGTTTGTTCGAGCTTGTGCTGCTCGTAGTGGACAGCTGTTGAATAAAGCTGATGTTGCAAGAGATGTTAGAGTAAACTCTTCCACTGTTGGGGAGTGGTTGAGTGTCTTAGAGGCTTCAAAGCAGATCACTCTTCTTGAGCCATACTTTGCGAATATATCGAAGCGACTTACCAAATCACCGAAGTTGTATTTCAACGACACCGGCTTACTGTGCTTTCTTCTTGGATTAGGAGAAGAGAGCGTCTTCTCATCACCTTCCATTGGCGCTATTTGGGAAACGTTCGTTTTCTCTGAGCTTCGAAAGTCCCTGTTGCATACCCCTCGAGCCTCCTGTTTCTTCTATCGTGATCGTACTCAAGAGGTTGATTTTTTGATCAACGTTGATGGAGGAGTAGATCTCCTCGAGTGTAAGTGGACTGAGCAACCAGACCAAAGTGATGGTAAGAGTATAAAGAAAGTTCGCGAAATTCTTTCAGGAGAAAGGAAAGCAATAGAGGTGGGCCGTCAAGGTGCGAATCTTGTCGTCTGTAGAGCCCCTCACACCTACCCTCTCGAGAGCGAGCCGCAGAATAGCAGTCGGAGTCCTTTACGAGCGATCTCTGGATTTGAGCTCCACCGCAGGTAGACCCCGGCGTAGAGTTTTGGAGCCTCCTCGCCGCACGTTTATTTTCGGCTTGATCCAAAAATAAACGTGCGTAGATTTGGATGGGGCAGAAAATAATCAGGTCAACGACCAGACACAAGCATCCGAGTCACAAACTGGTGCAGGAGTTATCGCTGCCGTAGTGTACTGCCCGCCAATCAAATTGCCGGATTGGTTGTCGAAAGCTGATGCTTTCAATCTGAAGTCAGATGCAGCGCAACGAGGCGGGCGACGAGAATCGTGAGGTAGAACTGTCCGGCGATACTTTCGAGGATGCTGATGTTTCTGGCGATCGGGGAGAGGGGGGTGATGTCGCCGTAGCCGAGGGTCGTGAGGGTGACGAAGCTGTAGTAGAAGAAGGTGGAGATGCCGTTCTGTATCTCTTCGGGAGAGGAGAGGACGGTGGTGCGGTCTATTTCTCGGGTGAAGGAGAACGAGCCTGGGATGGCGAATTCGATGAGGGAGTAGAGGAAACAGAAGGTGATCCCGATGAGAAGGTAGACGCAGATCGCTCCGAAGAGTGAGTCACTGGTAACTTCCTCAGTTTGGAAGACCTGAAGGAAGAGAAGGATACTGATAAAGGCGAGAAAAACAGTCGAAATACTGGTGAAGAGGGTAAAGGTAAGTGGCGAGGGGGAAACAGTAAGGGCGATCTGTGAACAGAGCCCGAGGATCGCGAGAGAAATGATCGCTCGGAGGTGCGCACTCCGGGTGGAGGCAGCAAGCGCTGCCGCAGTAAGGAGGTAGCAGATCAGTGCGGCTCTGATGAGGCTTGATACGGTGCCGTGCAGGAGAAAGGGGGAGCAGAACATGACGAGCACCATGCTGAAGAGCAGGCTCGAAAAACGGAAGCGTTGTTTCTGGATGGATGAGCGAATCATCAATTCCTCCCGAGGCCAACCCGTCCGATAGCAAAGTAGGCTGATACTTCATCTTCTTCGGAGAAACCAATCCCGAGGTAGATCGGGAAAAGAGGGGTGTCGGCGCCGAGGAAGGCGGAGCCAGCCCATAACGCGCTCCGGTCGTTTGTCGCGGGACTATCTGACCGGAGGGTGAGGAGCTCAGCGGAGCCACCGGCGAAGAAATCAAAGCCGAGAAAGGGGAGTTGGAGTGCTGAAAAATTGTGATAGTAGAGGAGTCGCCCGATGCCGAAGTCTGATCCGAAAAGGGCGTTCTGTTCGTATCCGGAGACATTAAGAAAGCCTCCGAGAGAATAGGAGCGCTCCACCGGCCGCTCGTCAAAGGTTATCCCGAAGTCTCCCCGAAAGAGGAGGGTGTTTCTTCCAAAGGTGTAGGGGAGTGCGGTCGCGCCAGAGAGTGAGTGAAATGAGTCACTTGCTCCGAGCTCTTCAACGGATGAGGTAAATCCGATTCCCGCAAGATATCCTTCTCGTGGAAAGTCCGGTTCATCAAGGGCGTCAAAGATCACTCGAGAAGAGACATCAGCGCTGTCAAAGCCAAACTCTGGGAGCTGAGGGTCTCCGATATCTCGTTCAATATCTCCGAAACCGCGCGAGATTCCGATACGTGCTTCTCCAACATTTCCGATCTGTCGTCCAAGGTCGATCTGCGCGGCACCGCTCAGGAGGTGGTAACGGGCGATCCGTTCGCCTCCTCGGCGGATCGAGAGGTTTGATTGCCCTGTCCGGAGAGACGGGGCAATGAAGAAATAGCTCTCTTGAGAGAATGGGAGATACAGTTCGGTGTTGAACTGGGGTTGTCTGCCGATCTCTCCGAGGATTTCGAAGTGATCTCCGGCTTCAAAGATGTCGTTCTTTCGGTGGAATATACCGAGCCGGTAGTTGTTCTCTCCTTGAAAGTTATCTTCGAGTGCTAATCCGATCCGATAGTAGTTGTCGAGATACTCTTTTCGACGAGCCCTTACGGTAATCTCTTTTCCCTCTGGCGTATCAATGGCGTCGTAGGTAACGCTCTGAAAGAGTCCTGTTTCGTAGATCGCCTGAATCCCCTCCTCGATCGCCTCGAGGTGAAAGGCTTCCCCGGGGCGCAGGGAGATCATGTCCTCGAGCTGATCGTCGGGGATATTCGAATCATTGGTGATAATGAGGCGAGCTACGAGGTTCGAAGTGGGGCGGGAGGGTTGAGGGCTCTGCCGTTGTTCCTGGTACCTTTGGTATTGCTCTTCTCCTACGGAGAGCGCGGCGAGTTTCGGCAACATTCGGAGCGCTTCCCTCCGTCCTCGGTCTAAGATCTCTTCGCCTTTCGGAAAGTCTGTGGCGCTAAATCCCTTTACATCCGGGGCGAGGAGAAGGTCTCTGCCGCCCATGCGTGAGCGTTGGAGGGCGGAGTTCTGCGAGAGCAGCAGTGAGATAATCTGGCCGGAGATCGCAAAGGGACTGTTGAGCTCTTGGCGGGTTTGAAGATCCGCGAAGAGCTCGACCACAATGAGGATGTCAGCGCCCATCTCCTGCGCAATATTGACGGGGGTATTATTTGCGATGCCGCCGTCAACGAGGAGTTTGCCATCGATCTCGAGGGGCGAGAAGAATCCGGGGACTGACATGCTAGCGCGGACTACTTTTGCGAGGTCTCCTCGTTCAGGGACATACGCAGCTCCCGTTTCGATATCAGCGGTAACCGCACGAAAGGGGAGCGGGAGTTTATCGAAATCTGTCGGATTCGGCACGGTCTTGTAGAGCCGTTGGAGGAGTGGAAGTACGAGTTGTCCTTCGACGACCCCAAGAGGGAGTGAGAGCTCCCCTTCTTCATCAAGCCCGAACTTTACGGAGCCGTAGATCTCTCGGTTCCGACCGCCCTTGTATCGGAAGGGGACTCCACGCCGGGCGACCTCTTCGCCGAAGAGTTCGTCCCAGTCGGTTGAAGCGAGCAAGCTCTTCATCTCTGTGAGGGGCACTCCGGCGGAGTAGGCGGCTCCAACGATGGCTCCCATACTCGTTCCGGTCACGAGGTCAATGGGGATACGGTGCTCCTCAAGGACCTCAAGGACCCCTACGTGAGCAAAACCGAGCGCCCCTCCACCAGCAAGGACGAGCCCCACCTTTGGACGGTGAGGTTCTTCGCCGAGGAGGGGCAGGGGGGCAAGGAGGAGGTTAAGAGCCGTAAAAGCGATGAAGAGGGTCGTCAGCCGCTTGTGGAGGGTTCGAGGAGCCATGCGCGAGTGAGTTTCAGGGATTCGGGGGGAGAGATCAAGGGGAAGGGAGGGAGCCTCAGATCTTCAGAAAATGGCTGGTTTGAGTAGAGTAGCGATCGAGAGTTCACTAGACTTTTTGAGGGAGATCTCAGGAAGGGGGGATGGTGATGGACGCGCAGCATGTGGGCACCGAAGAGGTGGGGAAGGCCGGGAGCTCGGCTGAGGAGGTGCTTGAGGCGCTGGAGCGCACACTGAGATCGTCTGAGCGGGTGGAGTTGGCCTGCGACTTTGTAGCTAAGCGAATTTCAAACGTTGGTTCTGCGGGCGGTGAGGTGGAGGCGCGAACGTTGCTTCAGCTCGAGCAACTGAACGAGATGAACTCAGTGCCGGACCGGATCCTCGCGTGTGAGGTAGTAGCGCGATCGTTTGCTCAGCCAGAGCTCCGTGGGGGACGGGAGAATGCTATTGCGTTACTCGGTGAGCTCTGCCGTGACAAAGAGCATGGAGGAGTAGCAGCTCGGGCGCTGTGTCGTCTTGCTGGTACCAACCTTCCACTTTCGGTGCGAACTGCGGCGCTTGAGCAGCTCCTTGAGAACTTCTCAAGCGCCACACCGTTTCTCTCGCAAGAGCTTGCTTCTGCGACAACACCACTCCGTGAGGCTGTCGCGGTGGTTCTCGCTTCACGGGGAGAGTCCGGTGAGGCGTTAGTAGCAGTGATGCAGGTGATCACTGACCGGGAAACCTCGATGGACCACTCTGTTGCCGCTCTTCGGGCTCACGTCCTCCACTTTGGGGCGGATGCTGTCCCAGCACTGATCGCTGCGGTGAGTGCCGATGGTGTTCCGAAACGGTTTCAACGAGTGGCGGTTGCTGCGGTATTGCTTTTGGGAGGGAGAGAGGGGGTCGCTTCCCTCCGAACGTGTGAGGAGCTGGATGATGTTTCGTGGAAGGATCAGGTTAAGGAGGAGACCGCAAGTCTTTTGAGAGGACTCTCGCACCGGGTGGAAGAAGCTGCTCCTGAGGGGGAAGGGAGGGCTCAGATGGAAGAGGAGGTTGCCCGGATCGGGTTTCGAGAGACCGCTGGGACGGTCCGACTCCTCCGAGAGGTGTGTGAAGGAGAGAGGTTTGAGGATCGCGAATGGCTGATGCTTCCGATCCTCTCGATGGCGCTTGGGGTGAAGGGGGTGCCCGAGATTGAGAAGAGGCTTTCCTCAGAGAGCGTGACTCCTGAGGAGGCGACTGCTTTCGGGAAAGCACTGTTGCAGAGTGGATCTGAAGCAGCGGCGCGGAGACTCGTTGCGCTTGCTGTTGGTGATGATTCGCCGTGCTCGCTTGAGGTGAAGGAGGCCCTCGGCCGGGTCCTCTTGGAGCAGCCGGTTGCGGGAGAACGGAATGTGTTTCACCGATTTCCACAGATCCTTGATGAATACAGTGCCGAACTTCTTGAGTTGGTGACTGAGGGATTAAGGACCACGGTTGTCGATATAGTGGAAGATCCTAACACGGAGCAGTGGAGAGTGTTGGGAGGGACCCTTGATGAGCTTTTTCTCCTCTTACGACATGTTGTCCGAGAAAGACCTCAAGAGGTTTTAGAGACCCTTCATGTTGTCTTCGCAGTGGTAGCAAACGATAACGTTCGACAATCGCTGGAGCGACGTCTCAATGACTTCTCGGAGCGAATTCCTGCCCTTGCTACCGTGCTTGTTGAAAGTGGTGTTTTAGAAGTTCTCGACCTTTTTTCTCTCTATACTGAAGATGGGAGCTCGGGTTCAGAGGAGCGATCCGAACGGGTATTCGAGACGAATCTACGTGCTCGTAACGGCTTCAGGGGAGTGATTCATCATCTCCTTCCAGATCACTTTATGAGAGCAGTTTTTTCATCCGGCTCTCTTCCCTCTGTGTTAGAAGATAAAATGATCTCCGCGGTGATAGGTCGCCTTGATTATGCTATCAGAGAAGGTCGACCCTTAAGGGATGGGATAGGCCGAGTTATTGATGATCTTTTTTCCTCTGAGCAGGTCTCCGAAGCGGGGAAGAAAACCCTTTTTTATTTGCTGATGGAGGCAGGAGGGATAGGGGTCGTACGCTGTGTACCGCTTCTCAACAAGAACCTTCTCTCTGCAGAAACGCTCTATCTTCAGACTCTCCAGATTCAAGCCGGTGACGATAGAGCTGCTGCACAACGTCTCTTGCTAGAGGGGATAGGTGCCCGTAAGGATTCTTCTGCTCCCCACTTGCAAGAGATATTACGCCTCGCTGAGCGCGAAATGGAGGGGGACGCCTTTGATAAAGGCTTTGATATACGGAGGGCAGCCTTCCAAGCTCTTCTCGCCGGTGCACAGGCACCGTCTCCTCGTGGTGATAGCGCGCTCGCTGCGGTGTGCGACCCTCTGGTTTCTCCTCATGACTATTCTCCTGCCGTAGCGGAGTATGCGGCAAAGAGGGTTTTTGCTGAAAAGAGGGGACAGCATCGCCTCTGGGAGTGTGCGATTCAAGACGACCTTCTTTCTCCGGTCATGTTGGTCGAACACCGAGAGCGTTTCGGAAAGGGGGATCGGGCGGTGGTAAGGATGCTGACCGGGAGCAAGGTGGTCGGGGAGTATTTTGATCAGCTCGCAGAGCAAGGAGATGGAGGTATGGTTGCTCAATACCTCAACCTCCTCCTTCCTTTGGCAAGGCAGAATTTTGGAGTAGCGCATGGGTCAACGGGGCGAGCGCTCGATGCCGTTGTTTCGATCGAAGATGATGATGCGGAGCAGCTCGTTATTGAGTATGTGGCGGCCGAGCAGATCGGAAATCAGGATCGAATTTCTCTTCAGAGGACCTTTTGGAGGCTCTCTGAGAGTGAACATTTCGCCGCAGCCATTGAGGAGGCCCTCAGAGAGGGAACTCTTCACCGTTTTGTTCCTTCCCGAATTCAAGCGGAGAAGCTTTGCGAACGAAACAACGTGCACATCGCGACGAAAGGTCGGTTGCTCGATGCGGTAGCGCGAGGAGCGCTCGATAGCTATGGAAGCGACATCGCCCTGAAGGCGATTCGTGCGCTGGGCTCGATTCCGTTTGAGGCGGGGGAGGAGATCCTCGTGAAGCTTGTTGATGATGGAGTCTATCCCTTCGCGGCGATTCGTGCGCTCTCTGCTCGGGGACGGGAAGGTCGGAAGCGGATCGGAGATCGGATCGCGAGCCTTTCCGAGGAGGCTTTTCGTCCGGGGGGCGAGGGAGAGGCGTTGGTTTTCTTTCTGACGGAACAAGAGAACGGCAGGTTTACCCTTGTTGAGTATCTCTCACGAGAAACGGAGGAGAATCAGGTCGCCGTTGCAGAAGCTTTCTTCCGACAGCAGAGAGACCTGACTGTTGAGGCTCGACGGATGGTGAATGACGCCGAAAATCAGGGTGTGCGGTATCTCGCGGTTCGAGAGTTGGATGATGGCGACGATGCGGAGCTTCTCGTTCGGCTTGCTCATGAGGAGGCAGCTCCTTCTCCTGAAGGGGAACCGATCTCCTTTCTCGCCACGAGGAAGTTTCTCTCTGCCCTGAAGCGCTTTCAGAAACGGACCGGTGATCTTCTCTTTCGGAGAATCTCACAGTTATTCCGGGCTGAGAGTGGCGAAGGTTTTGTCGGCACGCCGGAAGCTCGCGTGAATTACCTCCGAGTGCTTACTTCGTACCGTGATACGTTCTCCAGTGCAGATCAGGTCTACTACAATTCTCTCCTCCGCGAGGAGCTCCGGTGTTTTCTCGAGGACGAGGAGTCGGTGCGGAGCGAGGCAGAGCGGATGTTCTCGCAGATGTGATTCTATGGCTAGGACTTACAGTCGAATCCGTCTCCGCTTGCTCCAGTTCGAGGTCCCAGAGTCGAGGAGTACGCGGTATCTTACCGTGATTCTCCCCCGGATTCTTCTCGTACGGAACTTCACCCGTGCTCTCGCTGTTTCCTTCGACCGAATCGTGCGCCCTCCCTTCCGGAGCTGCACCTCGTAGCGGAAGCCACGGATATCTTTCGGGATGATCACCCGGATTCGATCTCCGTTGTTCATGCGAATGACCACCGGCCTTCGGGGAGTGGTATCACTGGAGAAGTCGTTGCAATCGGCGATCCCGTTTCCGTTGTCATCGGCGTCAGAGACCCCGCATCCGCACGCTCCCGCGATGGTCTTCTCGTCGTCCTCCGGACAACTATCGGTACAGTCCGGTGTGCCATCACCGTCGCTGTCGTCTTCCACTTCACCGCACCCACAGACGAGGGGATCGGTCTTTGCGGCGTCTGTTGGACACTCGTCATCACAGTCGTCAGTACCGTCACTATCTTCATCTCCTGGGGTCACCCCGTCAGGAGCGAGGAGGCACTGGGTGTTGAGAAAGAAGATATCGAAGAGTTCGTTGTCATCCCCGAGGGTGAGTTCTCCATCCGCAGAAGAGAAGACGACGAATTGTCCGTTCGTATTGACGGAGGGGGCAAAGGAGCTCTGGGTGAGCTCACTTCCATTCTCGTCTACGCTGAGACGGACGATCTCCTCGGTGGTCCGGTTGTAGCTAAAGATGTCCTGCGCTGAGTTGTCGTCATTGAGGACGATGTCGGTGGCGAGTGACTCAAAGAGGACGTAGGTGTTGTCTCCGCTGATGACTGGCGAAGAGGAGGCTCCATTGCCGCCGCCATCTGTTTCGCCACTGACACGGATGGTGCTCTCTGCACTGATATCTCGGAGAAAGATATCTGGTTGTTCGTTGGTATCGTCGAGCACGAGATCCGTTGCTGAGGAGACAAACGCTACCAGGGTTCCATCATCACTGATAAACGGTGCCGAAGAAGCACCATCTGCGCTGGTCCCGTTCCGGTCAAGTGAGAGGATGCTCGTAGTTCCGGCGTCGACATCGTGGAGGAAGATGTCGCTAAATTCATCGGTGTCATCGGCAACGAGGTTCCCTGCCCCAGACTGAAACACGACGGCGGTGCCGTCCCCACTGATACTCGGGGAAAAGGAGTCTCCATCTCCTTCGAGTCCGTCCGAGTCAACGCTGATCCGCACGAGGGATTCGTCGGCGAGGGTGTAGAGGAAGATATCACTCGCCTCGTTGTCGTCGTTCGCCACGAGGTCAGTTGCTGTTGACTGGAAGACGACTGCTGAGCCATCTCGAGCGATCACCGGATCGGTTGAGTCTCCATTCCCCCCATCCCCACCATCAGTGACGCTGATGCGGGTGGTGGTTTCTTCATCTCGATCGTAGAGGAAGATGTCGATCTTCTCGTTGTTGTCGTTGAGTACGAGGTCAGTAGCTGCGGACTGGAAGACGACATAGCGGCCATCTCCACTGAGGGAGCCGTTCTGTGAAGCGCCGTCTGGGTCCCCGCCGTTCTGATTCACCGAGATCCGCGTAATCTGCTCTCCTTCGTCGGCTTCTCGGTCAGCGAGAAAGATATCGCTCGCCCCGTTGTCGTCGCCGGTCACGAGATCTTCTGCCGTGGACTCAAAGAGCACGTACCGGCCGGTGTCACTCAGTACGATGCGGGGATCCACCGAGGGGCCTGAGGCTTCTCCGCCACTGTTCGGCGTGCTGATGAGCTCGATCGGGTGAAACTGTGCCTGAGCAAAAGGTGGCAAGATAAGAAAGAGGGGCCAAGACCAGAGCAGAGATCTCAGAGGCGAGAGTGGCATAGGAGTTCCTTTGGGAAGCGTAATCATAAGAGAGAGTAAGCGAATATCTCCGTATCGTCGACGGTGATCTCATCGGTTGATTAAGTGTTCGATTAATCGTACATTTTTACTATGGTTTCTCCTCTCTCTCAATACCTCTGCGACCAGCCGTTCTTCAAGGTGCTTCAGGGACTCTATTATAGTACTGCTCCGAGGCATCTCAGAGAGCTTGCCCGAGACTATTCCCTCTCGCCGAGTGGAGTTAGCGATATTCTCCGGCGGCTTCGGAAGCTCAATCTGGTGAGGGAGGAGCAGGTGAAAAATCGAAAGGTGTATTCGCTGACCCTCTCAGACGGTGAGGCGGCGTTTTTAGAGCAGCTTTTTCGGTTACATCAGAACACATGTATCGAAACACGGGCGCCTCGCTTTGAGAAATTTGCTGCCGAAAAACTCCAGTGGATGGATGAGGCATACCTCTTCTTCAAGAGAGCGAAGGAGCTCAATGCTGACTCCTCTTAAGGCGTTGGAAGAGAAGTACCGAGTTCCCCGAATGGTTACCGTATTGGCGCTGTGGTGTAGGAGAGATTGTCCTCAGCAGTAGCTTAGCGGTGGGGATGAGTTATCCTGTGAGAGGTCCAGCTCTGTCCCGGAGGACAGACAGAGACTGACGGACATTTCTTTTTCTGGTCGGTATTGCATAGGGGAATTCAGCGGTGACAGGAGTAGAACTTGCCGAGGGTAATAATGGTACGAATTACTCCACATCCTCAGCGCTTGAGGTGCCGAAGCTCGTCACGCTATTGAAGGGACCTGCCCCTGTCTCAGGGCTCAGCAGAGGGCAGTATGTCGCTACCCTTCACACCCATCCGGAGGAGCTCCGCCGTTTTGCCATCGGGATGGCAACGGAGTTGTTTCTTCAGCGCCCTGAGAGCATCCGACTCGATCCGTGCCTGAGAGACCCGGTCAAGGCGAAGGAGCGAATCGAGCAGGGGATTCGCCACTACTTGCCGCAGTACGATCCAGAGGGGGAGTTCTCATTTCGCGAAATGCTCCTCCAGGCGGCACTCTACGCCGTTTGGGTGGAAGAGCCAGGGGAAGCGGTAGGTACCACGTTTCTCGGCGAAGCAGAAGCAGCGGCAGTTCAGGAAGAGATCCCGCAGTCTCA
>JALEGQ010000056.1 GCA_022763385.1 bacterium
CAAACAGAGCGAGAGCCGTTAATGCCGCCGAGCCGATAGCAAACCCCTTCCCCATCGCGGCAGTGGTGTTTCCGATACTATCAAGCTTGTCGGTGATCGCTCTGGTATCTTCGCCAAGCTCAGACATCTCAGAGATTCCACCAGCGTTGTCGGCAATCGGACCGTACGCATCAACACTCATCGTAATCCCAACGGTTGAGAGCATCGCCACGGCAGCAAGAGCCACCCCGTACAACCCACCGCAGAGGTTTGCGATAAAGATGGTCAATGCGATGATCACCAGCGGGCCGGTACAGCTCATAAATCCAACTGACATCCCCGCAATAATATTGGTCGCTGGCCCGGTCTTTGAGGCCTCTGCAATTCCGAAAACTGGCTTCATCGCGGTGTAGTACTCGGCGGTTAACCCAATTCCGACACCGCTGAGTGTTCCAACCACCATGGCAAGCCAGAGGGAAACATCCACCGGAGTAAAGAGTGCAAAAGCGAACATCAGCGCCAAGAAAATTCCCGCAGAGATGAAGGTCGAGTTCCGCAGCGCTGCCGCTGGGTCAGATTCCTTCATTTCGTTCATCGCTCGGATGCCGATCAGCGAGGAGAGCAGTCCCACCACGCCCATCAGGAAAGGAGTAATCATGAGCCACTTGCGGTACCCAAAGGCCTCGCTTTCAAGGCTCTCAAGGCTAAAGTTCGTAATACCAGCAAGCTCCGCCGTTCCAAGGGTTGCTCCGATGGCCATACAGGCAATCATAGAACCGACATACGATTCGAAGATATCAGCCCCCATCCCGGCAACATCACCGACGTTATCTCCAACGTTATCAGCGATTACCCCTGGGTTCCTTGGGTCATCTTCTGGAATGCCCGCCTCTACCTTTCCAACGAGGTCCGCTCCCACATCAGCAGCCTTCGTGTAAATCCCCCCTCCGACACGAGCGAAGAGCGCTACCGAAGAAGCTCCCATACCAAAACCAACGAGGTACTGTGAAGCGTTCTCTACCCCAAGACCGAGATAGAGCACCCCGAGACCGAGAATCCCCAGACTCGCGACGCTCAACCCCATGACAGCTCCACCGTTAAACGCCGTCATAAGCGCCAAGCCAGAATCGTTCTCTGAAGCGGCCTGTGTGGTGCGAACGTTAGCAGAAGTTGCCGCCGTCATTCCCGCAAAACCAGCGAAGAGCGAACAAAAACTTCCAACCGCGTACGCGATCGCGAGCTCAAACTGGATAGTGGTCCACAAAAGGAGAAAAACAATGGCGATAAAAATGAGGAGATAAAAGGCCTCCTTTTTCAGGAAAGCGAGAGACCCTTCTCGGATATCACGGGCGATAGACTTCATCCGGTCAGATCCCGCCGGCAACGCTTCAATCTGACTGTACGTCCTGTACGCTACTAAGAGTCCGAAAATACCAGTAATAGGCATCAACAGTGCAAGCGTTTCCGTCATTCTTTCCCCCTACAATCTTCTCGCTTCATTGACCGCAAAAAATGGTCAAAAGCAAAAAACGTATACAACAAAAATCTCTCTCCTAACGGCTTCGGCTATTGACCGAGTTCTGAGCCGCCTCGAAACCATCCTTCAGAAGAAGCTGAATCGCCGCCGTAGCCCGCGACAGGGCCTCTTGGAGAACGGCGTCTTCCTCCCGGGAAAATTTCCCAAGCACCCAACTATGCACGAAGTTCTCTGAGATGTCAGCCTTTTGCGGAATATTTGGTCTCCCAATCCCAAACCGGAGCCTGAGATATTGCCGGGAGGACAACATTCGACTCACCGACTTTAGACCATTATGCCCGCCATCTCCACCACCGAACTTCAACCGGACGGTGCCAAGCCCGAAATCGAGGTCATCATGAACGACACAGACATGATCGGGTGGGACCTTAAAAAACCGAGAGGCTGCCTGAATCGAGCGCCCGCTCTCGTTCATGTAGGTCTGAGGCTTCAGAAGGATAACCTTCCGACCGCCATCCGAAAACGTCGCGTACTCTGCGTCGAACTTCTCCTTCCAGCTCCCTGCTCCAAGAGAAAGCGCCCTGGCAAACTCATCTAGAACGAGAAACCCTGCATTGTGCCGGGTTCGTTCATACTTTTCCCCAGGATTCCCGAGCCCAGCAATAATACAACTGTGTTCCAAGGCTCTTCCGCCTCTACCGAGATGTTGTGGCTACGCAGACTACGAAAGCACAGGTTTTCGAAAACACCGCTTTCGAAAAGACGCCCTTACTCAGCGCCAGAAGCTTCGGCTTCACCTTCCTCAGCCCCCTCAGCCTCAGATCCAGCTTCGCCCTCACCAAGCTTCGCGGCTCTTCCTGCAATAACGTTGGCTACGGTCTCCTCTGGTGAGCTCTTTAGCCGAACTCCCTCCGGAAGTTCGAGATCCTTGGTGCGAATCCGATCTCCAAGCCCAAGAGCATCAACAGAAACAACGATCTCTTCGGGGATAGATTCCGGAGGGGCCAACAGCGTGATCTGCCGACACGCAGTAGTGAGCACTCCTCCCTGGTTCTTTACCCCAGGAGCTTCGCCTGTCACCACCACCGGCACCGTTACCAGCGATGGACGCTTCTCTTCGAGAAGGAGGAAATCAACGTGCAGCACATTCCCCTTTAGGCCATCTCGCTGAATCTCTTTCACGAGCACTTTTCGGCCAGTAAGTGCCTCAACCCCCTCTCCAAGGGTAAACACCTGCGAGGTCAACGCCCGAGATGCCTGCTTATAAAATTCCCGCGCATTCAGAAGAAATGGGATCGCTTCCTTCCCGAGCTC
Source organism: bacterium (assembly GCA_022763385.1). Classification (GTDB taxonomy): domain Bacteria; phylum Bdellovibrionota_C; class UBA2361; order UBA2361; family RFPC01; genus RFPC01. The sequence goes on from JALEGQ010000056.1 coordinate 2,771, forward strand.
GTACGCTACCGCGGGAATGTACCCCTGCTTTCGAAAGTTCCGGGCACTTGTCGTACCGGACTTCTCACGTGAAGTGAGCGAAAGGGTAAATGCTTCCCCGGTTTCTTCCCCTTGTTCTACTTCAGCTGCCTCTCCACTCATCTCCACACCTCACCGTATGCCAAAAAACCAGCCCCGTATTGAACCACACCCACCCCATGTTCTCAAGTACCTGCTGGAGAAAGGCCCAACATTTGTTTTCCCACGCGTAACATCCCCCTACCGGAAGAGACTGCTGATGGAATCTTCCCCGTGAATCCGCCGTATGGCCTCTGCAAAGAGCGGAACGACGGAGAGTACCGTCAACTTCTCAAATCTCCGGGCCGCCGGAAGAGCGATCGTATCTGCGACGATCACCTCCTCCAACTGCGAGCCCTGGAGCCGCTCAGCGGCCGAACCAGAGAGAACCGGATGAACACAACACGCGATAATCTTGTTTGCCCCTTCTTCAAGCAGGGCATTCGCGGCCTTCCCAAGGGTTCCCCCCGTATCAACCATATCATCCACGATTACAGCAGTTTTCCCCTTCACTTCACCAACGACCTTCATCTCAGCCACCTGATTCGGCCCAGACCGCCGTTTGTCGATGATCGCAATCGAGACATTCCCGAGCCGCGTTGCGTACTGGCGAGCCCGCTCTACTCCTCCCATGTCCGGTGAGACTACCACAAGCTCCTCTGACCCGTACTTATCGCGGAGGTACGGAACCATGACCGGAAGCGCGTTGAGATTATCAACCGGTTTGTGGAAGAAGCCCATGATCTGGCCCGCGTGCAACTCCATGGTCAGCACCCGGTCGGCCCCAGCGGTTTCGAGAAGATCCGCAACCAATCGCGCAGTAATCGGCACCCGCGGCTTCAACTTCCGGTCCTGACGAGCATATCCGAAGTAGGGAATCACCGCAGTAATCCTCCCCGCACTCGCTCGCTTCAGGGCATCGATCGTAATCAGGAGCTCCATGAGGTGGTCATTTCCCGGAGCGCTCGTGCTCTGCAGGAGGAAAACATCCCGCCCGCGAACATTGTCGCCGATCTCAACGGAGAGCTCCCCATCACTAAACTTCATCACCTCCAGCCGACCGATCTCCCGGTCAAGACCACTCGCAACGGAACTCGCAAAACTCGGGTTAGACCTCCCAGAGAATACCACGAGCTGTCTCTCAATCATCACCACATTAGCCTCACTATACGGTAGGCAACTGAAGTTGCCGGAAGTCTCCCAGAGCGACCATACATACTGCCCGCCAAAACGGGCGAAAGCGAACAGCCTTCGACAACCACTCCGGCAATCTGATTGGCGGGCAGTATATCAACGTCCCCTAACGATTACCGATTCCCCCCCCGAGAAGCAAACACGAACCAGAAATTCAGAGGAAAAAAGAAGAGAAACGGAAGCCCCAAAAGGAAACCACCACCTGCAGGACAAAAACCCGCTACGCGAGGGCACCAACCCCCCAAAACGTCCCCCAGAGGGACAACGCTACGTGCAGGGGACAAACCCGCTGCGTGCAGGGCGCCATGCGCCCGAAACGCTCCCCAAAGGGACAACACGAAACATTCCCCGAAGGGAAAACGCTGCGTGCAGGGGGCATAGCGCCCGAAACGTTCCCCAAAGGGAAAAAACTGGCCGGGTAGGATTCGAACCTACGAATGCCGGAATCAAAATCCGGTGCCTTACCACTTGGCGACCGGCCAACGTGAACCCACAGTTTTGAACGATCTCGGTGATTTCTGCAAGCATCTCACGAAATTCAGGGGATCTTTTGGGATCGTCAGGGAGAGAGCTCCGTCTGCTGCACCTCCCCGCCGTGCCGCTCAACGGCCGTAAAAATATGCTCTTTATCGGTACTTGAAAAAGCCATCTCCTCTTCAGATGGAAGCACAAAGAGCGCCGAACCACTGCCGGTGAGCCCAGCGCGAACACCGAAGACCCCTCGCAGTTCATCAAGCAATGGGCCAAGAGGAGGACAACACCGACGGGCCGACCCCTCGAGATCATTTCCAATACACCCGAGCAGCTCTTTATAGCTCGGTGGAAAAGAGGCACTGAGCTCCTCAAAAACACTGAGCTCCTCAGAAAAAACAAACGACGAAGCACGAGAGATCACTCGAAAGTCGTCATACACCTCCTGAGAAGAGAGCGGTGGAAGACCAGTGATGAGAGCACACGGAAGACCAGCCAGGTACGGCACCACAGCAGGAGTCACCTCCTCTCCTACCCCCTTCACGACGGCCGGCCCCTCCGTGAGAAGATACGGCACATCTGCTCCCAGCTCAGCTCCTAACTGCAGCAATCTTTCAAATGGAATCCCCTGCCCTCCCTCTCGAACGGTGAGGTGCTCATTCATCAAAAGCAACACCGTTGCGGCGTTACTGCTTCCACCACCACATCCAGCCCCAACCGGAACCTCCTTCTCGAGCCCGAGTCTCACCAACGGCACCACCGAGAGTCCCCGCCGCACCACCTCATCTTGAAAAAGGGCCACGGCTTGAAGCGCCAGGTTTCGGCGATCATTCGGCACCGAATCCGCGAATCTTCCAGAGAGCTCTACCCGAGATGGCGCAACCCCTCGTGCTTCTGATGGCTCGTCAGAAAACTCACACCTCACCGTGTCCGCCACTCCGATCCGTACATTCAAGAGCGAGAGCAGGTGAAATCCATCGCTCCTCCTGCCAGTGATACGGAGGGAAAGGTTCAACTTTGCGTAAGATTGTGCTTCTCTACAGTTCATGAAAACAGACGAACCCCTTACGGATGAAACTCTTACAAAAGCGCTCCTCATTGCAAAGAGAGCTGCCTATCGCGCAGGAGAACACGCCCGGGAGATGCGAAACTCCCATCGGTTCTCCATTCAATACAAAAACCACCAACACAATGGGTCACGGGATCTCGTAACAGAAGCGGACCTACAGTGCGAAGCAATTATCCTTGAAATCATTCGAGAAGCGTTCCCCGAGCACCGCATCCTCTCCGAGGAGAGTACCCCAAATATCCCCTCAGATGAACTCCTCAAATCTCTGCACCACGGACCGCTCTGGGTCATTGATCCGATTGATGGAACCACGAACTTCGCCCATGACCAACCGTGCGTCGGCATATCTATCGCTTTTGCCTTCGATGGAGTGCGACAGATCGGTGTCGTCTCCTGTCCTTTTCTCTCTGAACTCTTTTATGCCACCAAAGGCGGTGGAGCCTTTCGCATTCCGATAGCCCCCCACCAGGAAGAACATCACCGGGAAGAAGTGATACCAGAGCCGATCTCGGTCACCCCGGTTACAGAACCAGAGCAAGCTTTAATCGGTACCGGCTTCCCGTACCAGCGCACTCACCTGAGCGGTGTGCTCACTCGCCTGCACTCCGTCCTCCGAGAGTTTCGCGATCTCCGACGGCTCGGGGCGGCTTCGGTCGACCTCTGCTTCGTGGCGTGCGGCCGACTCGACGGATTCTACGAAGACCTCAAACCGTGGGATGTTGCAGCGGGGCTCTTGATCGCGGCGGAAGCCGGAGCAGTCATCGGACGATTCGAGGAGCAACCAGAAAAAGAGGCGGGAATCGGAGAGCACTCCCGCGCATGGATGGCCCCCAGGGGCGAAACACCGACCGAGATCGACGGTTCAGATCTGGTCGTGGCAGCACCTGGCGTCTTCGACGCCCTACTGCGAGCGGTATCTCCTTCCCGGTGACCGAACCTGTTTCTCGCGCATCACACACTCTGCATTATTTTCAACCTCGCACACTCAGGCACCTCAAAATGCTCTCGATAGTGCTCCAGCCAGATACGAAATCTCGTGAGATTTCAGCGCCCTAAAGGTTGGCACCCTTTCTGCCGTTCCTTCTTTCTGTGCTTTATACTGTCTGAGTCAAGGAATCTTCATGAACCATCGCGCTCCAGTGCTCCCTGTGCTGTTATTCATCCTGTTGATCTCCCCTGGATTTGCCCAGGAAGAGGAGGAAGAAACAATAGCCCCCTCCTTTGAACTCTTTGATCGGGATGGGGACGGCACCTCAGATCTCGTCACCGTTTACGACCAAGCCGACAACTCTCCAAACGAACTCGTCTACACGATCCGAAACTCTTCGACGGGAGAGGTAGCCCGTATCGAGTTTGGCTCCTCTGGAGACACGCCAGCACACGGTGACTACGATGGAGACGGGGTTACGGATCTCGCGGTGGTTCGGGAAGGTGATGAAAACTTTCGTTGGATCATCCGAAACGAGGATGAGGAGAACACCTCTTTCCCCTTCGGTGTTCCAGAAGATTACCTCCTCGTTGGATGTGACTTTGACCGAGATGGCAGTGCCGATCCCGCCGTCTACCGTCCTGGGACGGGAATCATGTATGCGAATGCCGCAGACGAAACCGAATCCCTCTCCATCGACTTCGGTGAAACTGAGGAGCCAACTCACTTTCGGTGTGCCGACTTCACCGGTGATGGAGCCACAGAGCTTCTCTTTGCGCTTCGTTCCGAAGAGGGATATCGAATAGCACTCTTTACGCTCGACGCAGAGGAACACTACTCGTTCTCCACCGTGAGCAGTCAGAATCTCCTCATTGCCGATCTCAACGGAGACGACCTCCTCGATTTTGCCCTTTTTCAAAAGGTCGGAAGAAAGGGACGACGGGCTCGGCTTGAGGTCTTTACCAATGAAGGGGAGCTCTCCTTCCTGAAATCACGAAGTCGAATTCGAAGGGGCAAACGGGTCTCTGAGGCAGTCGCTGTATACGATGGCGAGAATGATAGCTGGGAGATCCTCTACTACGGACGACGGAATCGGTTCTTTGCACCGAGCTCCCGTCCAGGAAGACTCACCCGCACAGATATCACACCACTTGCAGGAGATAGCCTTCTCACTGCACAGGGTCTCCAGCGGACCTCTTCCTCGGCCATAGATGATCCCGATGGAAGGTGCCCTCAGATCGAAGATATGCAGGACGGAGCAGGTGGTCGCCTCTGGAAGCACGCTGAAAATGGAGGAACCGTAGCGCTCTTCCCCAAGTGCGACTACACCACCAAACGCGTTCGAATCCTCTATCAGGGCGACGTACTCGCCGTCATGGAGGACTCCGGCGACGCCAATCCCGATCCATGCGGCAACAGAGACCACTTCCGGCTTCGCTCCCAACACCCAAGCTCCTTCCCGAGCGGAATCATCCTCGAAGTCACCACCACGAGACAGGAAACCTACTGCTATCAGATCTCCGGGAACACCGGGAAACGGGTGGATTAAGCACCCGAAGAAGGGGTGGATTCGACAAACCGTTTCCCGTCAAGGGCCACCTCGTAATCTTCGCTGAGGTAGATCTTGATGGCTTCATCAGGAGCTCCATCAAACACTATCCTCCCCTTTGAGAGGAGAATAATTCGGTCGACCAGGTCCGCCATGGCGCGCAAACCGTGGCTTACCACCACGATCGTTCTTCCGGACTTCAGCAAGTTCTGCATCGCCTCCTGCGACTTCTGACGAAACCGGGCATCACCAACGGAGAGCACCTCGTCTACGAGGAGAATGTCGGGATCCATATCAAGTGCGCACGAAAAGCCGAGCCGTGCAAACATTCCAGAAGAGAAATACCGGACCGGCATCTCCTGGAACTCCTCGAGCTCCGCAAACTCCAGGATCCGAGGAACACGAGCTTCGATCTCTCCCTTCGGAATACGGTGGAGCGAGCCATAGAGGTAGATATTCTCAACCGCATTGAGCTCCTTATCAAAACCCGCTCCAAGTGAGATCAACGAATCGACCTTCCCTCGAGCGAGGACCTCTCCCTTGGTCGGTCGGATGACTCCACTGAGGGTCTTGAGCAGCGTACTCTTTCCCGCTCCATTACTCCCGATGATGCCAAGACTCGTTCCAGCCTCAACGGTAAACGAGAGATTCTGTAGCGCTTCAAAACGGGAATAGTACTTTGGCCACCGACCCGTTCGTGCAAACTGGAGAAAGTGCTCCTTAAACGTTCCTGGACGTTCCTTGTACGCGCGGTACTGGACGGTAACGTTCTTCACCTCTAGCGCCGGAGGCCGGGACGTGGCCTGTTCTCCAGGATGAGGAGCGCAGCCATTCGACTCACCCACGACAACCTCCTGCTCCATATCACTCCCACTTTCCACGCCTGAGCACTCCCCTCACACAAAGTAGATAAACTTATCTTCATTCCGATAAAAAACTCGGAGAGCGACCGCCAAGACCACCACTCCCACCCCCACCGAAAGGAGGTAAGGCAGAAGCGCTGGCACCGCACCGTCGTAAAAGATCTCCCGCAGTTGAGTCACGGGATAAAAGAGCGGATTAAGTCGAAGCCATCGAACCACATGCTCCGGAAGCATCGCCGGACCGTAGAGAACTGGGGTGAGATAATACCACGCCTGAAGAACGAGCTTTGTAAGGTGCTTGGTGTCTTCGAAAAATATCTCAGAGACCGCAAGCAAGAGGCCAAGGCCAAGGGTGATGAGCAGCAACGGAATGAAATAGATCGGAAAGAGCAGTACGGTCCAGTGAAGAGGTCGCCCAACGACAACCGTAACGATCAGGAGTGCCACGAGAGTCAGGAGAAGATTCACAAAATTGGAACAGGCAATCGTTATCGGAAAGATAAACTTTGGCATCGGTACCTGCTGAATGAGGTTCATGTTGCCACGAATAGAGCTCATACATTCAGAAACGGTTCCAGAGAAATACTGCCACGAAATAAGGGCCGAAAAGAGAAACACTGCGTAGTGCTCCACTCGCGGGAGAAGATTTGAAAAAATAACGGTCAAAACCGTAATCATCAGGAGCGGATTCAACATGCTCCACAGATATCCGAGGGAAGAACGCTTGTACTTCTTCCTGAGATCACGTGTTACGGACTGCACGATATATCCTCGGTAAGAGTACACATCACGGAAAAAGGTGAGAAAATGTTCTCCAGCAAGGTGAATCTCGCGCCAAACTCTTTCAATCATCTCACCTGACTTCGGAGACGGCTGAGGAGATGATTGAGAAGACGATTGAGGAGACACTGTTGCTCGGTTATCCATACATTCCTGCGCACGATATCAAGGACGACTCTGGGCCCCTTACGGTATCCATTTCCTCACTGGTCAGCAACTGTTCCGCTCGGCAGTGGCGCCCTCTGCAGTGACGCCCTCTGCAGCGGCGGTGAGGACTCACGTGATGAGCCCACCGGATGAAAGAGTCTTCCAAATCGCTCTGTCACCCCATCACAACGATCGGTGAGGCCGAGCAGAGATTGCCAGTCCGAGCTTGCTCGCCACTCGCTGTACTGCGCAGCGGTCTTGAGAGCTCCTCTCCGCAGAGCATCATAGGCAGAACGGTCGGCGACCACTCCGAGCACTCTCGAAACCGCTTCTTTGACCTGCTCCCCATCGCAGGTAAGACAGTTCTCTCCGTCTACCGCGTACTCACTTACCCCACCACTCTCCGTCAACACCGGAACCGCACCACACGCCATTCCTTCCAGGCCCATCCTTCCAAACCCGTGGAAGAGCGAGAGATCCACCACAAAGTGTACCGAACGGTACAGTGCAGCAACCTCCTTCTGACTCAGCCGTCCAAGCACCCGAATTCGGCCAGCACAATCGGAAGGGAGCTCTCCCTCTTCTCCAAAGAGCGTAATCTCTGCCTCTGGGCACCGCTCAAGAAGGTGGCGAAAAAACGTTATCAACCGGTCTGCCCCCCTTCTCGGAGAAGAAGGACGGTACATCGCGGCGAAGCGCGGAAGAAAGAGACGATCCTCGCCCTTCAAAAGCTCGGATGAAGAAGAATCACCATGCACCCGCGCACTCGGATAAAAAACAGAACGTTGAAGACCGGGAGAGATCTTCTCTACCGCTTCTCCGTGAAGCTCCCGCACCGTGTCGCAGAGGAAGGCCGTCTTCGCTACCTTCGTGAGTGGAAAGGTATAGGTCTTGGCAGCGGCCTGATAGTGAGGGTGTGACTGGTCGACAAACCACGGCTCATAATCCTGGACATAGTACCATCCCCGAATAGCTGCAGAACGCTCCTGCAGCGCCTGAACGAGATATGCGGTGCTCCAATGAGAAGCAACAACTCCCTTCAGCGCGTGGGCTTGACTCCACGGCAGAGCGAGAAACTCGTCTACCGTGCAGTGTACGGGCTCAACGAGCATGGCATGGCGCTCGAGGCGGTTTCTGCCGAGATACACGAGTTTGGCTCGAATCCCACGGTGTTGTAACTCTGCCACATGTTGAAGAATCGAGAGACTTCCACCACTCCCGACGATGTGGGGGAGCACGAAGATGACCTCCGCATCGACCACCCACGAGGGCATTTCACCGGGAGCATCTCCCCCTCGCAGATCAGTGGGAGCGGCCTCGATCTCCGCAAGAAACTGATCCACATCGAGTGGGGTATCCCCTCGTGTCGACCTATCAAATGAGAACGCTGCTTGAATCTCACCGATCTCGCCGTCACGCTCAAAACGGTGAAAGGCGAGCTCGTACTCTTGTAACCACCGTGCTTCAAAGAGCGGACGATTTTTTCGAAGCGCAGCCAAACGTTGCTCCTCTCCGAAACTCGCCGACTGTTCATGAAAAACAACTGCGTTGTCGACCACTCGCATCTCCTCACCGGAGAGAAAATAGCGCATCGCGAGATCAGACTCTTCCGAAAAACCACGCCCAAACGCAGGATCGAAAAATCCTAACTCAACGAGCGCCTGGCGGCGGATCAGCAAACACTGTCCCTCGGGGGTCACCACGGTGGGGTAGCTCGGAGTCCGCTTCTCCGCAAGCCGGGAAGCGAGATCCTCCAGCGAGAATCCAGGGGTAAGATTCACCTGCAACTTGCGAGATCCGGTGGAAAGCACCGAAAAGAGAGAGCAGTGCGGATTTTGCTCCACCGCATCCTTCATCTTCCGAAGGGTAGACGATGAGAGCATGAGATCTGAATTAATGAGAAGAATATCGTTGTTTGGCGCCGCGGCCTCAAGGCCACTGTAACAGGCAGCCACAAACCCCCCATTCTCTCTCCGAGACACGAGTTTCAGCGTGGGAAACTCAAGGCAGAGCTCCTCCAGAACTCGCGAAGTCTCTTCATCGGAGCAGTCATTCACCAGGATCACTTCGTCGTCCGCATCCACATACCGAACGAGCGAGCGAACACAGTCAAGAACAGACGCCAACGAGTTATAGATCGGTACGATACAGGAGAGATTTTGAGAAGGACGAGGGACCTCCGGTGGAGCATACGGCCGAGCAAAAGCCTGCTCCGAGAGGAGATCTTCCAGTGAGATCTGTGGCAGGCGGTTTCTTGCTGCCCATCGATGACACAAACCGAGCTCCGGAAAACGACGAGCACTCTCTTCAGCCAGAGAAGGCCCTTCGCCTCGAAGCGTGCCACACTGCGAGAGAAAATCAGTTCTCTGGAGATACCGTAACAAAAACGCATGCCGTACTGACCAATCATCCGTAGCAACGATCAGTGGCGGTTGGCGAAAACGTTCACCACTCGTGCCGGTTTCCGACCAAACCGGAAGGGCAAATTCCGAAAGGGGAAGAACTGGTATTCCTTCAAGCGATGAAGCGGCGAGTCGATCATCTCGGCGCAGAAAAACTACCTCATATTTCTCGAAAAACGTTTCATCTCCCCTCAGTTTTCTGGCAAGCAGGGTCATCCAGGTATGGGGACTCCTCCCTCCCGTTGGGGTATCGAATGCAAAATCTTCATACGGGGTACAGAACACCACAAGACGCTTCTCTCCTGATGATCCGTCCTCTCTGTTATTCGGAGCTACTCTTGAGGAAGTGGAAAAGAACTGACTTCTCGCCCGCTCATACGGCATCCCCCGGAGCGACACTCCAAAGGCCGGTTGGTGAGCGTAGAGCGCCTTGGGAACGAGCGGAAGCTCAACAGCGCGCTCTCCACCGAGCTCACCGGCTCGAACTGCAGAAGCAACCCACAACTCCTGAAATCGCTGTGCTCCACGGACGACAGGAGGTGTTGAGAGCGAGAGAAGCTCTTCTTCCTTCTGCCAACCTGCCTCCTCTCTCTGCGATGGCACGCTCACCAGGTCCACCCCCGGAGAGGACGTCAACGCCGAGAGCATGCCCTCAACCGTGCCTGGAGCAAGTCGCAGAGACTGAGACGAGAAGAGAATTACATCATCAAAATCCCCACTGTGAGAGAGCTCGGCACAAAACTCCTTCCAACATTGGCTTGTCGAAAAGTGACGAAAAGAAAAATTTGGATACGATGCGACGAACGGAGAGAGGTCAACTCCGTCCGGCAGAAAACACTCCCCCGCAAGAAGCTGGCCCCCAAGAAGCCGACCTGCAGCAAGCCGGTACTGGGAAGAGTGCGAACCACGAAAGAGCTCCGCAAACTCTCGCAAGAGCGGTTCCTCCGGAGTGATCACCGAAGACGACGACACAAAATGCAGGCGCAGCGCCTTCTCCGAGGAAAGACGACCAAAGCCGAGCCGCTGGAACGGAACTTGAAGAAGAGAACGCACCTCTGACGCCAGATCAGGGGAAAATGCGGTGCGAAGCACACCTGTTTCTCCCTGCTCAACTCCGCTGCGGTGCGGCATCCAGCTCCACAGTGGTCGGCGAAGTTCTCTCCCCAACGAATCGCCAGCGACCGCAACCAACTCTCCCCCTTTCTCTCGGAGAAGAGAGAGCGTCTCAGCGGGGTAACTCCGTTCAAATCCAGAATAGTACGCATTCGGAAGTTGATCGTGTGCGAGGAAAACATCACGCCGACTCCGATGGGGGAAAAAGCGGTCGATCCGCTCCCCATCTGCCCATAACTCCAGGGCAACAATGAGCGACGGATGAAAAGTCCATCCAGAAAAAACGGTTGGGCCAGCAGCAGTACCCCGACCGGTATCGCTCTTGAGATCAGGAGTGGAGTCCAGTGCCGCATAGACCCTCGGCCAGAGGCTCCTCACCGCCTTTCTTGTGATAACCATGTTTCTCACCTTGGCAATGAGCTCTCTCGTGAAGTGGAGCTGTAAGCGGGATTCTGTTCTCTATAGTCATTCATCTTGGTCATCCGTTGCCGAACAACTCTAGCGGCACTACCCGGAAGTCACACCACGGGCCGCGGTGTTCTTGATCTTCACTCTCCCTTACCGAGAGCGCAAAAACCAGAGAAGCTTCCCTATATGGCCTTGCTCCAACTGGGGTTTACCGAGCCAACCAGGTCACCCTGGCTGCTGGTGAGCTCTTACCTCACCGTTTCACCCTTACCTTCTCAAGCCAACACGTGGCTGAAAAGGCGGTCTCTTCTCTGTGGCACTTTCCCCCAATCACCTGGGGCCGCCGTTAACGGCCAGCCTGCCCTGCGGAGTCCCGACTTTCCTCCCCTCTCGCGTGCTCGCGGAAGAACCTCCCACCAACACCACAAGAGCGGCGACTATACGCTCCACTTCACGAGAGAGCTTCTCTCCCTCAGTATAGGCCTCATCGGCGAAGAGATCCAACGCTCAACTCTCAGGGTAATAAATAGACAAGGGAGAAAAACTACGGCCGTACTCCATCCCCTTCAGTTGGGAGGAAGAGGACCCGACTACATCCGCGGCACTTTACGAGAGATGCTGCGCGAGAGACCTGAACGAGCATCTGAGCTCCAACCTGCATGTAGCACCCGCCGCATTTGCCATCCTGAACGGCGACCAGTGGATCAACGGGATGCCGGTTTCGGATCCGATCGTAGGTGGCGAGATTTCCTGAATCGATCTGAGAGGCGATCTCTGTTCGCTGCCCCTCTTTTTCCTTGGCTCGTTCAAGCAAAGAATCGATCTCTCCTTCGGCCGAATCCAGGAGCTCTTGATTCTCTGCAGCAGCCTTTTCTACCGCGGTCTCCAACTCGGCAACTTCCTTCTCAAGCGCCTCGAGTTCCTCCATCGAAACGAGTACCCGCTCTTCCTGACCAGCAAGCTGCTTGGCTGCCTGCTCGACCTCCTTCTGGGCCGACTGCTGCACCTTGTAGTTGGAAAAAGTAGAGAGGGCCTTCCTCCGCTCGACGAGCTTCTCGTTCTCCTCAGCGATTCGACGCTCTTCCTCGCGAATCTTCGCCCGCCGCTGCTCGAGCCCCCCCTTCTTTGCCTCGTGATCTCTTTGAAGCGAGTGAAGCTGCTGCTGAGACTGCTCAACCTGCTCTTCAAGTTGCTTCCTCTTTGCCAGCAACCGAGCCAACGCCGAATCAATTTCGCTTAGCTGTACAAGAAGGGGAAGGACTTGGGATACCGGCATGCTCATACCGAGAGCCTAGCTCAACCAAAGCGATAAAGATATACTGAAGACGGCTGAAGTCACCTTCAGCACAGATTTCCGGGGTACGGTACTTGCTTCTCTCCGCTGTTTCCAGGAGACTATCGGGCAGGAAAAGGAACGGTGCTCGCGTCTTCGACTACGACTCGGAAAAGTGGGAGTCGGAAGAGTGGTGCGAGCCGAGAAAGTGGTGGGTATGGCGAAAGACGCAATTGAGATGTTTGGAGTGATCAAGGAGTGTTTCCCAAACACGACCTTCCGTGTTGAGTGCGACAACGGACACGAGCTCCTCGCCTACCTCGCGGGAAAAATGCGCCGGTACTATATCAAAGTGCTCCCCGGAGACCATGTGATCGTCGAAATCTCCCCATACGACCTCTCAAAAGGACGAATTGTACGTCGCCTAAAAGAGGCCCCAACAGCCGAAGAAAAAGCCAAACGCCGAGAAGAATCGTCGTAACACAACCGCTTTCCCCCGGAAAGCGACCAGCAGAGAGTCGCCCAAGGTGCCTTGGCACCAAAGGGCGAACAGGGGCCAAAAGCTGGCCGCCACAACTAAACTCCCCCACCCCCTCTACAAAAAACGCCACCCCAGTGTAAGCGGCCAGATTTTGGTTCCTGTCGAGGAAGGGTGGGTGGGGACGAGCGGAAACGTACATGTGGTACATTGAGCACGGCCCCACCCTCCCTGACGAAGCTCTCTGCCAAGCTTTCCCCCGGAGAGCGACCAGCAGAGAGTCGCCCAAGGTGCCTTGGCACCGACGGGCGAACAGGGGCCAAAAGCTGGCCGCTTACGAGAGTTCTCCGATGGAGCGGTACTTGTCATACCTCCGGTCCAGCAACTCGCCCACCTTCAACTCGCCGAGCTCTTCGAGATGGCGCCGTAGGGAGTCGCCCAATGTTTCAGCAGCTTCCTTGTGATTCCAATGCGCCCCTCCGCTCGGTTCCGCGATGACCTCATCCACGATACCGAAGGCGTGAAGCCGGTCTGCGGTAATCTGAAGGGCATCCGCCGCTGTCGCTGCCATAGCGGAGGCATCGTCTCCCTTCCCATGCCACAGAATAGAAGCACACCCTTCCGGTGTGATCACCGAATAACAGGCGTACTCCATCATCAAGATCCGGTCGGTGACTCCGAGCGCCAGCGCCCCTCCACTTCCCCCCTCTCCGATCACGACACTCACCGCCGGTGTCGTGACCTCCGAGAGCTCCTGTAGATTTCGTGCGATAGCCTCACTCTGCCCACGCTCTTCGGCTTCCAATCCCGGAAAAGCTCCCTGGGTGTCGATGAAATTAATGATGGGCATCTCAAATTTCTCTGCAAGGCGAAAAAGTCGAAGCGCCTTTCGATACCCCTCCGGCTGAGGCATACCAAAATTTCTCCGTATCCGTTCCTCCATCCCCCTCCCTCGCTGGTGTCCAACCACCATCACGGGGAGATCTCCGAACAGAGCGGTCCCTCCGACGATCGCCGGGTCATCGCGTACATTTCGGTCGCCGTGCAGCTCCTTAAAGTTGGTAAAGAGATAGCGGATATAATCGAGGGTCAATGGGCGGTCAAAGTGCCGAGAGAGCTGTACCCGTTGATAGGCCGAGAGCCGCGAGTAGGTGTCCTTTCGTGCTCGCTCCGCTTTCGCCAGCAGCTTGTCATACTGAACCGTCTTATCACTCTCTCCCGCAGCGATCTCGTCTTTCAGCGCTTCAAGCTGAATCTCGAGCTCTAAAAGCGATCTCTCAAAATCTAGGGGGTGTTCGATCGTACTCATGCTCTCCTGCTCAGTTATGCTTCTGGGATAGATTCTCTATATCACAGGGGAAAAAAGCAAATATCGCCTGACTATGCCAATACATCTGGTCCGAGGAGTCCCCGCGCATCCACGTACCACACCTCACGGAGAAACCGCTGCGATGCGGGTTCACGATTCGGCACCTCTGAGAGCCCCCGAAGGATCTCTCCCATCCCCACCGTCAGCGCCATTTCGTGGTCTGCGATCACCCCCTTCCCGACCTCAAGAGCCGGGATTCGACTCTTGCCCCTCCAGCCAAGCTTGGAGGGACCATTCCGCCAAAAAGTCATCTGTCGTTTCGCGTAACGTCGAGTCGCCTGGGCGATCTCTCCAGCAACCGCCTCCTGCTCTTCGGGGGAAAACGCCTCTTCCCCGGTACTCCGCTGCACGGCAGAAACTGCCTGCGCATACCCAAGCGCCCCCACGTTTCTCCAATGCTCGCCGTATTGTTCCAAGAGCCCCAACGTCTCTCGCAACAGCCCCCTCTGAATCATCTCTCGTGCCCGTGTGTTAATTCGGTGATACAGCTCCTCCCGCGGCCACACGGGCACCACAATCATTGCTGAAGAAGGAAGTCCTCCCTCTCCCCCTCGGCACAGTTCGGAGTACCTTTTGCCAGAGAGAAGGCACACCTCCAGCGCTCGTATCACCCGTACTCGGTCGTTTTGATGAAGCTGCTCAGCACGCTCAGAGTCGAGTTGGTGAAGTTTATCGTGAAGCTTCTCCGTTTCTTCCTGCTCTAACTCTGCTCGGAGTTCGGAGTCCGCGGCAGGAAGCAGAGAAAGCCCCTCAAGAAGCGCCTGAAGATAGAGCGGTGAGCCTCCAACCACTATCGGACGAGCTCCGCGCGAACTCACATCGTCAATGGTTGACCTCGCCAGCTCGACATACTGCTTCACATCAAAGTCAGCATCTCCGGGCAGCACTCCAAAAAGGTGGTGTGGAACAACGGCCTGCTCCTCGCCGGAGGGCATCGCAGAGCCGATTTCGTGATCACGGTAGAGCTGTACGGAGTCTCCATTAATAATCTCTCCGCCACATTCAACCGCAAGTCGGAGCGCAAGGGTGCTTTTCCCCGATCCAGTCGGTCCAGAGATAAAGAGAGAGGGGATCATGACCTACTGTCGTCCGAAGAATTTTTCGATCTCATCCACGGTAAAGTGAATGAGCACCGGCCGCCCGTGGGGACAGGCGCTACTCCACTCTGCCTCATCAAGCGCATCGAAGAGTGCGTAGACCTCTTCTCGTTGAAGGAGGTCTCCGGAACGAACACTGGCGTGACAGGCAAGACGAGCCGCGACCTTCTCAA
>JALEGQ010000057.1 GCA_022763385.1 bacterium
AAAAAGCGACCGGACTCGGTAATTCCGTTCGTTTCTCCTCAGTGCCTCGTTTTAGGAAGGCTGTATCCTGACGTGTTGAGCCGGTGGTGTCAACTCTCGCTCAGACATTAAAGCGAAAATGGACCACATCACCGTCAGCTACGATGTACTCCTTGCCCTCGGTTCGGAGCTTTCCCTTATCGCGGGCCCCAGCTTCCCCCTGAAACTCCACATAGTCGGCGTAGGCGATCACCTCTGCTCTGATAAACCCTCTCTCGAAGTCTGAGTGGATCTTTCCTGCGGCCTGAGGAGCGGCCGTCCCCTTGGTGATGGTCCAGGCTCGAGTCTCTTTTGGGCCAACGGTGAAGTAGGTGAGCAGTCCGAGAAGGCGGTATCCTGCCTGCAGCAGATGATGAAATCCGGAGCGCTCGAGGCCAACGGACTCGAGGTACTCTCCGCGCTCCTCGCGAGGAAGTTCTGAGATCTCAGACTCGAGTTTCCCGCAGATCGGGATGACCTCAGCCCCCCGTTCGCGAGCATAGGAGAAAAGCTCTTCAAGGAGAGCCGGAGGAGTTCCCGAGATCACCTCTTGAAGCTGCTCCTCATCGATATTGGCGACATAGAGTGTTGGTTTTCTGGTAATCAGTTGCGAAAGAGTTTCGCGGAGCTCCATTTCATCTTCTGCGTACTCAAAAGAGCGCGCGGGAGTCCCGTTGCTGAGGTGAGCTTCGAGTGACTCAAGACGGGAGAGGTAGCTCTTTGCTTCTTGATTCTGCGACTTGGCGATCTTCCGAGTTTTTTCGATCTGCTTCTGTACGGCTTCAAGGTCTGCAAGCAGGAGCTCTGTTTCTATCGTCTCAATATCCCGTATAGGATTTGGAGCTCCATCGACGTGGATGACGTTCTCGTCCTCGAAAGCTCGGACGACGTGGAGAATGGCATCAACGCTCCGGATATGACCGAGAAACTGATTTCCAAGCCCTTCTCCCTGGGAGGCCCCGCGGATTAAGCCAGCGATATCGACGAGCGTCATCTGTGTAGGGATAATCTTCGCCGATTGAGCCATCTTCGCTAAGGTCTCAATGCGCTCGTCCGGCACCGGAACAGCACCCGTATTGGGCTCAATCGTGCAGAACGGAAAGTTCTCTGCCGCAGCCTTGGCTGAGGTGATGGCGCTAAAAATAGTGCTCTTCCCAACATTCGGAAGTCCAACGATACCACACGAAAATCCCACACTCTCTCCGCTAGAAAAAAGATACTCCTGAACGAATGAAGGCGATGCGGACCCTATGCCGAACTGTCGCCAAGCCGAAATGGTACGATATTCACTGGGGCGGGTCCACTCACCCCTCGACCGCAGCTCCAGCTGACGGGGGCTTTTTTGAGCAGAGGCTGGCCAGCACGGAAACGAGGAGGCCGGTTCCAAGTGAGGCAATTGAGGCAATAACGATCAATTCGCTGTCATTCTGAATGTTGGCATAAACAGAGCATGGCAGGCCTATAAGAAGGCCGGTGCTCACTCCAAGTGCGACGCCGGCGCCAGTCATTCGCTTCCAGTACAATGAGAGTACGATCGGAAAGAACATAGTGGCAGTCACGGCGCCGTTAATCATGAAGAGCCAGAGGATTTTCGGCTCAAGCAGGGCAATACCGATACTTATTCCTCCAATGACTAACATCGAGTAGCGAGAAGCGGCAAGAAGCTGCTGTTCCGATGCGGACGGATTTCGGTACCGTCGATAGAGGTCAACCCCTCCAATAGAACTTACGGCGCACAGCGCAGAATCCAACGTTGAACAGAGTCCGGCAAAGGCCATAAGTACAAAAGCATAGAGGGCAGGGCGAGGAAGAAGATGGTGAATGACGACCGGGGCTACCATTTCAGGGTTCTCAACGGAGATTGCTCCTTGAGCCTCAAGCGCTGCTCCAAGAAATCCGAGGGTGGAAAGCATGAGCGGAACGAGTCCGAAGAGTAGACCGCCGAAGACAAAAGTTTTTACGATATCTCGCTGCCGAACTGCGAAGGCTCGTTGAATAAACATCTGATCTGAGATTGGGCCCGTCATCAGGGTAATGGTTGCTGGAATTCCAAAGCTGAGTGCTATTCCGATATCAAATAAAGTCGAGTGTGTTCCGTCGACGCCACCAAGCCCTGCCAGGTACGTTGAGAATCCACCCGCTTGCGTAAACGCTATCGGGATGAGTACACCCGCAAGTCCAAGGACCATCACCATCTGGAGAATATCAGTGAAAATGGAAGCTTTCAGGCCACTCAGGAGAGAATAGGAGAGCGCAATGCAACCGGTCCCAAGGATGGCGGTCTTGGTGTCGATTCCACTCACCGCGTGGAGCAACATTCCTCCTGCATTCGCATTCGCGATGATGGCTGTGCCGAGGTAGGTGAGGGTTCCGATTACGAGCACGATATGGCTCGCCGAATTTCCCTGAAATTTTTCACCGATGTACTGTGGAAGGGTGTATCCCTCCGGAAGCTGTCTTCGGAGTCGAACAGCGAGGACGGCAAAGAGAAAAAAGCAGACGATATTTGGGACGATGAACCAGAACGCGCCCGCAATCCCGTTTGTGTACGCCTGGAGCGAAGCCACGAAGATCGCCGGAGCCCAGACCCAACTTACTGCGATGCTGAGAGACCCCTGAAGAATGCCGACCTGCCGGTCGGCCACCAGAAATCCATCGGCATGTTTCTCGGCATGCGTCTTCAGCCACACGAGCGCGATCATTGCCGCTCCGAACCCGATCAGGAGTACCAGTCCCTCGTATCTTTCCAGCATCCTTCTGTTCCTTTTTATCGCTACTCTTGCCTTTAATGGAGTGCGACGATACTCCATTGAGAAATGATGGCAAATATCACCCTATGGTGGTATATATCACCACAGTCTGAGGAGGGGGAATGGCAGATACTGGTCAGTACGGAGAGCTCTTTCAAAAGATCGGACTTTCAAAGAACGGTGCCCGGATCTATGAAACGCTTCTTCGGGAAGGAGAGCTTTCGGTTGGGAAGATCGCCACGAAGTCCGGTGTCCACCGCAGGAACGTCTACGATGCCATCCAACGGCTGCTTGAACTCGGTTTAGTCTTTGAGATTCTTGAGAGTCACGAAAATCGTTATCAAGCGGTGGAGCCATCAAAGCTTGTTGGTTTGGTGCAGGAGAAGGAGGCGCTCTTACGGGAGGTGCTTCCCGAGCTTGAGATGCTTTATGCCCAGTCTCCAGCAAAGGAATCGGTGTGTATCTATCGCGGGGTCGAAGGATGGAAGAATTACATGCGCGATATCGTACGCCTCGGTGAAGATTTCTACTGCATCGGCGGGAAGGGAGGTTGGATGGATGAGCGAGTCATGACCTACTTTCCTCAGTTTATGCGTGAGATAGAGCGCAAAGAGATCTCCTTCTATCACCTCTTTGACTATGAGGTGAAGGCCTCGGAACACGAGATCGTCAACTACGTGGGGAAGAACTACAAATTTCTTCCCGAGGGCTACTCAAGCTCTTCCTCCATCGATATCTTCGGAGATCGAGTGAACATTACCTCTCAGATCGGACTGGGAAGCATCGCCAGTGATATCTCATTTACCGTCATCATCAATCAAGAGATCGCCAATGCCTGCCGCCTCTGGTTTCAGTTTATGTGGGATCATTGTCCGGATGAGTAATCTTTTGAGTCGAGGTATGGAAGGCAGTATACTGAGTGTCTTGAGGTTTTTATCTTGAGGTGAAGACCTCTTTCAAGGGAGTAAGCATGAAAACAGAGAACAGCATGAGAAATAGCTGTCGACTTGTCTCTGTAACTTTTTTTCTCTCGTTGTGCTGTTCCTCGGTGCCGCTTCTGGCGCAGCAGTATTTTTCGAGTATTCATAGCAGCTTTCCGAGTTATTCTGCGACGGAATCTCTCGATATTGATCTCGATGGAGATGGGTTTCGCGATATAATCGCTGCTTCTCTCCCTTCAGGAGATGGACTTGTAGTTCTGAAAAACAACGGAGGGCTGTTTTTCGAAGATATTACCGGTACCGCAATGGCTCCCACCTCACGGTTTCCCTTCTGTGAGTCTCTCGCTGCCGCGGACCTGAATGGTGATGGGCCTGAAGAGTTTATCTGCGGTGAGACCAACCGTTTTGCCCTCGATCAGGTTCAAATATTTTCTTTTCAGCAGGGACAGCTCGTTAACACTCAGTCACTCCAACATACATCACTCCCGCAACACCTTGAGGTCGGTGATTTTGACGGTGACGGAGACCGTGATCTCCTCGTGGTAGGCAATACCGCGGCCTTTTACTTTAATGATGGGGCAGGACGTCTTGGAGCCGCGGTGGCGGCCCCTCAGTTTGATCGGGCTTCTTCGGTGCATTCGGCTGACATCAATAGTGATGGAGTACTCGATCTTCTCGTTGGGACCCTTCCAGCAAAACTTATGCTCGGAACAGGAAGTGGTGGCTTCAACGAGGATCTGAGGTTTTCTCAGAGCACATCTGGTATCTCTGGGGTGCCATCTGGCATTGCTTCCGGAGATGTCGATGGCGATGGTGATCTCGATGTGTTTTTGCCGACGACCGGAACAGGCGGGATCCTCTCAATTCTTCGAAATGACGGAGCGAATGGCTGGGGGAATCTCTCTTCGCTTATACCACTTTCATATGCCACCACAGTGAGGGTAGATCTCCACGTCGAAGACTTTAATGGCGATGGACTCCTTGATCTCTTCAGTGGGGGAGTAGGGGTTATCCCTCGCTACTTTCCTCAGGTAGCCCCAGGAGTATTTCAGGATCAGACCCAGCAGCTCTTTGTTTGGCATGGTTCCTTTCAAGCAGATGCGGTACTCGCCTTTGATTTTGACCGGAACGGAACTGTGGACGTTCTCACTGATAGCCAGCAAGAAGGGAGCCGGTTCTTCGCCAATGGAGGCGCGCTCTTTGTTGATATTACCGGTCTTGCTGGGGTTCCCCGTTCCACAACATCGATGGTTCCGTTTGATGCCTGTCCAGCCGATTTTGATGGAGATGGAGAGCTGGAGTACCTGGTGGTGTACTCCTTCGGTCCGAATATGATCTATGAGACCGATGGAAGCGGTACCTTTATCAATGGACGTCCTCTTCCGGTTGGAACTGGAGCGAGTCGTTCTGCGGAGTGTGCCACGGGAGATCTCGACGGTGATGGCGACCTTGATATCGTTATCGCGAATGGGATTCTTGAAGCCGTAGACCTGGATGACCTCTATATCAATGACGGCCAGGGAAACTTTACGCAACGCTCAACCGCACTCCCCCTGCATCACTCTTCCAGCCGTCGAGTTGAGATCGCTGATATGAATGGTGATGGGCGCCCAGACATAGTACTCGCGGGTCAGAACCGGATGGCCAGTGGGCTCGATTCGAATCGTATCTATATCAATAATGGAGGGCTTCAGTTTTCTTCGCAGAGTTATCTCCCGAGGGACGGAGGGGCGTTCGATATGACCCTTGGTGATGTCGACAACGATGGTGATCTCGATATCTTTGTTGCGCATGCGGTTGGCCATGAGCTGCTTCTGAACGATGGAAGCGGCACGATGAGCTCGCTGCCACAGCCATCGTTTCCAAACGTTGGCGCCGTTGGTGCTCAGTTTTTTGATGCCAATGGTGATGCATTTCTCGATCTCGTTGTTGGCTCCAACAGCTCGGCGGGAAGAAGAGAGGCGGTGTATCTCGGAGGGAGTGGAGTTCGCTTCCACCGTGTTCCCCTGCCTGAAGCTTTTTCCGGAGAGGCGGTCATCACCCTTGATGTGAATGAGGATAGCATTCAAGACATTGTATTTGGTAATACGGGAAATCAAGAGTCCTTCGCTGGACGAGTGTTTATCGGGAACGGAGATGGGAGCTATCGCCGTTCTCGACCTCTTCCGGTCACCTCACCGAACTTTCTCCTCAGCATGACCGCGGTGGATATCGACGGTGATGGAGATAGAGATCTCCTCGTTGCTGAAGACTCGACCAATCGTGGACAACTTCCGATATTCGGTCGCATGGAGGTACTGCTCAATCGATATCGGCATCTCGATATCCGCTCGCCTCTCGTGTGCAACAGTCCGTTTGCACTTGAGCTCGACTCCGGAGAGCCCGGAACTATCGCGTACCTATACTTTGATACTCAGCTTCCGAGAACCGTTTTTCGGACCCCAGTTGGAGAATGGCGCTTGCCAGCTCCGGTGTATCTTGCGCCTATTCCGCTTGATACTATTGATCAGATTACTGCCCCACCACTCTCGGGGTGTTCTCTCGGAAGACTGAGCTTTCAAGCGATCTTTCGTGAACCAACGGGCTTAAGGCTTTCGTCCGCCGTTACGGCACCGATTCTTTGACGTCGCCTTGCGTAGCTCCCCGGGTTCGCTACCATCAAGAAGCGTGAGCCCCTTGAGGAGGGGGAGATAAAGATGACAGTGGTATCAGGTGGTCTCTCAGTCCGACAAGAGCCTACGGGGCCTCTCTCCGCCCTTTCGATGGGAGTCGCATCGGGTGTGGAGCGGGATTCGCCGGAGCTTATCCGTACGGCACTCTCCCCAGCAAGAATTCAAGATTTTCACGATGATCGTCGCATTCTTGTTGTTGATGACGTGCCTGAAACTGCCCAACGAGTTGCCGGTCTTCTTGAATCGTTGTACGGAGCCGTTGAGTACGAGACTGATCCAACCTTGGTCGCTGATCGAGTTCGGAAGGCCTCTGCAGAAGGCGCTCCGTATGATGCCCTTGTCCTTGACCTTTACATGCCGAAGCAGCATGGACTCGAACTGCTGAGGGCGCTCGGAGAGTTCGCTCCAGCGGTCGTACTACATACCGGATCCATGATGGCACCGGCAGTTTCAGATCTTACGATTCAGATGAATTCCTACGTCAGTGGAGGAGGCGAGGCTCTTTTCGCGGAGTACAAGGGGCGACAAGATCTTCGTGGTTTACCCACTGTTGCGGTTCAAGTGCACCACAAGCTCCACTCCCTCGCAATTCTCGTTGACAAGCTTGATGCGACCATGTTGTTGAGAGAGCATGCCACGGATTCTACCGCTGATTTTCTCCACACCTTTCAGCCGCGACTCCATGAGGTGCACGTTACCGAGCAAACAGCTCACGTGGTGGCAGAAGAGGTGCGAAATTTTGCTTCTGCGATGCAAGAGATCCTTTCTGGTCTACTCGCGGATGACAAATTTCGGAGTTCTTTATTTTGGTCTCAGAATGGGGAAAGGATCATGCAGGCCGTTGCAGGAATGGGTGAAATCACCTGCTCTTCGCTGCTGGGTGAGAGTGCTGCATCGACCGGAAGTAGGCTCCACGACGTGGTGAATGCTGTGGCTCAACTGAGAGCGCCCGATCTTAACAGCTATACTGGAGGGGGGGCTTCAGGCCGGACGTTATCTCTCCTGAGACAGTGGAGTGATGTTTCGTGTGGTGTGAGGCGGGCTCTTTCCGAGCGCTATGCCGCATTTGATGCCTACCATCGAGGAGAGCTTCATCTCGGTGATTTTGTGGTGGAGTGTTTTCCGGATGCCCAAATATCGATCGATGAAGAGGATGATGAGGCATCCCGCGCTCTTCTCCAGCCGATACTTCGCGATCCGGATCACCTCGTGCGAAATTTCATCCTCTCAGCGGTTTCTGTGCATGGCAAACGGGTAGAGGGAAGAGCAGATCTGGCGAATACGATCTGGGCTGAGCTTTCTCCCGAATCTGCAATCTATCGCGATCACGTTCCAGAGGCCGATGTGCGTCGGTGTGGGGCGATAAACTGTGGCGATCACTGGACTCTCCGTTTTAACGATACTTCTGGTCGTTCCTTGGATCAGGACTATGGAGCCCTCATGCCGGCAGCCGTCGCCCTTGAACGAGCAGGATTGGCCGTTGTCTCGACCGCAGAGTACGCTGAGCTCTCAACACTCTTAATCTATGTGAAGACCGGTGAACGTCAAGGAGACTATGTTGAGCAGCTACAAGCGATTGTAGATGGAGAGGTGAAGCAACCAGATGGTTCATGGATATTTACCTTCAGCAGGGAGAGGGGAGAGAAGTTCCCAGTACAGGAGGGATTGGGCTCTGCAGCAGATATCATCACTATTGGAGATCGTCCGGAGGAGATGAATCGCTCCTCCAAGCCGATGCTGTATCGTCATCAATCGTTCCGGTTTTGGGGAGATTCTGGGAAGTATAGTCACTATGAGAGCGCGATTCTTATCAACGAGTTGATCGCAAGGCTTCATGCCCGTCGAGGAGAGCTTCGACAATCAGAGGAGCGTCTTACAAGTCGAGAAGATCCAGCCAAGGAGATCTATGACGATGGGGTACGAGTGACGGGAGGTCCCGACGGAGAGGTCTTCCTCGATATCTCTTCATCTGATGCACCCTCTCACTGGGCGTATCAAACTCTCCGAGAACTCGGCATTCCCGCCGAGAAGATCGTAGCTGGAGCTTCGTTCTGATCTTCTCTGGAGCCTCTCAGGGAAGCAAGAGGACTCCTTTTCGAAGAGTTGGAGATGTTTGGAGGAGAATCTCTGATCTCTCCAGAGTAATTTCAGAGAGTGTGGCGAAGGTTCAACTCGGGCTATAGTTTAGGTCATGTTATTTCAGCGATCCCTCTCTCAAGTGTTTTGCTTCTTCCCGCTTTTTGCGGTTCGGTGGGGGGCATTTCTGTCTCTTTTAGGATTATCTCTGTTTGGGTGCCCCTTCGCACATGAGGCAGAAGCCCGAGACCATGACCTCCGGCTTTCTGTGGAGACTCGTGACCAGCATGGGGTAGCCAAGATAACGAATGGTGGAAGCTCTTCTGTTCTCGGTGTCGCTTTGTTCGTTGAACTAGTGAATCTTCGGCAGACCGTTGCCGAAGATGTCGCGCTTCAGCCGGGAGAGAGCAAGCAGTTTTCATTTGATGTTCAGCTGCCAGAGAATGAGGGAAGCTATCCCCTCATTTCAACCGTGTCGTATCGTGCTGAAGGCAAGCGGCTATCGTTTAAGGATGTTGGCGTTTTTCACTACGGAATTCGGAGAACCTTTTCTCCGGGGTGTTTTTCCTCCGATATCGGTCTCGCTGGGAGGAGAACCGTTGGACTCTCTTGCCGGCCGGGAGCGAAGTTACATGTTATTGCTCCAGATGAAATTCAATTTTCTGTTGAGAGAAGAGGAGGAGCTCCGCGGCTTCTTCATCTGCAGGAGTCTGTGAGCCCTCTCACCCTTCACACTCCCATATTCTTTGTGGAAACTCGTGTCGATTCTAGTGGGCATCAGGCGCTAGCGGTACAGAAGAGATGGCTGACGGTCTCTCCGCGGTATGACACAGGTGTGGGTCTTCCGTTTGGATTTCTTTTTATCGCAATCATGGCGGGAGTAGGTATAGCCCTGATCTTCTGGACTCGTGCGGAGCGGCTGGGGGGCGTTTGGGTGTGTAGTGTTCGGTGGGCCTGGAGTGTCGCTGTTGTTTCGGTGGGGCTCGTAGTCATCCAAGGAGGAGCGATTGTCTCAACTCTGTTCTTTCGGTATCTGGGACGAGACTCCCTTCCTGAACACTGGGGATTTGATATCCCCTGGTGGGTGCTATCGACGGTGGTCCAGTATTTCTCCTTCGAAGGAGAGAACCACGCCTACTTCCGACATTATCTTTGCCTACCAATTTTTCTCTACATGGTGTTGCTGAATTTTTTCGCCCTAAGGTTCTTCATTCGCCCAGCGCCCGCCACCGATAAATATTGGCACGGTATGAAATCGGTGATTGCATCACTCGACCGACGGGCGAAGTCATTTAGCCGTTCACTGGCAAAAACTGCGATGAGAACTTTGCTGGTGAAGTTCTTCTTTGCACCACTTCTGATCAGCTGGAGCATTCAGAATGGAACCTATGCACTTCAGCTGCTTCAGCAATCGGATGTGAGCATTCTCTCTGTCTACGCCGTGCTACTTCACCTTCTGATTTCCCTTGATGTTGCGATCTTTGCTTTCGGATATCTCACCGAGTTGCCGCAGCTCAATAATACCGTGAGATCAGTGGAGTCGACTGTGCTTGGTTGGTTGGTGTGTCTGGTCTGTTATCCCCCATTGAATGGGTTTTTCTTTCTCCCCTTTGATCATCCGCTCATTGATCACGCATGGAGCGCTCCGGAGTTTGTGCAGTACCTGGCATTAATTCCGATATTATTGCTCTGGAGCATCTATGTATGGTCGTCTCTTGCTCTTGGTTTTAAAGCTTCAAACCTTACGAATCGAGGGATTGTCACCCGTGGGCCCTATAGGTTTGTGAGACATCCGGCCTATGCCGCAAAGGTTTTGATCTGGATCATTGAAGCGGTGGTCCTCGGGAAGTACTACCTCTCTCTGTGCTGTACCTTCATTATTGTTTATTTCCTTCGCGCGTGGACTGAGGAACGTCATCTTCGCCAGGATCCGGAGTATCTTGCGTATCAGTCGCAGGTTCCGAATCGCTTCTGGCCAAGGTTGTGGTGACAGATCTTTGTCGAAGCATCACGGAGCAGAGGGTGACGAGGGAGAGCACCTCGAACGGCAACCGGTAGCGAGATTGTCCTGGGACGAAGAGTCCTCCAAGCTGTACCGTCATCCACGTCAGGATGAGCCAGAGCAGGAGTCGTTCCTCGGGAAAGAGCGGTTTTCGTGTCCAGAGAATCCATGGCAGGAGGCAAAAAAGGAGTCCCCAAAGCCATCGGGAATACCAGCCAAGCTGAGCGTAGCTTGGTCCGTCTGAAACATACGGCCACGGGACTCCAAAGAGGGTAAAAAGGGTATCATCACCCAAAAGGGTGAGGGCCTGAATGGGATCTGCAAATGGACGATTGACCCATTCTTTGTATTGACGGTTGCTGAGGTCGATGATGGCCTCAACTTGGCCCTCTCGAATCGTCTCGTACTGGCTGAGTGGGGCAAGGGGATGGGGTGAGCCTCGAGCGGAGTCAAAGAAAAAGATCCATTCCGCGCCGTCCCGAACGAGGATGAGCTTCTGGGTGAGGGCGCCGGTCCGCGCCATGATCTCGTTTCCGCGGCTAGAGCCGAAGGGGTGCAAGACTCGATAGCTGTTGTACCCCCTCACCGTCAGCGGAACGAGGAGAGGAGCGCTCAGGGCACACACGAGCAGCGACCCCAGCATCCACTGACGGCGAGGAAGATGGGCGGCCATCCAGAGCACCGAGACGATCATCAGCGGAAGGCCGATTCCTCTGGTGAGCGCTGTCCCGAGCCAGAGGAAAAACGCAAAGACAAAAGAGCGCAGCGTTTTTCTCTGGACACATTCAAAACTAGCGCCGAGGGAGCAGCCGAGTAGCACGAGAAAAAGGGTTTCATTCAGGTGAAAGGAGTAGAGACCGACCCACTCCGGAATGAGCCCAAAGACGGAGGCACCGTAGAGTGCCGTCGGGAGTGGTAAGAGCCGGGAGAGGGCATAGCCCCAGGAGAGCACCATCCCTGCTGAGAGCAGTGCTGCAAACCAGGTGACCAGCGCGGGGAGCCCACCGCTTAATTTCTGAATAACAGCGAGATAGATCTGATAGAGTGGGGGATCCCAGTTTGCCGTGGGAGTCAATCCCAACGTATCTTGGGCATTAATCCAGTGCCGAAGAGCGTCACTCACGGCATCGGTGGCAGGGGGATGGAACGCTACAACGAGAAGTCGAAAGAGGAGTACAAGACTCAGGCAGATCACGCCTCCGGTGAGCGATGGTCTATCGGTGCAAGAAACACAATTCTTTGCTGGGAATATCCCTTTCACAGAGTGTCGAACCTGAATATTGAGAGCAAATCAATTCTTGTGAGATGGCTGAACCTCACGTACCTTTATAGTATGCATACCGAAACCTTTTCCCCCATCCTCAAATCACTCCTGGCGGTGACTTTCTTGCAGGTGGCTTTCTGCCAATCTGCGTTCGCTCAGGAAAGTAAGGGATACTTCTCCCGAGGCCGTCCTCAGGTGGTCAAGTCCTGCACTGAATGTCGTCGAGAGCAGGAAGAGCGGTGTGATAAGCACTGTCGTGCTTCGGTGAGCAAGAACTTTGGAGAGTGCATGGCGGAGTGCTCGCGGAAGCCGTGCAAGCGAGCATGCGCCTGTAATTTCTGCAAACAAGAGGCCGCCAGCGGTTGCATAAAGAAGTGTCCAAAAGAAACGGAGAAGCCAAAAAGTTCAAAGGGCGAGGGCGAAGCTGAGGCTGCAGCTCCCGGCCCCTCAGAATGTTTCTCCTCATGTATTAATCAAAAATGTGGGGGAACCTGTACCTCTCTTCGGACGGATGAAGACCGCCCTCAAGCGAGTTGGTAGCAAGATCAGGGGCTTAGCTCCAGGCTCGGCTTCTCTAGGGGTTTCTTGTATTTATGTCTCGTCTTCCTACAGTTTTCTCACAGAACATCCGACAACTTAAGGGAGGTTCAGGAGAAAATTTCACTCCCAGGTTGGGATAAGGCGGGAAAATTCCATTGCTTTCGTTCTATACATCATCGCGCATGCAGATGCGCCGTTTGCAGTCAGGGTTTACCTTACTCGAAGTGCTAGTCGCCGTTGCACTCTTTACGGTGGTCGCTGGTGCTGCAACGGCTTCTTTTATCACCTACCTGAAAACGAACCACTCCGGGGAGGTGAGATTTGAAGGGGCTCACGCTGCTCAAACAGTGATTGATGATCTTCGATTTGAGGATGTGGAGGATATGCCGGCAACGGGGAGTGATGATCCGATTACCGTCTTTGCTGAGGATAACCGGGATTACTCCGTGGTGGTAAGCTATTGTACCGATGCCTCACTCTGCACTTCAAATGAGGTGCGTCATATCTCTTTAGAAGTCTCGTATAACGATGAGGTCGTGTATCAAACAGAGACTGTCTTTACCCAACTTGAAAAGGGATACGGGAATACCAATTCAAGTTCAAGTAGCAGTTCCAGCTCTTCCTCAAGCTCTTCGAGTTCTTCGTCCAGCTCTTCATCTTCTTCCTCAAGCAGCAGCAGCAGTAGTAGTAGCTCCTCAAGTTCGAGCAGCTCAAGCTCCTCCTCTTCAAGTTCTAGTGGGCAACAGAACTGTAAGACGTATAAGTGTTAGGAAAGATTTTCATGCAAGTGAGTACTGAAGCAGGCTTTACCCTTACAGAGATGATCGCCACCGTTGGGCTGGTAACGATCTTATCAACTATTGCCATTAGCAATTTTAAAGAACTGGAGAATCCGGTAGTGGATGCCTCGTATCAGGTCTCCCGGTTCATTCGCCTAGCTCGTTCACGGGCGATATCGCAGACCATCGCCATCGTTATCCAGCCTGATTCTACCACAGAGCTGGTTGCTTTTAGTTCTGATGATTGTAACGGCACTTTAACGTCGCTTGGTGACCTTTCGATGACTTTACCTGATGGAGCACTCCTCTCCGATACAGAATGGTCAACGTGCTTTACCCAGCGTGGGCTCTCTGACACGAACGTCACCTTCCAGATTCAAGATGTTGACGGAAAATCGCGAACGATAGAGATCGCTCTTGGTGGAGGAGTGCAGGTTCAATGAGGGAAATTCTTTCACTCTTTTCACAGGATTCTGCCAATACCTTGGAGCAAGGTTTTACCCTGCTAGAAGCACTGGTGTCGTTGAGTCTTACTTCAGTGATCATGGCCATCAGTGTCGGCCACGTCTTTATGCTTCATGACGGCTATCACAATGATATGGCCCGAACGCAGATTAATGGAAATTTGCGTTCTGCTCTTGATGTGATGTCGATGAACATCCGTCAGGCTGGAGAGAATCTTCAGTCCTCATTTCCTGCCGTCATTCTGGAGAACGGGGCAAGCGGTGCACCAGATGTACTAAAGCTCCGGAGGAGTAGGATTCTCGATGTCCTAGCACTTTGCGAGAATGTATCAACAGGCGCAACAAGCCTCCCAATATCTCGCGACAACAACTCCGTATCAGGTTGTGTGACCGATAATGTTACGAGCACTTATGATGCGTTTGAAGCGATTCGAACGGCAGACGGCGGAACGACTCGAATTTTTCTCTTTGACCTCACTACCCGACAGGGAGAGTTTG